>DATFJY010000130.1:0-21708 GCA_035268905.1 Desulfotignum sp.
GGACCGTCAGATCCGGAGGGGCCAGCAGACATACCGGAATACAGAACCGGATACAGGTGATCAGTTACTTGACTAAAAAAAGTTACGAAAACCGGCCCCGAAAGATCTCGGGCCGGGCACAGGACACCAACAGGGGCGGGCATGGCAAAGAGAACTGCACAGAAAGAACCAAAACCTGGCATGCTTATGGCAGATATCCAGATAAATGATACGGGTGATTGAAATCGTGTCAGGGATAAGGTATGGTTTGGACATCCATGTAATCAAAGAGGTGAATCCATGAAAAAATCTGTCATTTATGTTTTGTCAGGGGTAGGAATACTGCTTTTGTTAGTGGTCGTTGCAGCAGTCATCGTCTTGAACCTGGATCCCAACCGGTACAAGGACTATATTGCCGGAAAGGTCAGCCAGCAGATGGGCCGCACCTTTGAAATCCAGGGGGATCTGAAGATCGGGTATTTTCCCTGGCTGCATGTGGAAACATCCGGTATTTTTGTGGAAAATGGCCCGGGGTTCGGGGATCAGCCTATGCTGGCGGCCGATCATGTCATGGTCCGGGTCAAGACCCTGCCCCTGCTCAGAAAACAGCTTGAAATGGATACCATCGTCCTTAAGGGGGTCCGTGTCAATCTGGCCAGGAACCAGGCAGGGGTATCCAACTGGGAGGACCTGGGGGGGGCTTCCGGGACCGGGGTGCCCGATACATCGCCTGCCCCGTCTTCAGGCAAGGGCTTTGACATGGCAAATCTGGCGGTCCTGCTGCAAGGGGGAGTGGATATCCAGGATGCAGCCTTTGCATTTGATGACCAGGCAGCAGGGGAAACATATACGGTATCTGATTTGAATATCACCACCGGCAGCGTGGAGCCGGGAGACCCTGTTGATCTTTCCCTCTCCTTTACGGCTGCAGCCACAGCACCTGATATCTCAGCAGATGCCGCGCTGGAGGGAAAAATTTTTTATGATTTCAACACCGGGCAGTATCGGATACAGCCTTTTTCAGCCAATGCACAGCTTTCCGGCCCGGTCCTGGGGAAAAAACCTGCTGCACTGAACCTGGCATGTGCCATGGAACTGGACCTTGCAGAAGACACCCTGTCTGTCAAAAACCTGCAGGCAGATGGTCTGGATACCAGTGCGGCCGGTAATATTTTTCTGGGCGGCATGAAATCCGGTGTTTCCCGGGTTGACATGGATCTGGATATAGCGGGAAAAGACCTTGCCCGGCTGTTCGCGGTGTTTGAAGGCGGTGATTTGTCAAAACAGCTGGCGGGTTTGCCGGACCGGTCCTTTGACCTGCAGGCAAAGATTTCATCTGATACCCGCAAAGGCATGGTGTCTGTTCCAAAGCTGGCCGTACATATGCTGGGCGCAGACATAACCGGCACATTCCAGGCGGAAGGTATCCAGTCTGATGCCCCCGCTTTTACAGGTGATGTAACAGCAGCCGGGCCTGATCTGCCCACCCTGCTCCAGGTGGCGGGCAGATTTGGGGGAAACCGCCTGCCCCTGGATGCTGTGGGAAACCGGCTGGAAAATGCTAAAGAAAAAGCGTTTCATATGGAAACCAAGGTTGATGCGGATCTGAAAACCGGCCGCATGGATATGCCGAAATTTGTATTCCAGGCCCTGGGTATGTCTGCAGAGGCACAAATTTCCGGGAAAAACATCACCACTTCCAAACCATCGGCCAAGGTCCATGTCAGGGCTGACGGGCCTGATCTGCCATTGGTAATGGAACTGGCCGGTATTGTCCAGGAGGATGCGTTTCTGGCAGATATGGGCAGGCATTTGGCAGCAGCCGGGGCGGAACAGAAGAAATTTCATGCGGATGTGACCATGGATCTGGATATGGGACAGGGCAGGGTGCTGTTGGAGAACCTGGGTATGGCTGGTCTTGGTGTTACTGTGGAGGCAGATGTCAGTGCCCGGGATTTGGGTTCTGAAGCAGCTGTCCTGGACGGCGGTATTGCTTTGGAGGGCAGACAGGTGGGCCGCCTGCTTGCAGCCATGGACCAGCCGGATCTGGGGGCCGTACTGGACACGGTGGTTGTAAAGGGCCGGTTCAATGGTAATTATCAGAACCTGGCACTGGATCCCATGCAGGTCAGGCTTGGCCTTGCCGGCGCACAGATTCCCAACGCCCCGGTTTTCGTGACGTTGGATGCACCGGTGCAGCTGCAGCTTGAAAAGCAGATCCTGGCGCTGCCCTCTTTTTCCTTCAAAGGTCTGGATCTGGATGTTTCCGGCAGCCTGACTGCAAAGCAGATACAGACATCCCCGGAATACACGGGCAATATTTCCCTGGCCCGGTTCAACCTGCGGGATCTGATGAAGAAATTGAACCAGCCCCTGCCGGATACTTCGGATAAAAAGGTGTTTGAGAAACTGGCAGTGGAAACCGATTTTTCCGGATCTGCCACCGATATCCGGCTCACCCGCCTGGCAGCGGTTCTGGATGACACAAAAATCAACGGTGACTTGGCCATACTGGGTTTCCCAGATCCAAGTATCACATGTGATCTGGCAGTGGACCGGCTCAATGCGGACCGGTATATGCCTCCGAAAGACAAAGCAGCTGATGGTAAAAAACAGACAGCCGGGCCGGTGACCCCGGAAACCGCGGCAGCAGGTGCTGCCGTCCAGATCCCGGTGGAACTGCTCAGGGCCCTGAAGCTCAAAGTATCTCTGGCCATTGAAGACCTGGTTGTTTCAGGGGCTGCCCTTTCCCGGGTGCGGGTGGATGTGACAGCCAAAGACGGCATCCTTACCAAGTCTCCGGTGACAGCCGACCTCTACAAGGGAACCTATGACGGAAAGGTGGTGCTGGATGCCACCGGGGATATCCCCAAACTGTCCATTGATACGGCTTTGAAAGGGGTGGAGGTGGAACCTTTGCTCATGGACATGACCCGGACCGCCCGGATTCGGGGAACCGGTGATGTGACCGCCGCCCTGACAACCAGGGGCCTGGAGGTGGATGCCATGAAGCAGAACCTGAACGGCACCATGTCTTTTTCCTTTAAAAACGGGGCCGTCAAGGGCTTTAACGCGGGAAAATTTCTCCGGAGTCTCAAATCCCTGCGGGAGAATCAGACCCTGGCGGTTTCGGAACAGGCGGAAACCGATTTCACCGATCTTACCGGCAATCCTGTTGTGAAAAACGGCGTTGTCTTCCTGGATGATCTGGCAGGAAAATCTCCGGCCCTGCGGGTGTCCGGTACCGGCATCGTGGCGGATATTGTCAGAGAAACCATTGACTACAAGGCAATGATATCGGTGGTGGAAACCTCCAAAGGACAGACAGGCAAAGATCTTGCTGAACTTGCCGGGGTTACGGTCCCCATATATGTCAAAGGTCCGCTGGCTGATCCGGCCATCACGCCGGATATAACAGCCGTGATTTCAAAAATCCTCACCAACTCCTCATCAGAGCCGGTGGAGCAGTTGAAAAAGGGCGTGGAAAAAGAACTGGGACGGTTTTTGAAAAAACTGTCTGAATGACAATTATCGCTTGTGGAAATGAAACGCATGGGGGAGATATGAAATACGGGGCTGCCAGCTTTCCAATAAAACCGGTGGCAGATGAGATCAAAAAGGCGGGCGATCTGGGATTTGATTTTTTTGAACTGTCCATGGATCCGCCCGAGGGGCACTGGGCCAGGGTAAGGGACATGGAAAAACAGATCATTGCCGCCCTGGATGCCTGCCACCTGCCGGTGGTGTGTCATCTCCCCTCATTTGTGTATACACCGGACCTGTCACCCGGTATTCGAAAGGCATCTCTGGATGAGATGCTGTATTCTCTGGATGCTGCCGCAGCCATCGGTGCAAAAAAAGCGGTGCTGCATCCGGGATATATCACCGGCATGGGGGTGTTTGTCATGGAAACCGCAAAAAAATATGCCGGGGAAAGCCTGGCCGTCATTGTTGCTCATGCGGAAAGGCTGCACATCCAGCTGTGTTTTGAAAACATGTTTCCCGGGTACCATATTTTTTATGATCCGGATGCATTTGTTTCCCTTTTTGCGGAATATTCCGATGTGAAAATGACACTGGATACCGGGCATGCCAATATTGGAGATCCGGAACAGGCCAGACTGGGGCAGTTTGTCAGCCGGTTTGGGAACCGTATCGGCCATGTCCATGTCAGTGACAATTTTGGAAAACAAGATGACCACCTGGCGGTGGGAAAGGGCAATATCAATTTTGAAGGGTTTGTCTCGGACCTGAAACAGGCCGGGTATGATGACACCATCACCCTTGAAATTTTTTCAACCGATACAGATGATCTGGTGAAAAGCAGAGAAAAAATAGCCTGTCTCTTTTCAAACACTGGGGTCAGAAGTTAATTTTTTTACCTTTTTTGTGCAGTGGCGCATAATTGTATAATTAACAGAATGTCACGGAATCACAACAGTTTCCGGGGTTTTTTAGGTAAAAAAGTTAACTTCTGACCCCCAGTACTTCGTGTATTTTGGCGGCCATATCCTGCATGGAAAAGGGTTTCTGGATAAAGTGGACCCCTTCTTCCAGCACCCCCTGATGGGCGATGACATTGGCGGTATAGCCGGACATGAACAAAATGTTGATATCCGGATACAGGGCGGACAGTTTTTCGGCCAGGTCCCGTCCGTTCATCTCCGGCATCACCACATCGGTGATGACCAGGTGGATCCGGCCCTTGTGCGACTGGGCCGCAGCCAGGGCACGGCTGGGGGAATCTGCGGTAAGAATGGTGTAATGCAGGCTTTTCAGCATGGTTTCCAGCATGTCCAGAATAGCGGCATCATCTTCCACGACAAGCAGGGTTTCGCCGCTGCCCCGGGGCATTGGTGCCGCCGTTTTTTCCTGGATTTTTTCGGGCATGGCCGCGGAATGGGGCGGTAGGTAGATCCTGAAGCTGGTACCTTTTTCCGGCTCACTGTAAACATTGATGAATCCATTGTTCTGCTTGACAATGCCGTATACCGTGGCAAGGCCCAGGCCGGTGCCCCTGCCGGTTTCCTTGGTGGTGAAAAAGGGTTCAAACAGGTTGTCCAGGGTGTGTCTGTCCATGCCGCAGCCATCGTCGCTCACTGCCAGTAAAACAAATTTCCCGGGCACAAATCCGGCATGTGTGGCACAATAGGCTGGATCAAACACTTTCATGCCGGTTTCAATGGTTATTTTGCCCACATCTGCGATGGCATCCCTGGCGTTTACGCACAGGTTTACCAGGATCTGATCAAGCTGGGACGGATCTATTTTTACCGACCACAGATCATCGGCCGGCTGCCACAGCAGGTCGATATCTTCACCGAGAAGCCGGCCCAGCATTTTAATCATGTTGCCCACAGTATGGTTCAGATCGATCACCTTCGGGGAGATGGTCTGCTTTCTGGCAAAGGCCAGCAGCTGCCGGGTGATATCGGTGGACCGGCCCGCAGCATTGTGGATCTGTTCCAGATCCTTGTACACAGGATCGGTGGGGGATGATTTTTGCAGGCCCAGTTCCGCCCGTCCGGAAATCACCCCCAGCATGTTGTTGAAGTCATGGGCGATCCCCCCGGCAAGGGTGCCTATGGCCTCCATTTTCTGGGCCTGGGCCAGCTGGAGATCCAGTTTTTTCTTTTCTGCTTCCGCCTGTTTCCTGTCGGAGATATCCAGCAGGGAGGCGATGATGAATTTAACGGACTGGTCCGGGTTCCGGAAACAGGACACATTGAGATGGGTGAACACAATGTTTTTGTTTTTGTGGAAAAACCGTTTTTCCATCTCATAGCTGTCAATCTCGCCGGCCAGCAGGCTGTTGTAACTGGCCATGTCGACTCTCAGGTCATCAGGATGGGTCATGTCGGGCCAGGTTTTCTGCCGCAGTTCCTCCTCACTGTAGCCCAACATGCGGCACAACCGGTCATTGGCACGGATCCAGCCTTTGTCAGGGGAGGTGATGGCAATGCCGATGTTGCCGAATTCGAACTGGGACCGGAACAATGCCTCACTTTCTTTGAGCTGATGGATCAGGCTGTTGACGGCTGCTTGTTTGTTTTCCAGGCTGGCCACCATACTGTTGAAGGCCGTCATCAACTGCCCGAATTCATCAGGCACAATACTATCCATTCTGGAAAATTTGCCGCCGGCAATATCATTGGTGGCAAAAATAAGCCGTTGCAACGGTTTGTTGATGAACAGGAAAAATACCGCAACCAGGGTGACGAGCATGGCCAGAAACACGCCAGCCGAACTGAGGTATGTGGCGGTATAGGCCATCTTTATCGGGCTTTTGTAGTCATCTTCAAACACAAAACCGATGATATGCCAGTCCCAGTAGGGGAAGAACTGTACATGGGCTCTGGCAGCCCTGCCGTTGATATGACACTGCAGTGTGACATTATTTCGTCCGTGAAGGGGGGACCCTTCCCATTGTTTCGGGGTGTTTTCCCAGGAACCGGCCTGTATGTATCGACCGGATGCCACAACCAGTAAATGGATATGGGGAAACTGGCGGCTGGCGGTTTTTATCTTATCCAGGGCTTCGTTCTGCAGCACCTGGTTCATTTTCCGGTTTTGTTCCATGCGCAGATCCAGCAGGTAATTGAAGCTGTCTTCACAGATTCGAAGCCCTGTGACAGATGCCAGGCTTAGGTTGGCATCGAACTGCCGGGTGAGAAAATCTTTCATGGGAGAAGACAGAAAGGTGACTATCAGGGTTGAAAAGATGATACCGATAATAACCACCGGGACCAGAATTTTGAACAAAATGCGGTTGAAAAAAGATGTTTTCGGGGTTGTCATGGATTTTTTTTGTCCTATAAGACAGGTGCAGCTGTTTGCAGTTTCCGGGGCCAGACGATCTCTTTTTTCCCTTTTTGCCATTGAATGATGAACGGGTTGTGCCCGATCTGCATCCCGGTGTGGTCCACCTTGAAGCGTCCCAGCAAAGTTACCGTGTCAAGCGTGGAAATGTAGTCCCGCAATTTTTTGTTGTCCAGGGAGCCGGTCTCGACGATTGCCTGTTCATAAAGCCTGCAGGCGGCATAGGCGGAAACCGCATGAAAAGAGGGCATATGCCCGGCAAATTGCGTGAAATTTTCAACAAACTGCTGTGTTCCTGGAAAGGGAATGCGCTCATCCGGTTCCCACTGTGAGGTGCTGAAAACCAAATCAGCCATATCACCGGCTTTTTTATCAAAATCCGGGTGCACCGGGGCGATGGGCATTGCCAGAACCGGCGGCCGGTATTGTTCATTTTCCAGCAGGCCCAGCAGTTCATGGCAATCCGGCGGATAGGCGGACAAAATCAGTCCGGCAGCATTTTTTTTCTTGACCGCAGCCACCAGGTGCGGCAGCGCCTTTTTGCCGTTTTGAAATCCCTGTTCAAACATGATGGTGATGTTAAATGTGTCTGCCCACTGGCGCACCCCGTTTACAATGTCCAGGTTAAAGGCAGAGGTTTCATCATAAAGTATTGACAGGGTCTTGTGGTTTTTTCTGGCCATCATATCCAGCAGCCCGATAAACTGGCGGTTGGCCGGTGCATACATCCCGAACAGATAACGAAAATTTCTCTGCCAGGGTTTTTGGGCTGCTGCTGCGCATGCCATCATGACCATTTCATGCTGCTCACTGACGTCAGATGCCGTCAGTGTCAGGGGTGAGCTGTATGGCGAAAACACAAGGTCCACCCGGTCCTGTTCAATGAGTTTTTGGTACAGTTTCCGGGCCATCTGGGGACGGCTTTTGTCATCATAGAGGGTGAGTGACACCCGGCGCCCGAGAATACCGCCTTTTTGATTGACCGCTTCAGCCCAGAATCTGAACGCTTTTTGAATCATGTCCGAGGGCTCTTGAAATTTGCCTTCCAAAGATACTGTGGCCCCGATGCGGATGGGTGCGGCAGTATTGTCTGCCAGGCAGACATTGCCGGTCAGGAAAAGAAAGCAGACACAGCTGATAACCAATTTTGCGTAAAATTGCATAAATCTGTCTCCTTTCACAATAATCTGAGGATCTGCATGCAATTTTTTTGTCTGCAGGGGTATGGGTAGCTGCCTTGTTTGTTGATACATGCTTGTTTACGGTAAAGTCAAGGCAAAAAAGCCATTACTGCATGGTATTGCGGGAAATTGGGGTCAGAAGTCAACTTTTTTGTGACAAGATCAAATATCAGGTTTGCAGGAGATCTATTGGTGACACAAATTATGGGAACAGCGAAAATTCCGGTAAGGTGCAGATAAGATGTTGACAAACCATTGTGTGAAAATATATACCGTTTTTAGAATGGTGCTCGAAAAATGAATTTCATATACTGCATGCTGTCCGGTATGCAGTACAGACCAAAGGGAGCAGCAAATCGTGACTGGCAGAGAACGTATCATCACCGCCCTTGACACCAAACAGCCCGACTGTGTGCCCCTGTATATCCACGGCATAAACGAGGCCCCCATTATCGGCATCGGCAAACACCTCACGGAAGGGTTGCCTGAACCAAAAGATTTCAGGCTCATGAACGACCATGACAAACTCAAGCTGGTGGACACCCTTTTCATGATCCATGAACACTATGATGTCGACGGCATCACCACCTTTGAAACCGGTCATGAAACCCGGGTGGACGAATCCCATGTCGCTGATGGCTTCAATGTGGTCTACAGGCTTTCGCCCCACGGCATTCCCGTTCCTGTGGGGCATCCTGTCCCCTCATTTGAAGCGTTGAAAACCTATAAACCCCCTGTGCCTGCTGCTGAAGATCTGGGGCTGCTGCACCTGGCTGTGGACAGGTTCAAAGGGAGCAAGGCAACCTTCTGGCTTATGCGGGGAATTTTTGTCCGGTCCTGGCGGCTGCTGGGCATGACAAACCTGATGATGCACATGGTCAGCAAGCCTGATTTTATCCACGCCGTGGCACAGATGATGCTGGAATACAGCCTGGCCCAGCTTGATCTCCTGGCAGAGGCCGGACTTGACGTTTTGGTCATCGAAGATGATATCGCTTCCACCAGCGGTCCGCTGATATCCCCGGACCATTTTAAAACCTTTGTCAACCAGTATAACCGGCAGATCGTTGACAAGGCCCACAAAAAAGGAATGAAAGTGGTCAGGCATTCCGACGGCAACCTGTGGCCCCTCATGGATACCATACGTGACACCGGATATGACGGCATAAACCCTCTGGAGCCCCAGGCCGGCATGCATATCAAAAAGATGAAAGCCTTCTGCGGCGACAAGATCTGTCTGCTGGGCAATATCGACTGTGTGGATCTTCTGCCCTCTGGTACGCCGGACCAGGTGGAAGCGGCGGTCATTCAGGCCATTGCAGACGGTGGCGCAGGCGGGGGCCTCATCATCTGTTCTTCCAATTCCCTGCATCCCGGGGTGAATCCTGAAAACTGCATCGCCATGTTCCAGGCGGTGCGCAAACACGGGAAATACGAACGAAAGGGCCGGGCATCATGACGAAAAAACAGTCCTGGAGGGTTTTCTGGCTGCTGTTTCTGCTGTACATGTTTGACTACATGGACCGCATGGTTATTGTATCGCTTTTTCCCTTTCTCAAACAGGATATGGGCATGACCGATGCCCAGTGCGGTCTTCTGGTGTCGGTTGTGTACTGGTCAATCCTGGGGTTTTCATTTCCTGTGTCCATTCTGGTGGACCGCTGGAGCCGCACAAAAAGCATCTCCATCATGGCGGTGGTCTGGAGTATGGCCACCTTGGCCTGCGCATTCACAAAAACGTTTCCCCAGCTTCTGGCTGCCAGAACCGCCATCGGCATTGGAGAAGCCGGATATGCCCCGGGCGGCACGGCCATGCTGTCAGCTCTTTTTCCCATGGAAAAAAGGGCACGGATTCTGGGGCTGTGGAATGCGTCCATTCCTTTGGGCAGTGCCCTGGGCATCGGTCTTGGGGGATTGGTTGCCCATCATTTCGGCTGGCGCCATGCGTTTGGTCTGGTGGCGGTTCCCGGACTGGTCCTGGCGGTGTTGTTTTATTTTGTCAAAGATTATGAAACGGTCAAACTCACCAAAATGGAAAAAACCGGCAAAGAAACAAACATGCAGTTTCTGGATATGGCCAGGCAGTTTACCCACAATACCACCCTTTTGTGCAACAACCTGGCATTTGCCCTGAATGTGTTTATCACCACGGCGCTTTTGACATGGCTGCCCACCTACTTTCACCGGATAAACGGCATTGCCATGGACAAGGCAAGCATGAAAGCCGGTTCCATCATGCTGCTTGCCATTATCGGGGCACCCCTGGGCGGATTTCTGGCAGATGCATGGATGAAAAAAAACAAAAAGGCAAGGCTCCTGTTTCCAGCGGTATCCGCTTTGTTCACAGGTGTTCTGCTGTTTATCGCCTTTGGGTTTTTACAGGGAACCGGTCAGTATATGGTGCTGCTTTTGGTGGGCATCACTGCGGTGGCATTTGTTCCTTCCGGTGTGGCCGTGACCCAGGATGTGGTTCACCCGGGACTCTGCGCTGTCTCCTTGAGCCTGAGCATCATCATCCAGCACCTGCTTGGCTCAAGTCTTGCCCCGGTTGTCATTGGTAATCTGTCTGATATCTACGGCATTGACACGGCATTGGCAATCCTGCCGGCATTTGCATTGCTTGCCGCAGCAGTGCTGGTTGCCGGGTCATTTTTTTATGAAAAAAACCTGTATACAAGCGGGGTCAGAAGTTAACTTTTTTACCTTTTTTGGAACAGCCGCATATAATTGATGTCATGGATGAAAAAAAGGTAAAAAAGTTAACTTCTGACCCCAATAGTGAAGGACAGCTCCGCTTTGGACAGGTACCGGGGAAGAAACAGGTTGAATGTGGTGCCGCTGCCGGGCGTGCTCTCAACGGTGATAAAGCCGTTGTTCTGCCGGACGATGCCATAGACCGTGGCAAGGCCCAGGCCGCTGCCCTCGCCTACGCCCTTGGTGGTGTAAAACGGCTCAAACAGATTGTCCAGGGTCTGCTTGTCCATGCCGCAGCCGTTGTCACTGACAGCCAGCAGCACAAAATCCCCGGGAACCGCATCAGCATGCGTGGTGCAAAAGGCAGGGTCAATGGTTATGGTGCTGGTTTCAATGATAATTTTCCCGTTATCTGACACCGCATCCCCGGCATTGGCGCATAAATTGGCCAGAATCTGGTCGATCTGGGAGGGATCCATTTTCACCGGCCAGACATCTTTGCCCGGTTTGTACGCCAGATCGATCGTTTCTCCAATGAGCCGCCTGTGGAGCCTGAGCATGGTTTCAATGGTCTGGTTCAGGTCAAGCACGGCAGGGGCGGCGGTCTGTTTTCTGGCAAATGCCAGCAGCTGGCTGGTGACTGTTGCGGAATGCCGGGCTGCTGTGAGAACTTCCTGAAGGCAGTGGTGGGAAAAATCATCAGGGTCTGTCTGGTTCATGGCAAGTTCTGCGTTGCCGATGATGACGCTGAGCATATTGTTGAAATCATGGGCCACACCTCCTGCCAGGTTGCCGACGGATTCCATTTTACGGGCCTGGTTGATACGGGCTTCCAGGCGTTTGCGCTCTGATACATCCCGGGCGATGCCCAGTATGACCGGGCGGTCATTCATGTGAAACGGAGCGGTGCGGATTTCCACAACAATGGTCTTGCCGTCGGTGTTGACCAGAGAGATCTCATCAGGCCCTGTTGATTGGCCCTGGATATTTTTTTCCAGAAGATCCAGGGCTTTTGGCGCCTCATCAGGGGACAGAATGCCCAGGGTGAGAAAATTTTTTCCGATAAAGGTGTTTCGGGATATGCCCATCAGGGTTTCTGCGGCCTGATTGCCGTCAATGAAACTGCCTTCCAGATCGGTCAGGTACATGGCATCCGGGGCCATTTCAAACAAGGTTCTGAACTGCAATTCGCTTTGCTTAAGCTTTCCTTCAACCGTTGACCGCTGCTGCATCTCCTCTGACAGTTTTTCATTGGCACGGGCAAGTGCCTCCGCCTGGCTGTGCACGGTTGCAGCAGATCGGATCAGATGTTCCTGGAGCATGCCGGCACCCAGAATAGTGGTGCCGGCCAGAAGGATGAAAACCCCGGCAGCTGTCAACCAGGAAACCAGTTGGCCTGTAGTGGCGGGCATGCCCGGGGTAATGGGAATTAAACCGTACACAAAACACAAACCAGATGCAATCAGAGAAACAAGGCACAGACCCCCGACAAAAAGACCGCTGTGTATTCCCAGTAAAACCGTGGTCAGCACAGTGACGGTTAAAAAAATTTCGATACCTGCACCGGAAAAAGAAAAATGCATCAGTGTGAAAAGTGATATCATATACAGGCACCCGAGCATCACGCAGGCACTGAAAACAAAGGGTATGCGGTTAAAGGCCAGAGTGGCGGAAACCGCCAGAAAATACAGCACGATATACAAGAGGATACCGCCCGTCTGGTTTAGTCTGGCTGCCTCAAAGCAGGCAATGACCAGCGCAGGCAGGCCCAATATGGACAGGGCGGTCAGCATGCCTTTCAGCAGCCTGGCGCGCATGGCAGACAGAGAATCAAGGGGATGGATTTGTGTCATTATATATACCGAAAATTTTTTGGGATCATGTAAAAATCCAGTTATTATTTATAGGAAAGCCGTCAGTACTCAGCTAAAAGCTTTCATGCTTTGTTGTGCCCGTCAGGGCATGAATGTTTATATGAAAGTAGTGAGATATGAGGTTTGAGTAGTGAGAAAAAATATCAAATTAGCTTCTCTCAATACTCATAACTCACCACTCATAACTTTCATAATTTGTTGTGCCCGTCAGGGCATGAATGTTATTCAGATCGGGATAATAGCAGAATTTTTTCCGGTGGGACATACAAAATTTGTAACAGCCCGGGGCCGTCGCATCTCACCACATCCTGTTCATCCATTTGATACCCTCACGGGGCTTTGTCACTATCTATATGTGACCTTGCATCTCCATGCGGTTACATTGTGTAACAGCCAGGAGCAGTATCCAGGAGGACAGAATGTATCAAGATCCTGCCATTCTGCAGGGCTGACCGTGCAAGCCTTTTGCATGTCTTTTGAAAAAAGCCGTTTTTTTTGAATATATGCTTGACATTGAAGTATTGTATACAGTACACAATATCAAGATCAAGTCACAAAAACTGGTCGGACCTGTTTGGTGAAATCTGTTGGGTTGCTGCCCTGCTGCAGCAGCAGGCTGCCATGAATCTCATATGCCGAGGATATGCCATGACTGCAAAATCACATGAAAAAGAGTTGGAAAGGCTGAAATCGCTTCAGCAAGAGGCATGGATGGGGGGCGGTGAAAAATTTGTGGACCGCCACCATGCTGCCGGCAGACGTACAGCCAGGGAACGCCTGAACCTATTGTTTGATGATGATACTTTTATTGAACTCAATGACCTGGCAGAAAGCCAGTGTACGGTATTCGGCATGGACCAGCGCAAGAAACCCGGAGACGGGGTGGTGGTCGGGCATGGCATGATCGACGGACGGCGGGTGTTTGCCTATGCCCAGGATGTCACGGTCCTGGGCGGGTCTGTGGGCACCATCCACGGTCAGAAAATCTGCCGTATCATGGATGAAGCCCTGAAAGTCAAGGCCCCGGTGGTGGGCCTGTTTGATTCCGGCGGGGGCCGGCTTCATGAAGGTTTTTTTGCGTCCAAAGGGGTGGCCGGCATGTTTTTCAGAAACACGGCCGCATCCGGTGTGATTCCCCAGATATCGTGCATCATGGGCCCCTGTGCCGGGGTGTCTGTGTATTCACCGGCATTGACCGATTTTATCGTCATGATTGAAAAACAGAGCCAGATGGTGATCACCGGTCCCAAGGTGATCCATGATGTCACAGGAGAAAAGGTGACCCTGGAGGAACTGGGCGGGGCGGATGTGCACAGCAGAATAACCGGACAGGCCCATTTTGTTGCACAGTCTGAGGAACACAGCATCAGTTTGATTCGGTATCTGCTCAGCTTTCTGCCGGAAAACCATGAACACCCCCCCCCAGCCTTTCCCTGTGATGATGAGGCGGCACGCAAAAATCCGGCGCTCACCGATATCGTACCGGCTGATTTTAAAAAAGCCTATGACATGCACAAGGTGATTGAAGAGATTGTGGACAACCATGCGTTTTTGGAGGTTTTGCCGGCATTTGCCCGCAACATCATTACCGGATTTGCCCGCATGGATGGAAACACCGTGGGCATTGTGGCCAACCAGCCGCAGGTCATGGCCGGATGCCTGGATTTTCAGTCCGCAGACAAGGCAGCCCGGTTTATCCGGTTCTGTGACTGTTTTAGCATCCCCCTGGTGAATCTGGTGGATGTGCCCGGATATTTTCCCGGGGTAAAACAGGAGTATGCCGGTATTATCCGGCACGGGGCCAAAATGCTCTACGCCTATGCCGAGGCCACCGTACCCAAGATCACCCTGGCCCTGCGAAAGGAATACGGCGGCGCGGTCATGGCCATGTGCTGCGCCGGCATGGGTGTGGACCTGATGCTGGCCTGGCCCGTGGCCCAGCTGGTGGTGCTGGACACGGCAGCCGCCATCAATATCATATACAGGAAACAGATCATGGAGGCGCAGGATCCGGATGCATTCAAGGCGGAAAAGATCCGGGAATATGATTACAAGTATTCCAACCCGTTTCATGCGGCCTCCAACATGCTGGTGGACAAGGTGATCGACCCGGCAGATACCCGGCACCAGATCATCACCGGTCTGGCCATGCTCAAAAACAAGCAGCGGCCGGCACCGTTCCGGCGCCATGGTAACATTCCCCTGTAATCATTTTTCTAAGGAGGCGGATCAGTGGATTTTTTATTGTCAAAAGAGCAGAAATCGATTCAAAAAGCAGCCAGGGAATTTGCCAGAGGGGAACTGGCACCTGCGGGCCGTGAACTGGATCTGACAGAAACCTATCCGGATGAGATTGTAAAAAAGGCAAAGTCGCTGGACCTTATCGGGCTGTTTGTTCCGGAAAAATTCGGCGGTCCCGGACTGGGGTATCTGGAGCAGGCCATTGTGCTTGAAGAACTGTGGAAAGTGGACCCCGGCATCAGCCAGCAGCTGTGTTCCCTGACCTTCGGGGCGGAGGAGTTTTTGCTTTTTGGCACCGATGAACAGGGCAAACGGTTTTTAGACCCTATTTTCAACGGGGACGGGGTCATGGGCTTTGCCATCACCGAGCCGGATGCCGGATCCGATACCTTGTCCGCCGCCACCACTGCGGTAAAAGAGGGCAATGAATGGGTGCTCAACGGCTCCAAGGTGATGATCGGCAACGGCACCAAAGGCACCTTTCTGCTCATTTTTTGCCTCACAGACCCGGACAATCCCTCCCGGTCCAAACGCCACAGCATCATTGCCGTGGAAACCGACCGCAACGGGTATAAAGCCGAGCCCATGCACGGGAAAATGGGGCTGCGGTGCTCGGACACGGCAGCGGTGTACCTGAACAATGTCCGGGTGCCGGAAGACAATCTCATCGGCACGCCCGGCAACGGGTTTCATCAGCTCATGGCATTTTTTGACCGCAGCCGGGCCTATGTATCCGCCCACGGGGTGGGGCTGGCCCAGGGGGCCCTGGACATGGCGGTCAAACATGTCAAGGGCAGAAAACAGTTCGGTAAACCCATCGGCAGTTTCCAGGGGGTGCAGTTCAAGATCGCGGACATGGCAGTGAAGATCGAACTGGCCAGAACCATCATGTACAAGGCAGCCTGGCTCCTGGACAACGGCACGCCGGATACCCATGTGACCGCCATGGCAAAGCTGTATGCATCCCGCATCGCCGTGGAAGTGGTGGATGAGGCATTGCAGCTTCATGGCGGATACGGGTATTTTGACGATTACGATATCGAGCGTTTTTACCGGGCAGCCAAGGTGCTGGAGATTTACGAAGGGGCCAAAGAAATAGAAAAAATGATCATCGGACGTACCATTGTAGGGCGATAAAAAATCCATATTTATCCTTGACACGGTAAAATTGTATACTGTATACATTACATAAATCACGAGGATTCTTTTTATGAAACAAGCGTTTTTACTGGGAAACGGGGCCATGGCTTTAGGGCTTCTGGAAGCAGGGTGCCAGGTGCTGACCTCCTATCCCGGCACCCCGAGTTCGGAAATCCTGCCGGAAACCGTGCGGTTTGCAAAGACAGCAGAGCTGAACACGGTCATTGAATGGTCGGTGAATGAAAAAGTGGCCTTTGACAATGCCTTTGCTGCAGCCATTTCCGGAAAACGGGCCGCCTGCTGCATGAAAATGGTGGGATTGAACGTGGCAGCGGATTCCTTTATGTCTGCCGCCTATATCGGCAACATCGGGGGGCTGGTGGTGATCTCCTGCGATGATCCCGGGCCCCATTCCTCCCAGACAGAACAGGATTCGCGGTTTATGGCCCGCATTGCCAAAGTGCCGGTGCTGGACCCGGCCAGTCCCCTGGAAGCCCGGGCCATGATCAAAACAGCCTTCGAGATTTCAGAAGAATTTCAGGTACCGGTGCTGGTGCGGCCGGCCATTCGTATCTGCCATGCAAGACAAAATATTGCCTATGAAGAATTGAAAAGCAACCTGACCCCGGCTGTTTTCAAAAGGGAGCCCACCCGGTGGGCATCTACCCCCAAATTCCGGTTTCTTCAGCACAAGGCCCTCAATGAAAAGCATGTGCAAATTGCGGAAAAATTCAACACCCTGGTGCCTTACAACCGGCACACCATCCAGCCGGAACAGCGCTTTGCGCTGGGCATTGTGGTTGGCGGTGTGCCCTCGGCCGTGGTGGGTGATTTGTGTGCAGAATTCGACAGAACCGATATCCCACTGCTCAAACTGGGGGCGCCATATCCTTTTCCGGCGCAATTGGCCAGCCAGTTCATGGATGCCTGTGACCGGGTTCTGGTTATTGAAGAAACCGACACGGTCATCGAGTATATGCTGCGGGACAGGCACAAAACCTGGGGACGGCTCACCGGCCATGTGCCCATGGAAGGGGAGCTGGTGCCGGAAAAAATTGCAGCCATCCTGAACCAGGCCCTGGTTGAAAGTAATCAGCTGCCGCTATTTGAGACAGACAGCGTACAGACCGGATTTGCCCTGGCAGCCTCTTTGGACCTGCCCATCCGCAAACCCACCCTGTGTCCGGGCTGTCCCCACCGGGCATCTTTTTACGCCCTCCGCAAGGCAGTGCCCAAGGCCATCTATCCCTCGGACATCGGGTGCTACACCCTGGGGTCCAACCTGGGCGGGGTGGACACGGTGCTGGACATGGGGGCGGGCATAACCCTGGCCTCGGGCTTTTGGCATGCGTTTCGCCAGGACGGGGAAGCCAAACCCATCGTTGCCACCATGGGGGATTCCACCTTTTTCCATTCCGGCACCACCGGGCTTATCAATGCGGTGTACAATGATGCCCGGTTCGTACTGGTGATTCTGGATAACGGCATCACCGCCATGACCGGCATGCAGCCGGCCATCACCCAGGGGGGCCTGGTGGACGGCAGAAAAGGCAATGCCATTGCTCTTGAGACCATTGTCAAGGGATGCGGGGTCGATTATATCCAGGTGGTGGATCCCTATGATGTGGACCACACCATCGCTGAAATCAAGAAAGCCCATGCCTGGTCCCTGTCCCCGGAAGGGGGCATTGCCGTGATCATTTCCCGGCATCCCTGTGTCATCGGGCTGCGGGATCAGGCCCTGCCGGAAATTTTTGAAGTGCAGATCACAGATGATTGTGATGACTGCGGCCTGTGCCATCTGCGGTTTGAATGCCCGGCCATGGTGAGAAATCCGGAAAAGAAAAAAACCGAAATCAATCCGGTCTTATGTTCCGGATGCGGGGTATGCCTGCAGATTTGTCCCAAAGATGCGGTGCAGACCGTTTCATAAAGGAGAGCATATGAAAACCTGTAATTTTGTATTGAGCGGCCTGGGGGGGCAGGGCATATTGTTCATGACCAAAATCCTGGCCCAGACCGCCCTGAACAAGGGATACAATATCCTGGGGGCGGAAACCCACGGCATGGCCCAGCGGGGCGGATCTGTGGTGTCCCATCTCAAGATCGGAGATGCCGGATCCAGCCTGATCCGGGCCGGGGCAGGAGATTTTCTCATCTCCATGGATGAAGCGGAAACCTACCGAAACCTGCCCTGGGTGCGGCCCGGGGGCATGGTCTTTGCCAACGCTTCTCCAGAAGGGTTCCCCGATGAGCGGGTAAGGCCGTATCTGGCAGAACACCAGATCACCGCCGTTGCCATGGAAGCCGGTAAAACCGCACTGGAACTGGGAGCACCCCGGTCCACAAACCTGGCCATGGTGGCGTTTTTTGCGGCCTTTGGCCAGGGACCCCTGGATGTGGATGCCCTGCGGCATACAGTGTCATCGGTGAGCCCGGATTCGGTCAAACAGGTCAACCTGAACATATTTGATGTCTGTCATGATGAAGGGAAAAAATTGTGTTGATAAGGAGAAAACATGGAACTTTTTAAGAACCTGACCGTATTGTCCCTGGAGCAGGCCACTGTGGCCCCGTACCTGACCTATCGCCTGGCCCAGGACGGCATGCAGGTCATCCGCCTGGAACATCCCGTGTATGGAGACCCCAACCGGTTCATCGGGGAAAAGGTCATGGACGAAGACCGGATGAACGCCTATTATCTGTGCATCAATGCCGGCAAAAAAGCCTTGACCCTGAACCTGGCCGAACCCGAAGGCAAACAGCTGCTCAAGGAATTGATCCAGAAACTGTCTGTGGATATTTTCATCACCAACCAGCTGCCCAAAAATTATGAAAAACTGGGCATTGCCTATGAGATCATGAAAGAGATCAAGCCGGACATCATCTGGCTGGGGGTCACGGGATTCGGTCCTGATTCCAATGAAGGGGCATATGACCCCATTCTCCAGGCGAGATCCGGGCTCATGGATCTTACCGGCGAGGCAGACGGAGATCCCCAGGTCGTCGGGATCCCCCTGCCGGACATGGGCACCTCCGAGCACGGGTACGGCCTGCTCATGAAAGCCCTGTTCAAACGGGCCGTAACCGGTGAGGGTTCCCGTCTGGACATGTCCATGTTTGAATCCTCGGTGTCCTGGCTCACCGTGCCCATTGCCCTGGGCAAAAGTTTCGGGACCCCCATCACCCGCCGGGGCAACACCCATGAGTTTTTCTGTCCTGTGTCGGTGTACCAGACCAAAGACGGGTTTGTGTACCTGGCCGTGGGCAATGACCGGCAGTGGGCCGCCATGGTTTCCCAGGAAATGTTCAGCTCCCTGGACAAAGCGGCCTACAAGAAAAACCAGGGCCGGATCAAGGATGTGGCCAACCTGAACCAGGCCATCAACCAGATCACAAGGCAGCACACCACCGCCGAACTGGTGGATCTGTTCACCGCCATCACCGTGCCCATCTCCCCCATCAAAGGGGTGGAGGAGGTGACAGCGGATCCGTTGGTGCAAAAACGCCTGCTCTCCTCAAAAGATGCAGCCACCGGCATTGCACTGACCCTGGCCCCGCCCCCGAACATGACCCCGTTTCTGGAAGACTGCAGCCGCAGTCTGACCTTTCCCCCGCGGTTCGGGGAGCATAATCAGGAGATCTACCAGGACCGGCTGGGAGTTGCGGCGGATACCCTGGCCCAGTTAAAAGAAAAAGGGATTATTTGAAAAACCCCGGACATGAAAGACCGGCATCCACCCGGTGAAACAGGTGCTTCGCATGAAACTCAACGCCATAGCAGAACGAAAATCTCTGGGCCAGGATGTGTATGACCACCTGAAACAGGCCATTATTGACCAGGATATTGCACCCGGGGCCAGACTGGTGGAAAGCCGCATGGCCCAAATGCTGGGTATCAGCCGCACCCCTTTGCGGGAGGCTTTGCACAAACTGGAACGTGAAGACTGGATCGAAAAAATCCCTTCCGGCGGGTTCAAGGTGATGGCCCTTACCCGGGAAGACATTGAAGAAACATTCGGTATAAGGGCTGTTTTGGAGGCGTATGCAGCCCGCCTGGCCGCACAGAAGCACCGGCCTGCTGATCTGAAACCTTTGGAAAGGGTCATGAAACAGTTCCAGGACTGCCTGGATACGAAACAGACAGCCCTCCTGCCGGATATCAACACCGAGTTTCATGACCTGTTGTATGCTATAAGCGACAGCCCCCGGCTGATAAAGATGATCAGCCAGCTCCAGGCCCAGATTTCGCGGTTCAGGCAGATCATTCTCAAGCAGGAATCATTTGCCCTGGAATCCTGCCAGGACCATATCGACATGCTGGCGGCCATTCGCAGGCGGGATGAAGACCGGGTGGAAATCCTGGTGCGTGCCCATATCCTCAAGGGGAAGCAGGCGGTGATGAACCGGCTCAAGGAGGAAGATGCCAGAAAAAGCGCCTGACATACAGCCTGATCCGCCGGTGGAGATCCACCGGATACTGGATGGTGATGTGATGGCAGGGGCCGGACTGATCCGGCGCATTGAAGCGGGTGATCCTGCAGCTGCAAGGGTGTTGGGGCAGTTGCATCCCTATGCAGGAAAGGGGTTTGTTATCGGCATTACCGGCCCCCCCGGTGCTGGAAAATCCACCTTGATCAGCGCGTTGATCACAATGTTCCGCAAAAATGAGTTCACCGTGGGGGTGGTTGCCGTGGACCCGTCCTCCCACAAGACAGGGGGAGCGGTGCTGGGGGACCGGGTGCGCATGCAGTCCCATGCCGGCGACAAAGGGGTGTTTATCCGGTCCATGGCAGCAAGGGGGGCTGTGGGGGGGCTGGCCCGTGCAACCAGGGATACCTGTCTGGTACTGGATGCCATGGGGTATAATATCATCATTGTGGAGCCGGTGGGTTCCGGCCAGGCAGACATTGATATCAGCACCATGGTCCACAGCCTGTGCCTGGTGGCCATTCCCGGCACCGGAGACGGCATCCAGTCGGTGAAGGCCGGGGTACTGGAGGCGGCAGATCTGTTTGTTGTCAACAAAAATGATCTGCCCGGGGCACAGGCGGAAGTGCTGACCCTGGAGAATCTGGTGGCCATGCGGTCATCAGCACCGGAAGACTGGCAGCCGCTGGTGGTGGGTACCTGTGCCAGAACCGGACAAGGGGTGGACCGGCTGGCAGATCTGTTTTTGGACCACCGGCAGTTCATGAAGGACAACCGGCTGCTGGAAAGAAAGCAGACTTCCCAGGCAGGGGAGTATTTTAACACCCTGGTACGGCAGATGGTGATGGACAGGATCGACCCATGGATTGGCAGGCAGGTGACGGCGTTTCTGGGTACAACGGCACAGAAGGCAGAAGTGGCGGCAGATCCGTACCAGAAAGCCCGGGAACTTGCGGACCGCCTGACCCGGGGTCTGGGGGAGTCTGGCAGCGTGGAACAGGAGGGGGAGTGAATTTTATGGTCAGCTTGGGGCTGAACCGGACTGTAAGGGTGATACCCGTGTCGGGCAGGTCTTGCCGGCCTCACCCGTCCGCCGCGGTTGACAGGGTGTAGGGCATGCTGCACTAAACGGCAAAAACTGCGGGCAGGCATGTCCTCAAACAGTTTGCCGTTCTTAACGCTTTGCATGCCCAACACCCTGTAACAATCCCCATGCCCTGACGAGCACAACAAATTATGAAAGTTATGAGGGGTGAGTTATGAGTATTGAGAGAAGCTTATTTGATATTTTTTTCTCACTACTCAAACCTCATATCTCACTACTTTCATATAAAACCGCGGCAGAATGG
>DATFJY010000131.1:0-24274 GCA_035268905.1 Desulfotignum sp.
TGCCATCTGCCCGGTATTGGCAATGAGCCGGTCCTTGTACCCCATGAGGATATTGCCCGAAGACAGAAACAGCGATGATTTGATCAGGCTGTGGTGAATCATGCAGATCACGGCCCCGTAAACCCCGAGTCCCCCGATCCCGGTACCCAGGGCGATGATACCCATATTTTCAATGCTGGAGTAGGCCAGCATGCGTTTATATTCGGTCTGTTTGAGAATATAGGTGGCAGCCGCCACAATGGACAGCAGCCCGAACACAATCAGGATGGTACCGGAAAAATCACTTAGCCCGGCAGCCACCATGATCTTGTTGGTCTTGAAGATCCCTAAGTAGGCGCAGTTTAAGAGCACGCCGGACAGCAGGGCAGATGCCGGGCTGGGGGCTTCACTGTGGGCATCGGGCAGCCAGGTGTGCATGGGGGCCAGCCCCATCTTGGTGCCGTATCCTACCACGATAAAGATAAATCCTGCCTTGAGCCATGCCGGATCCAGCTGAACTGCCACCGGGGTTAAGGTGGAAAAGGACATGGCCGCCGTCACCCCGCCCAGCTCCATGGACAGGGTAAGAAACAAGGACCCCACCAGGGCCATGGCAATGCCCACCGAACAGATGAGCACATATTTCCAGGTAGCTTCCAGGGAGGCCCCGGACCGGTGGGTATATATCAAAGGTGCACTGGCCAGGGTGGTGGCTTCGATGGCGATCCACAATACCATGATATGATCCGAGAGGGTAACCATGGTCATGGTGGACAGAAACAGCAGCATAAACCCGGTAAACATGTTTTCCGATTTCAGGCGGTGGGCTGCCAGATACCCGGTGGTGTATATGGCGATCAAAAAAAACAGCAAAGAGATCACCAAAAGAGACAGCAGCCCTTCCGGGGTCACGGCAAAATATTCAGCAAACCAGGCCTGGGGGCTGTTTTTCCACAAAAGCAGCGACAGCACCAGATGAACCGCACCGGTCAGCACCAGCAGCTGACGGCCGAAGGCTCTGGGCAGAACAAAGGCCAGCAGGCCGGTAACAAACGGGGTGATAAAAACCATTTCAACCATGGGGCCGATCCTATTCTTTCAGGGTTCTCAGAAGTGACGTATCCACATCATCAAAGGTCTGCTTGATGTTCTGGAGGATGATGGCCATGATCATGACCCCTGCCAGTACGTCCAGCAGGATGCCGAATTCCACGATATGCCGTGCCCGCACCGATAGGGTGGTACCCATCAGGTAGATCCCGTTTTCCAGCATGATATACCCGATAACCATGGCAATGGCGTTTCTTCTGGCCATGAGCAGGAACATGCCCGTGACCAGCAAAGAGATGGCAGCTGGAAACAGCAGCGCGGAGTCACTGATGGACGGAATGTTCAAATACCGGGAGATCACAGCGGCGGCAACGATCAGCCCCAGTCCGAAAAAAAGGGAGGCATGGTACCCCACAATGGGGGCAACATCCCGCTGAATCGCCACCTTCCTGATGGCCACATGGATGCTCAAGGGGATGAGCACCCCCCGGATCACCAGGGTGGCAATGGTGAAAATAACAGCACCTGTCTCCATATCCGGCGTGATGAAAAACGGAATGATGGACACCACGATACCCTGAAAAGCCATCACCTTGATCAAAGCCGGCACCCGGCTGGAACCGAATGCGAACAGCACGGACAAAAGCACCAAAGACAGCAGTGTGTCAACAGTATAAAGGATCATTGGATCAGCTCCAGGGTTATGATGGTTGCAAAAAATGCCAGGGCAAAGGAGGTCAGCACGAACTGGGGCACTTTGTCCATGCGGTAACGGGCGATAATGGACTCGATAATTCCCACCACCAGGTAGACAATGAACAACCCGGCAACAAACAGCAGCATGCCCATGCCGGCAATCCCGCTTTCAAAGGGCAGGATCAGTCCGGACAGGATGGCGGCATAAAAAAACAGCTTGCAGAACGCTCCCAGTTCTATAAGGGCGAAATCCGGCCCGCTGTGGTCCAGAACCATGACCTCGTGGATCATGGTCAACTCCAGGTGGGTGGCGGGATCATCCACCGGGACCCGGGAGGTTTCCGTCACCAGGATAATAAAAAACGCGATCACGATAAACAGCAGCGACGGACCGGCAATCTGCCACAAAGCCAGGGTGCCGGTACCGGAAAAATAGGCGGCAAATGACAACTCCCCGGTCATGCGGTAAAAGAAAATGAGGATCATGAACATGGCGGCTTCACAGATAATGGGAAAGAACGCTTCTCTGGCCGCGCCCATGCCCTCGAAGGGAGATGCCGTGTCCATGGCCGCGGCAATGGTGAAAAACCGGCCCAGGCCCAGCAGATACAGCACCAGGATCACATCCCCGTTAAAGGAGATTACAGGAATATGGCCGGCAATGGGCAGAAACAGCAGGGCAGCCAGGGCCGTGGCACAGGAGATCACCGGTCCCATTTTAAATACCGCCGTGGTGCTGGTGCTGTAGACAGATCCTTTTGAAACCAGCTTGATCAGCGTGTAGTAGTTGATCAGGAGCGGCGGTCCTTTTTTTCCACCGAAAAACGCCTTGACCTTGAGGATCACGGCCGAGAAAAACGGCGCCGTCAAAACAGCAGCCAGCCAGAGAACAATGGATTCAAACATGAAATCTCCCTGTTTTCCTAATACATTCTCAGGTTAAATGAAAAACAACAGCAGCACGATGGCCAGCAGAATATATCCGATATACAAATGGATATCTCCGTGCTGAATCCACCGCAGCCGGTCAAAAACAAACTGCACCGGCCGGACCACCGCAGGTTCCATATACCGTTCGGCAATATCATGGACCCGGCTGTCATAGCTGGTACCGGCTGGAAACCGGCCGGCTATGGGCACATGGTTTTCTTCCAGAGGGGCTGCAGGTCTGAAAAACTGAATAATGTCAAAGGCATAGGATGATCCGGTGTACTGCATCTTCACCGTAGGCCGGGTGAACCCGCATCCCCAGGTGCCGGACCGGGATACGGGCTTGGATCGGTAAAACAACAACCGCAGAACCGCCACCACCAGCACCAGCACAACAATCACCAGAGCACCCAGCGTGATGTGGCCGGCAATCTGCGCAAACGGGGCCTGGGGGATTCTTTCATATCCCAGGTTCAAGGCGGACACCGCTGACAGGACCAGATTAAAAAACCAGCCGGGAAATACCCCGACAACTATACAGATCCCTGCCAGCACCCCCATGGCCCCCAGCATGGTGGGGCCGGTTTCGGTTCTGCTTCGGGCTGCTTCGGTCCGGGGCTCTCCCTGGAACACAATCCCCACCACCCGGGTGAAACAGGCCAGAGCCAGGCCCCCGATAACCGCCAGGCTGACGATGGCGGCAATACTCACAGCAAAGGGAATTTTATCCAGGGATATCCCTTTGAAGCCGCCCATATAAATGAAGAACTCACCGGCAAACCCGTTAAAGGGTGGCAGACCGCAGATGGCCAGAGAACCGATAATAAAAGCGAATCCCGTAATTTTCATGGACTTGAGCAGCCCGCCCAGAGCATCCATGGACCGGGTACCGGTCTGGTGCACCACCATGCCGGCTCCCATGAACAGCAATGACTTGAACATGGCATGGTTCAACACATGAAAAATGGCCCCTGAAAACCCCAGCACCGCCATGAGAGGATTGTGCGAGGACACCCCTATCATGCCGATACCCATGCCGATGAGGATGATGCCGATATTTTCCACACTGCTGTAAGCCAGAAGCCGCTTGATATCAGTCTGTCCCAGGGCATACACCACCCCGAGAATCCCGGACACCACCCCGGCTGCTAACACCAGGTAACCGAAGCCTGGCGCCGGCATTTCCAGTAATGCATACATACGCAAAATACCGTAAATACCGGTTTTTATCATCACTCCGGACATCACCGCTGAAATATGGCTGGGGGCGGCGGGGTGGGCATGGGGAAGCCACACATGAAAGGGAAACACCCCGGCCTTGGACCCGAAACCGATGAAAAACAAAACAAAGGCCAAGGTTTTGGCTGCTGCCGGAAGGGTGTGCACATCAGTAAATCCAAAGCTGCCGGTATATGTATACAGCACCCCGAACCCGGCAAACAGGAACATCGCCCCCACATGGGAAAATACAAAATACAGATATCCGGCTTTTTGGTTTTCCTTCTGCTGATAGTTGTGAATGACCAGGAAAAAAGAGGACAACGACATGATTTCCCAGGACAGCATGAATGTGATCATGTTGGCGGCGGTCACCACCAGGGCCATGGAGATCACCAGCAAAGAGAAGAAAAAACCATTCACCGCGTTTTTCACCGAACTGTCGGGATCATCCATATAATGGAAGCTGTACACAGCGGCCAGCAGGCAGATCAGAAAAATCACCGCCAGAAAAAATGCGGACAGACCATCCATTTCAAACGCCAGAAAAAACAGGTTCAGGTATTGGAAAGCCGCAGAATGGATGACAGACCCCGTCAGTTTGATCACCGCATCCACCAGCCCCCATACACATCCGGCACTGATGAGGATGGCGGCCGCGGCCCTTGAAAACAGATTATGACGGGCAAAAACAAGGGATATAGCCCCGCCGGCCAGTATTAGACAGATGGCTGCAAAAAAGTGACTCATCGGTTTTTTTCATCCCCCCTTATCATTACATTTTCCAGAATTCAGATCCGCTTTTCATATGGGAAAGATCCGGTCTTGTCAAGGGGGCAAAAAATTTGTTTCATTCTGAAACGCATCAATGCCGATACACCACCGGCCGGTCATCGGTACCGATATCAATTCCTAGTGTATCTCCGGTCTTGAACCCCAGCCGTTTAAATTCCCTGACCACGGCATCATGTCGCTCGGCCTGCCAGAAGGCAGACCACAGCGGATTTCTCACCGTATCGATGCCATAGGCATCATGGCTGCACAGGTTGACACGAAACTTGTCCTTGGCAATGAGGGTGTCTGCCTCACCCAGGAAAATATCGATGGTATAAAGATTGTTGTGAAGCGCTTTGGACAGTTTTTTCTGCTGCTCTGGAAAATCATCCAGGTAATGGTTGGCAATCTGGTAGAGTTCACCAGTATCATGGATGGAAAACCCCAGCACCGCAAACCGCTGATGCCTGAGGGAAAAGGCTTCCAGTTCCGCCTCATATTCCGCCACACAGTCAACGATCTCTTCCATGGCAGATTCCGGCCCGGACCCTGCCTGGATCTGGTCTTCACACCGGGTGATAAGATCAATGTAAAAGGCCTTGTTGTCCATCACATATACCGGCCGCTCCCGGTAGTTGCGCTGCTTGCGGATGCGCCGGATCCCGTCCAGGCGGATGGAGCGTTCACTCTGTTTTTCCTCCAGGGTCTCGATACCGGAAATATCCTTGGCCTGAACCACATGGATCTCCCCTTCGGTTGAAATGATATACTCGATCTCGCATTTAAATCCCAGTTTTTTCTGTATGGCCCTGGAGAGCTGAAACAGCCCCCGGTCATGCGGTACCCGGGTGATATGGGGTTCGGTCTGCACCTTCTGGTTCCTGTTTCTGCAGTACCCGAATTCCCAGTGGTTCTGGATCATTTTTGCCATCACAGAAGCGCCGCTGATAAAGGGCATCACAATCATTCCCATCTGCTCCAGATCGAGGGGCGGGGCATTGTTGAAAATCTGCTGGCGCCTTATGGAAAGCTGTTTTGCGGTTTTTGCCAGCTTGATGATCCGGTTTCTGGCATAAATGATGCCGCCGATGTCGGCATAGGTCTCCAGAGAATCAAAGGTACCGCCCTTGTAAGCGGATTCCAGCGGATGGGCGCTTCGGGCGATCACCTTAAAACTTTCCCGGTGCACATCCAGAAAAGCGGTCAATTTTGCAAAATCTTTTTCTGCAAATGCTTTGGCCGACACATACACAAAATCGGGCACACTAAACCCGTTGGCCCGGAGTTTTTCCAGCAGTTTTGCCTTTTCAGGCACCTTGTTTTCCATGTTTCGCCTTGACTTTTGGCCCTAAGTTCTTTACTTATTTTTCACCCGAACGACAAAGGGAGAAGCAACCATAAAGATAGGTAACATATGTCAAAATGGAATGCAATACCCGGCGGCAGCCGGTGCACCCGCAGGAAATCATCCTGACATGGGACCAAGAATTCTGCTGGTGGATGATGAACAGGAGTTTGTCCAGACGTTGGCCGAACGCCTCCAGATGCGAAACATGGATTCTTATGCCGTCTTTGACGGACCCGGCGCACTGGAACAGGTACAGTCCCATCCCCCCCAGATCCTGATCATCGACCTGAAAATGCCGGGGATGGACGGCCTTCAGGTACTCAAACAGGTGAAACAGTCCCATCCTGAAATCCAGATCATTATCCTCACCGGTCACGGGTCGGACCAGGACAAAATCCTTTGCATGGATCTGGGGGCATTTGCCTATTTCCAGAAACCGGTGGATATTGACCGGTTGAGTGCCGCCATCAGACAGGGGTATGAAACCGTCCAGTCAAATGATCACACACCCGCAGGTTTTGACAGGTACCCCGAAACAGGCTCCCGGCAAACATGATTTCTCTGCACCGACTCAAACCCGCCTTCTGGGACCTTCCAGACACCACCGGCAGCCACGGCGGACTGAATCTCAAACGCAAGTGGAAGCTGATCGTGCTGGTCACCGCCATACTTTCCCTGTCCCCTCTGCTGATCATGACACTGGTGGATTTCAGCCTGACCCGACGGACCATTGAAACCGAAGCCAACACCGGCATGCTCACCAGCCTCAACACCATTGCCGCGGTGATGTCTGCTTCCCTGGCGGAAAAACCACTGAAGACCCAAGCCCAAATTCTATGGAAAAGCACCCTTCCCCATTTGAATTCCGGCAGAAACAATGATCTGTTTCTTATTGACAACACCGGCAGGCTCCTGACCCCTTCATTTTATTACACAGGATCCGACAGCCGGGCCACCCTGGATACCGGTCTTTTCACCGGATCAGAGGGTATCGTGCATATGCAGGGCCCAAATGGCATACCGCTGCTGGCCGGATATGCAAAAGTCACCAATACCCCCATGATGCTGGTACAGCTGCGCCAGGCGGACTGGCTCAGGGATCTGTGGCTCAAACCCCGGCTCAAACTGCTCTGGTTTCTGTGTGCCAGCATCGGTTTCATCCTGCTGTCTGTCATGGGTATGGCCACCTTTCTGGTGGGCCGGATTCACAGATCCGAACGCCGGCGCATCGAGGCTTTGCACCACGAAGAGCATGCCAACCGCCTGGCATCCATCGGCCGCCTGGCATCCGGTGTGGCCCATGAGATCAACAACCCCCTGGAAATCATCAACCAGAAAACCGGGCTGATCATCGATCTGCTGACCATTGGAAAACAGACAGCACCGGACCAGCGGCTGCTGCCCCTTGCCGAAGATGTGCTGGAAGCGGTGAAACGGTGCGGCACCATTACCCGGCAGCTGCTTGATTTTGCCCGGCATATGGAACCCTGCGTGGAACCGGTGGATATGGAAGAGGTGGTCTCACAGGTACTGGCCCTGCTGGAAACAGAAGCCCGCCAAAGGAATATCACCATCCAGGTGGCACCAGTCCCGGACGTCCCCGGATTTGCATGTGACCGCAGCAGCCTGGTGCAGATCTTTCTGAACCTGGCGGAAAACGCCATCACTGCCATGGAAAAAACCGGTAACCTCAGCATTGACGTCACCCATGAAAAAACCAGCCAGGTCATGATTCAGGTATCCGACACCGGCAAAGGGATAGCACCGGATGATCTGCCCAAAATTTTCGAACCGTTTTATACCTCCAGAACCGACCGGTGGGGTGCCGGGCTGGGCCTGGCCATCACCTATGGCCTGGTACGGGAGATGGGCGGTGACATCCGGGTGAAAAGCACTGTGGGAAAAGGCACCTGCTTTACGTTGACCCTGCCGGTGAAAGCGCCCCGGCCGGCTGCAACCGACGGGACACTGCACCTGCCCGGGTCAGAGATGACCCTGAGCGCAAGACCTGTGGCAAATGACACCCGGGGGGATCTGCATGCCAAACCATAATCTGTCCCATGACAGGGAAGGGATAAGATTTTTCGGCACCTTGTCTGCCGCTGTCACCCATGATATGAAAAACTTCCTGGCCATTATCAATGAAAATGCCGGACTGCTGGGGGATCTGGCAGCCAGAGCCCGGAACGGCCCGGTTCCCGTAGATCCCCAAAAGGCCTGCCTGATCAGTGAAAAGATCAGCAAACAGGTGGAACGGGCAGATGCAATGATAAAACAGTTCAACCGGTTTTCCCACAGCATGGACCATGCACAGGAAAGCGTGGACATGGAAGAAATGGTATACCTTGTGGCAGGACTGACAGAACGGATCATCCGTCACCACGATGTTACCCTGACCGTAATGCCTGGGCCCGTTCCCTGCCGCATCCAGGCCCATCGGTTTGACCTGCTGCATCTCATATTTCGGGCGGTTGAAATGACCTGTGAGATGCTGGACAATGCACCTGAAGACACCCAAAAACAGGTAACGGTGAATTTTGGCAGCAACCCACTGGTATCTGAAATCTGCTTTCTGGTTGATACAGAGGCAGCCTCCGGCTGGGACACCCTGTTTGACGATCCAAAAGACCGGAGCATGCTGGAACTTGTAAATATGCATGTAAAAAAAACCGTTACCGGCAGGGGGTTCTGCCTGTGCAGCGGCCGTAAAACCCAATAATAATTTGCCGGATCTGAAAACGGCAGCAAAATATATAAAAACAGTAAGGAGATAATCATGTCTGAAAAAGTATTGCTGGTGGATGATGAACAGGATTTTTTGGAGATCATGTCCGAACGGATACAGGCCCGGGGCATGACAGTGAAAACCGCTGATTCGGCGGACAAAGCCCTGGCCATGCTGGAAAATGAAAGCTTTGATGCCATTGTCATGGATTTCAAGATGCCGGGCATGGACGGCATACAGGCTTTGAAAAACATCAAGACCCAAAAGCCGGAGCTGCAGATCATCCTGCTCACTGGATATGCCACAGTGGAAAAAACCGTGGAAGCCATGAAAATCGGTGCCACGGATCTGCTGGAAAAACCGGCTGATCTGGAAGCATTGACGGCTACAATCCAAAAAGCCAAGGCCGAAAAAATGCTGCTGGTGGAAAAAAAGACCGAAGAAAAAATCAAGGATATCCTCCAGCGGTTCGGAGGATAATCAGGCAATGCTTGACAAACACCCAATATCTGCTTTATTAAAACACAATTTATGAAATGTAAGGCGAATAATTACGTCTTGTGAAGGTGATTGCATATGCAACAACATATTAACTTACCCAAAAATGTAGGAGTGACATGAATACGAAATCTACAGCCTCATCCGGAATTCAGATAGACTGGAAGCGGATCATGTTTCTGATGATCGGGATTATTTTATTTTCCGTGGTGTACATTTCCCCTCCCTGGCCTGATGCCGTGGATCCCATGGGAAAAGCCTTTACCCTTTCCCCCCAAGGCAAAGCCGCCATTGCCCTGTTTCTTTTGGCCGGCACCTGGTGGGTGTTTGAAGTGGTGCCCATTGGCGTCACCGGCCTGGCCATTGGTGTGGTTCAGGCCCTGTTTTTCATCCGGCCGGCTGCCGACGCATTCAAGGATTTCATGGACCCGTCGGTATTGTTCATTTTCGGGTCCTTGATGATCGGTACGGTATTCACCAAGGTGGGCATCACCAAACGACTGGCCTATAAAATGCTCCTGATCGTGGGAGAGCGCACCTCCATGATCTATCTGGGATGCTTTGTGGTCACGGCACTTCTCACCCATGTGATGGCTCATACCGCTGTGGCCGCCACCATGTATCCACTGCTGCTGTCCATATATGCCCTGTACACGGATGAAGAAGCGCCCACCCGATTCGGCAAAGGGTTGTTCATGGGCATGGCTTATGTGGCTGGAGCCGGCAGTATCATCACCTTGCTGGGGGCGGCCCGGGGCATTGTGGCTTTAGGGTTTTACGAAGAGATCACCAACAAGACGGTCACTTTTTTTGAACTGACCTATTACATGTTTCCTGTCGGGTGGATCATGGTATTTGCCCTCTGGGGTTTTTTCATGGTATTTTTCAAGCCCGAAAAAGCCGTGATTCCGGGGCTGCGGGAAAAGGCCCGGCAGCTCAGTAATGACATGGGGCCGTTCACCCGGCATGAAATCATCGCCACTGCCATTATTTTCGCTGTGATCCTGTTTCTTTCCCTGCAGTCGTTCATCCCGGCATTGAAACCTTTCAACAAAGCTGCTGTCCTGCTGGTGTCCACCATCTTGTTTTTCATTGTGGGGATTTTGGATATCAGGGACCTGGAAGATGTGCCCTGGAACATCATCCTGCTGTTTGCCGGTGCCATGAGCATGGGGTTCTGCCTGTGGCAGACCGGGGCTGCCGAATGGCTGGCCATCAACTGGCTGGGTTTTTTCACCGAAGCCCACTGGTTCGTTTTTGTCATGGCCATCTCCTTTTTTGTCATGCTCATGACCAACTTTATCATGAACGTGGCTGCCATTGCCATCTCCGTGCCAGTGGCCCTGGTGGTGGCGCCCTACCTGGGGGTTGCAGCCGAAGTTATCGTGTTCTCCGCTCTGGTGGTGGCAGGCATGCCGTTCCTGCTCCTGGTGGGGGCGGCCCCCAATGCCATTGCCTACAACTCCGGACAGTTCACCTCGGGTGAATTTTTCGGCTACGGCATTCCGGCCAGCATTTTGCTCATGGCCCTGACAGCCCTGGCCGTGCTGCTGATCTGGCCCCTGCTGGGCATGCCCATTCTCCTGTAATGACGATGCTGTTGCTTTCTGTGCATGGGATACCCGAGAACATCCCATGCACAGGTCAAAAATCATAGCCGGAGAAAAAACATGAAGATCATCATTGTGGGGGCCGGAGAGGTCGGGTACAACATCGCCTCCCGCCTGGCCTCTGAAAACAAACAGGTGGTGGTCATTGAAAAGAATCCGGAACTGGCCCGGGTGCTGTTTGAAGACCTGGATGTCCAGGTGATCGAAGGCTCCGGCAGCAGTCCTGCCACTCTAACCCGGGCCGGGATCCAGGAAACCGCTATTCTGCTGGCCGTCACAGACAGTGATGAGATCAACCTCACCGCCTGCCTGGTCACCAATCTGCTGTCTCCTTCCACCAAAAAACTGGCACGCATCAGAAACACCGATTTTGATGCCTATCATGAAGCCTTTAAAAACCAGATCCCTTATATCGATACCATCATAAACCCGGAAATCGAGGTGGTCAAAACCATCCGCAGACTGGTGGATATCCCCCAGGCACTGGATGCCGGGGATTTTGCCGATGGAAAAGTCCGGTACACCGGTATCCGCATTGACGCGGCATCGGTTATGGCCGGTATGTGTCTGAATGACTTTCAGGAACGTTTCGGTGAATCACGGCCCTTGATTGCCGCCATTATCCGTAAAAACGAAGTGATCGTGCCCCGGGGTGATGATTGTATTTTTCCGGGAGACCTGGTGTATTTTGTAAGCCACGCAGACCAGATTCACGATACCCTGAAAATTTTCGGCATCCAGGTCAAGCCCATTCAGAGCGCGCTGATTGTGGGGGGTGGCCGTATCGGTGCCAGGCTTGCTGGACAGATGGAGAAAGACGGCATCAAGACCAGGCTGATTGAAGCCAGCAAAACCCGGTGTCTGGAGCTGGCGGAACAGATGGACAACACCGTGGTGCTCCATGGCGACGGATCTGACCAAAAGCTGTTTTTAGAGGAAAACCTCAACCAGATCGATGCGGTGATATCGGTGACAGATGATGATGAAACCAATGTACTGGTCTCGCTGCTGGCCAAGAACCTGGGCGTGGAAAACACGGTGACCCGCATCGGCAAATCCAGTTACTATCCCTTTTTAACCACCATCGGCATTGAAAAGGTGGTCAGCCCCCGTCTGTCGGCTGTCAGTTCCATTCTCCAGAATGTGAGGCAGGGAAAGGTACTGTCCGACATCTCCATATTCGGGGAACGCGGAGAATTTATCCAGGCAATCGCCCTTGAAACGTCCGACATAACGGACCGACCCCTGAAAACCATAGATGTACCCAAAGGTGCCCTGCTGGTGTGCATCATCCGCAACGGCAATATCATCATCCCCACAGGCGAAAGTGTGGTAACCCCCGGGGACCAGATCATTGTATTCGCGGTCAAGCAGGCGATTAAAAAAATGGAAAAACTGCTGACCGTGAAACTGGAATTTTTCTAAATGCGGTGGCGGTATATCTCAGGCATTATCAGTCTTTTTCTGCTGGTGTTGGCCCTTATCATGGCCATACCATTGCTAATGAGTATTGTTTTCAAAGACGGTGCCCATGTCTCTTTTATGTGGTCCATGGTGACAACAGCTGCAGCAGGACTTCTGCTCAAACTGCTGTCCCGGCATATGGATGAAGATGCCCGGTTTATCAACCAGAAAGAAGGCATGGCAGTGGTGGCATTAAGCTGGACCGCCATCGGGGTGTTCGGGGCCCTGCCCTTTTATTTTTCCCCGGATTTTTCTTCGGTCACTGATGCGGTATTTGAATCCATATCCGGGTTCACCACCACGGGCTCCTCAGTCATGACCAATATCGAGGCGGCTTCCCCCAGCCTGCTGTTCTGGCGGAGCCTGATCCAGTGGCTGGGGGGCATGGGTATCATTGTCCTGTCTTTGGCCATCCTGCCCTTTTTGGGGGTGGGCGGGATCCAGCTGTACAAGGCGGAAGTGCCAAGCCCGGTTCCGGACAAGCTGTCCCCGCGCCTGAGTGATTCCGCCAAAATCCTGTGGATGGTGTATGCCGGCCTGACCCTTTTGCTGGCTATTCTTCTGGCCATCGGCGGCATGTCTGTTTTTGAATCCATCTGCCATGCTCTGACCACCCTGCCCACCGGTGGGTTTTCCCCTAAAAACAGCTCCATTGCCCACTATGACAGCGCCTATTTCGACTATGTGATGGTGGTGTTCATGGTCCTGGCAGGCATCAACTTCTCCCTGCATTTTCAGATGCTGCGGGGCAAACCCCTGGCATTTTTCAAAGATACGGAATGCAAAATATTTTTGGGCCTTGCCCTGTTGTTTACCCTGGCCATCACCCTGGATCTGTATGGCAGCGTATATGACTCTTTTGCCGCAGCCGTCCGCTATGCATCTTTTCAGGCGGTTTCCATCCTCACCACCACCGGCTATGCCACAGCCGACTATGAGCTGTTCCCGGGACTGAGCCAGGTGATTCTGTTTGCCTGCATGTTCATGGGGGCATCAGCCGGATCCACCGGCGGCGGCATGAAAATCGCCCGGCTGATTGTGTGCTGCAAGTTTGCTTACAGGGAGCTGTTCCGGCTGATCCACCCTAGAAACGTCCGCCATGTCAAGCTCAACCGGATGAAGGTTTCCGAAGATGTGCTCCGGTCCATCATGGGGTTTCTGGCCCTGTACCTGTTTTTGTTTGTGGCTGCAAGCGCGGTCATGGCTGCCATGGGCCTGGATCTTGTCACTGCTTCGGGGGCGGTTGCATCCTGCCTTGGCAATATCGGACCGGGATTCGGCACCGTGGGGCCGGCGGAAAACTTTGCCCACCTGCCGGCCATGGCCAAATGGGTCCTGGCCTGGTGCATGCTGCTGGGAAGACTGGAAATCTATACTGTCATTATTCTGGTGGTACCTGAGTTCTGGAAATAGACTGCAGAAACAGATTCCGGATTTTATTGACATCACAGCAAATTGTTTCATATATTTGTTCAGCAGAATATATCCATAGTCGCCACTTTGAGGAAAAATGAGCCCTTTAAAAACCATTGACCCTGCAACACTGCTGGACATGATCACCGAGGGGGTTGTCCTTATCCAGGAAGACGGCAGGATCGCTTTTGTCAATTACAGCTTTGCCGAAATCTGCGGCATTGCCGACCACACGCTTATCGGTTTGCGGTTTTCAGAATTCGTGGCCCCTCAGGATAAGCAGCGGATGCATCATTTTTTTCAAGAATTGATCCAATCACCCGATCCATTTATTGACCGCACAGAATGTTCTTTCATGAACCGTTCCGGCACTGAATATCTGCTAGAAATAAACGCCCGGAACCTCACCCATGACAATGCACAAAATATCCTGGCCACAGTGTCTGATATCACCGAGCGGAGAAGAACCCGAAATAAACTCAAAAGATTACTGGACCTGATTCCCGAGGTGGTGTTGACCACCTCCCCGGAAGACAGTGCCCGGGTCATCAACATATCCAATGCCACGGAAAAACTGTGCGCCATCCCTTCGGAGGAGTTTACCTCGGGTTCCTTTCACATTTTTGATATTGTCCACCCGGATGATCATGATGCGGTGGTTTGTTTCTATAATGATATCATAGACAAAGAATTTAATTCACTGGAATACCGGATAATATCTGCCGACGGTCAGACCAAATGGGTCAATGATTCTGCGGAAGTGATCTACAAAAAGGGGGGCAGGGGCAAAATTGAAAATATCCTGCATTTCATACGGGATGTCACGGAACGGAAAATGCACATGCAGCAGCTGACCTCAGCAATGGACAATCTGAAGGTCAGTGAAAAACGGTACCGGAACATAATTGAGACCGCCACCGACGCCATATTCATCGTCACCCCTGAAGGCCGGTTCCTGCAGATCAATCCTGCCGGGATCAAGCTGTTCGGCTTCACAGATCTGGAACAGGCCCTGGCCGCCAACATCAATGACCATTACCTGGATCTGAAGCAGCGGGCCCATGTGGTTCATCAAATCAAGGCGGATGGCGATATTACTGATTATCCCATACAGATCAAAACCGTTTCCGGAAAAATCCGTCAAGTGACCATTACCGCCGGTGCAAAAAAAAACAAAGATACCGGAGATCTTGAAAGCTATCAGGCAATCATTCACGATATCACTGTCACCCTCCATAAAAAAGAGATTGAAACCTATCGAAGGACCATGAAAGGACTGGCAGACTCCATTAACAACCTGGCCCAGACCTATTTCTCGTTTATCGGCCTGATGAACGAGAATCTGAGTGACCTGAAACAGAATCCAAAACATCTGGATACAGCACTGGAAGAGCTCCTGTCGGATATCAACAGTTTCAGAAAATCCCTGGAACGGCTTGCCAGACTTGGGAAAATTGCCAAAGACGCCTATGCCAAGCCCCCTGAAATATCCGGGGACGGGGCCAGCAATGAAGGCATGTATTATTTTGACACCCGGCAGCCATTCATATAAAGTGAACATGAACTTTGGAAAAACGGAAAGAATTCCCAATAGCTCACACTCAACATAAATCTGCTCTCTTAAAAAATATTGGATGCCAGGGAGGATGATATGGTCGCCTCCCTTTTATTGTTTTTTATGGAAAAACCGGGGAATCCGTTTTGGTGACAGGGGTTATTGCCGAAGGGCATCAAGTATCTCCAGCGAAGGCTTGCCGTCCACCGGTATACCGGTCTCTTCTTGAAAGATTCTGATTGCCGCCCTGCTCGCTTCGCCAATGAGGCCGTCAATCTCTCCGGAATAATATCCTTTTTTCCTGAGCAGCTCCTGAAGCAGGAACTTTTCCTCCCCGCTCAAGGATCCCGGCGGGCGAGGCCAAGGCTGCACCAGCCCCTTGCTGCCGGCCAGCCGGTCGGCGAGCATGCCTACCGCCAGGGCGTAGGCATCGGCGTTATTGTACCGCTTGAGGACAAAAAAATTCTTCAACACCAAAAATGCCGGCCCTTTTTTACCTGCCGGAACTTTAAGCACCGCCCGATCATCCGGGAGGGGAAAGATTCTTCCCCCGGTTCTGAAAAAACCCGCCTTCTGCCAGTCAGCGAGGATTTTGGTTTGGTCCAGCCAACGCTCCCCACCGGCCGGGAGGATCACCTCGTAACCCCAGGTTTTGCCGCTCTGCCAGCCATTGCGGTGAAGAAGGTTGGCGGCAGTGGCCAGGGCGTCGGGCACCGAGTTCCAGATATCGCGATGGCCGTTGCCGTCCATGTCTACTGCATAGGCCAGGTAACTGGTGGGAATGAATTGGGTGTGCCCCATGGCGCCGGCCCATGAACCGATCAGGTGCTGCCGCCCGACATCGCCGGCCTGGAGAATCTGCAACACGGCAACAAGTTGTTTTTCAGCAAAATTTTTCCGTTTTGGGTCGGCATAGGCCAGAGTAGCGAGTGCCTGTGGGACGTAATGCAGCCGCTCGGTTTTTTCAAAAATTGCCCCGTAGTCAGACTCCATCGACCAGATGGCGAGCAAAATCTTGGCCTCAACCCCGAAACGATTTTCTACCGCCGCAAGCGTCTGCGCGTAATGGTGCTCCATCTGCAGGCCTCGTTCGACACTCAACGGGGTGACCCGGGAATCGAGGTATTCCCAAATTTCTATAGCAAATTCAGGCTGAAAGCGAGCCTTCTCCAGCACCCTGGCATCTGGTTGATCGATGCCGTCAAAGGCAGTCTCCCAGGTGGCCCGGCTGATTCCTTGATTGGCCACCTGAGGATAAAAGCCCTCCAGCCACTGACGAAAATCTTCTCCCCAGGCGGCCCCCGGCAGGACCAGGAACAGGATTCCCACTATGGTGAGCACACACTTTTTCATATTCCTCCTTGGTTGCCATTGTTTGCCGCTGACCATGCACCTTCTGTCGCAAGATCACTGGATAAGGGATAGAAAGGGATAAGAACTATCTTTTTGGTAAAAAAGTATCAAAAATTTTTTAACTCCTCAATGTTTTTATTTCTGATCATTGCGAACAATGACTTGCCTGATTGATAGAGCCACCCGGCCTGGTTATCGATCCCCCGACACCGCCGATCTGGATGCGGTGACGATTCCGTTGTGTCTGCAGGACCTGTTGATTGGATGTGTCGAGCAGCCTTTTGAGTTCATCGAATGGTTTGGGAGTATGTATTTGTAAAAATTAAGTTTCCCTGCTATCCGGGCACCGGAAAACTGGCGGCGTTGTCAAATTCGGCAAATGCTGATTTATCCCGGAGATTCACCTTTGCCCAGGTGGCTGAAAAGCACGGCTGGACTGATCCCATGGTCTGGTCTCTGGCCCTGGAAGGCAGAAAGGATCATGGCCGGTTCAAGGCCTTCGGCTGATATCATGCGCTATTGAAGCGTACAAAAAAGTTGCCTGCCATATTGCTTTATGTTATAGATAACAGCCATATCTTGGCGGGCACAATAAAAATTGAAACAGCAGTCCGACTGATTGTTCTTAGATATAAAACGCCTTGTCATAACCTGAAGGCAGCTGCATAAGAGGATCATTTCATGATGAACGAGAACGCATTTGTGGAAATCGCAGCAATTCTGGGCCTGGCAACCCTTACCGGTATTGTCGGACAAAAACTGCGCCAACCGTTGATCATCATGTTTCTGGCAACCGGAATTCTGGCAGGACCGTCTTTTCTGGGCATCATACACAGTTATGAGCAAATCGAGTTGCTGGCCCATATGGGCATTGCCCTGCTGCTGTTCATCGTGGGCCTCAAGCTGGACCTGAACCTGATCCGCACCACGGGACCGGTTGCGCTGGCAACCGGACTGGGACAAATCGTGTTCACCTCTTTGATTGGGTTTGCCATTGCCTGGGCAATGGATATGCCCGTTCTCACCGCCGCATATGTTTCTGTAGCCCTGACATTTTCCAGCACCATCATCATTGTGAAGCTGTTGTCCGACAAAAAAGAGATCGATTCCCTCCATGGTCAGATTGCTTTAGGGTTTCTGATTGTTCAGGATATTGCCGCCATTCTGGCCCTGGTGACACTGACCACCCTGGGATCTTCGGTTTCCCAGGAAGGACCCGCATATTTTCAGATCGTGCTGATCGGGGCCAAAGGCCTGGGCATGCTGGTCATTGTGGGCCTGACCATGAAATATGTAATTCCATACCTTCTGGAACGTCTGGCCCATTCCCTGGAACTGCTGACCCTTTTTGCCATTGCCTGGGCCGTTCTGCTGGGTGCGGGCAGTGAAATGCTGGGATTCAGCAAGGAGGTGGGGGCATTTCTGGCCGGAATATCTCTGGCATCCACCACCTACCGGGATTCCATCGGAGCCCGGCTCACCGGGCTGAGGGATTTTCTGCTGCTTTTTTTCTTCATTGACCTGGGGGCCAGACTGGACTTGTCCATGGTGGGCTCCCAGCTGGAATCGGCCCTGGTGTTTTCCATCTTCGTGCTCATCGGCAATCCGTTGATTGTGCTGGTCATTATGGGATTGATGGGATACCGCCGCAGAACCGGTTTTCTGGCCGGGTTGACCGTGGCACAGATCAGTGAGTTTTCCCTGATCGTGGCAGCCCTGGGGCTGAGTATCGGCCATATCACGGAACAGACCATGGGACTGATCACCCTGGTGGGGGTGGTGACGATTTTTCTGTCCACCTACATGATTCTGTATTCCTACCCCCTGTACCGGTTTTTATCCGGCCCGTTGAAACTATTTGAACGGCGCAATCCTTACCGGGAAGCCGCCATAGACACCTTGAAAAAACCGCAGAAGGTTGATGTGATTTTGGTGGGGCTGGGCAACTACGGCACCGGTCTGGGAGAATATCTGCTGCGCCGTGAAAAAGCCTTGCTAGGCGTTGACTTTGATCCCGGGGCTTTGGACCGGTGGCGTAAAAAAGGCGTAGCCGTAATATACGGAGATATGGCAGATCCGGAAATGCATGAACACCTGCCTTTGCGCACTGCCGGCTGGGTGATCAGCACAGTACGGTCAAAAGAGATGAACCTGGCGTTGATCCACAATCTGAAAAAAGACGGCTACACGGGCAAGGTAGCGGTAACGGCTGCAACCGATCCGGAAGCGGTTGAATATGAACAAGCCGGTGCGCGCCTGGTGTTCCGCCCGTTCAAAGATGCCACGGAACAGGCGGCAGATGCCCTGACCTATGCCATGGATTTTTTACCGGAAACCATTGACTGGCCGATCTCTTTTCGTGAACTCCGGATCCGGTCCGATGCCTCTGCCGCCGGAAAAATCATCAAGGAGATTCCATTGTCTGCAGCGGGGGTGTCGGTGCTGGCCGTCAGCCGGGGAGGTCGTGTTCATTACGAGCCAGGACCGGATTTCAGCGTTTTTCCAGGGGACCGGCTGCTGCTCATGGGACCGCCTGCCGGATTAAAAGACGCGGAAAGTTTACTCAATCAACTGGAAATAAGAAAAACAGCATCCGATGTCAACCGGTTTGAAATTGCGGAAATTCCAGTGGCAGATGATTCTCCGATTTCCGGAAAATCTTTGAAGGAGCTGCAATTTCGGCAGACATATGGTGCCAACCTGGTGGGTATCCGCAGAGGCAAAGAACAGATCACGGCAATCGATCCGGCAGAAAAACTGCATGCCGGCGACTGCCTCATTGTGATCGGAAAAGCGGATGTGGTCAGAAACCTGAAAGACAAAACCCTCTTGCAACAACAACCAAAAGATATGAGGCATAAATGAAGCGGTTCAAACACATACTGTATGTCAACGAGACAGGTGTCAATCAGTCGTCGGCCATGGCAAGGGCTGTTTCCCTGGCAAAACATAATCAGGCGAATTTGACAATTGTTGATGTGATCTCGGATAAAGTCATCGCCGCTGCGGTTGGACTGCCGCCGGAAGGGCCGTCCGCCGAAGAACTCAAGACAGAGGTAGCAGCGAATCGCCGCAGGGCTCTGGTATCTTTGGTTGCACCATTCCAACAGGGCATTGATATTCAGATACAAGTGTTGACGGGCAAGCGGTTTCTGGAAGTGATCCGCATGGTATTGTCCCAGTCCTTTGATCTGGTTGTCAAACCGGCTGAAGATCCGGACTGGATGGATCGGCTGTTCGGCAGTGATGATATGCATTTGCTGCGGAAATGCCCCTGTCCGGTGTGGCTGATAAAGCCGTCTGAAAATACCAGGTTCAAAACCGTTCTGGCGGCTGTTGATATTGATCTGCTCAATCCGCTGCCCATAAACCAGGATCTTAACCGGACCATTCTGGAACTGGCCGGATCCATTGCCCTGGCCGACAATGCCTCCCTGCACCTTGCCCACGCATGGGATGCCTCTGCGGAACAGACATTTCTAGCACAAAAGGGAATGTCAGCCGAAAGTTTTGATGCGTATATTGGGAAAAAAAAGAGGATGCACAAAAACGGCCTGTCCAACCTGGGGATTGCATTGCAAGAGTGGAGCAAAACCATTGCACATAAAACGATTGACCCCCAGCTTCATCTGATCCAGGGCCCGGCCAAAAAAATGCTCCCTCAGCTGGCCAATGACCTGTCGGCAGACCTTGTGGTCATGGGAACCATTGCCCACACCGGCATTTCAGGTTTTATTATCGGCAACACTGCAGAGGCGGTTTTTTATCAGCTGATATGTTCCGTACTTGCCGTCAAGCCTCCTGGATTTAGATCACCGGTCAAATTGGGATAATATTTCGAAACAGGTTTTAACATCCCTTGATCTGAAAAGAACCCTTTTCACAGATCAGGCAGCATGGCACCGGTTTGCATCAGGTTCCGGTGCAGTTCATAGCACCGGGAAATGTCATGGCAGATGTGCCCCTTGGGACTGTTCTCAAGATAATCGGCCAGAAAGGGACGATAGGCCGGATAGGCGCAGGTGCTGATAATTTTTTCGCCCGCTCCTTGGGTCCTAAGCCCCGCAGGTCTGCCAGGCCCTGTTCCGTCACCACGATCTGCACCGAATGCTCGTTGTTGTCCACATGGGGGGTCATGGGCACCACTGCTGAAATTTTACCCTCTTTTGCCACGGACGGGGTCATGAAGATGGACAGATGGCTGTTCCGGGTGAACTCACCGCTGCCCCCTTGATAAGGAGCCCGCCACTGGATGGCATTGGCCTTTGCCAGATCATTGTCGATATAATCCCCGGCCGATGCCCCGGTCAAGACGCTGATACGAAAATCTCTGCCCTGACTATGTTCCAATGCTGCATGTTCTGCCAGCATTCCGGGAACAGCCTTGGCACCACCGGCCGGAATCCTCCATTTCGAAAATAGATTATATAGCAGATAATTACAGCATGTTATAACCATTTACAATTCATGGGCCATATGGCACGTTTTTTCATTATCTCTCAGTTGTTTATCGGTATAATACTTGCAATATTCATATAACAACATGAACGTATTGGAAGGAATCAGCTTTTAGGAATAGGTATCCCGAAAACATTTTACAGGCCATAACGGATCTGATAAAAAAAAAGATTTAATCAAATCAAGTAAAAAATTTTAGAAAAGGAAAAAATGAAAAACGCCCGGGACATTATCGATATTTTGCGGCTCAGTGATGTGGCGGAAGCCATATTTTCCATGGTGAAACAATGCCCGGCACTGGGAACTTGATGTTAACCAAGGACATATCCATCCGGTCAGTCAAACATGAATGGGGGCGGATGATCAATAGCAGAAAAAAATACTGTCATAATTATAAGGAGAACAAAATGGTAACCATGATCAAAATGCGGCTCATGCTGGTGGATGATGAAGAGCGGTTTCTTCAGACCACCGGCAAGATGATCCGCAAGAAAGGGTATGATGTGATAACTGCGGTGACCGGTGAAGAATGTTTGGAAAAACTGAAACAGGAACTGGTGCATGTGGTGTCCTGGATGTAAAAATGCCCGGCATGGGCGGTGTGGAAACCCTGAAACAGATCAAGCAGTCCAGTATTTAATCAATCGGTGATATATATCACGGATACTGTCATCATGATAACATGAACTATAACCATACAATGTATCTGGAGTAATTGTGTTATGGCTGAAGTTGAATCTCTGAATGAACCGGCAAGTACCAAGTCGATCATTATAAAACTTATCATCTCCCTGGCCCTGGGCATTCTGGTCATCCTGCTGCCCCGGCCGGAAACCCTCACCCCGGAAGGCCATCGGCTTCTGGCTTTGTTGACCACCATCGTTTTTTTGTGGGTGAGTGAAGCCGTGCCCATCGGTGCTACCGCCCTTTTATCAGGGGCCGGCCTGATTTTTCTCAAAATCCAGCCGGCCCAGGCTGCCTGGGCCCCTTTTGCCAGCCCGGCGGTCATGTTTGTTCTCATGATCATCATGTTCGGGGTGGTGCTCAATGAAGTGGGGCTGGCCAATCGCATCATGTACAACCTACTCAAGTTTGCCGGCACCAAGATAAAGCGGCTGAGCTTGATTCTGGCGGTGGGGTGCACCATTACCTCATCGGTGTTCCATGACGCCACCATCACCGTAATCATGGTGTTTGCCTTTGTACCGGTGTTCATGAGCATGGGGCTGAAACCGGGCCAGGGGCACCGGCTGCCGCTGTTTTTCATGCTGCTGATCCCCCTGGCCTCTTCAGCCGGCGGGTTCGGCACCCTGCTGGGCGGCGGGCGCAACCCCCTGGCTTTGGAGGTGCTCAATAAATTCAGCGGCGGCACCATATCTGTGGGGTTTCTCGAATATATATTTATCCAGTTCCCCATCTGTGTGGTAACCGCTGTGGCCACCTGGGCGGTATTATGGATACTGCTCCGGCCCCAGGAAAAAGAGCTGGAGGGAGTGGAGCTGTCAGATCCCGGCCCCATGAAAGGGGCGGAAATCGGTGTTCTGGTGATTTTTATCGTCACCTTTGTGCTCTGGTTCATGGGGGACCTGACCGGATGGCATTACAGTGTCCCGGCCGCCTTTGCCATCCTGGGATTCTGCGGGCCCGGATGGATCACATTCAGGACCATCTGTGACAAGTTTCCCTGGGAATCCTGGATCGTTTTCGGGGCCGGTGTTTCTCTGGGGGTGGCCATGCTGGACAGCGGAGCCGGACGGTACCTGGCAGAAGTCTGTCTGCCCCTCCTGGACGGCAAACCCGAATTTATCGTGTATTACGGCATGAGCTTTTTTGGCTCGTTTCTGTCCAGCCTGATGTCCAACTCGGCCGCCGTGGCCCTGATGCTGCCCATCACCCTGCCCATGGCGGAACTGATGGAGATGTCACCCAAATCCGTGGCCATGATGGCACCCATGACCACCTCGTTCATCATGCTGGTCATCGGATGCCCCCCCACCATCATTGCCTACAGTACCGGGTATTTTTCCCAGGTGGATTTCATGAAAATCGCCATCCCCTGGTGCCTGGTTCTCCTGGTGGTCTGTGTCATCAGCATGCTGGTGTACTGGCCTTTGATCGGTTTTATATGATGAAACCGATCTTGAACCCTGGTTATCCAGGAAAAAACCGTATATAATCACAAGACCCACATCCAAAAAGTGAAGAACAGGAGTTCACCATGTTCAAGACATCAAGTAATATCATGCTGGTCGATGATGAAAAAGATTTTGTTGAAATGCTGGGCCTGCGGCTCAAGGAAAACGGGGAAAACATCATTTCCGCTTATAATGGAAAAGAATGTCTGGAAACACTGGAAAAAAAACCGATTGATGTTATTATCCTGGATGTTAAAATGCCAGGTATGGACGGCATTGAAACCTTAAAACAAATCAAGGCCCGGCACCCGCTGATAGAAGTAATCCTGCTCACCGGACACGGCACGATACAGTCGGCGGTGGAAGGTATGAAGCTGGGGGCCTTTGATTTTCTGCTCAAGCCGGCTGATTTTAAGGAGTTGACGCAAAAACTCAACAAAGCAAGGGAACGCAAAAAAGACCAGATGGAACGGATACAAAAAGCAGAAGCTGCCATGCTCCTGCGGCAGAGTAAGCTTTAACCGGATCTGCCGGCACATTTGTAAGCGTGACATTGACAACAAAAAATGGGCGGATAAACCTGATATGACGGATGAAATCAATGTGCTGCTGGTGGATGATGAAGATGATTTCCGCCAGATTCTTGCCAAGCGTCTCACCCGCCGGGGGATGCGTGTCCGCCAGGCGGACCGGGGACAAAAAGCCCTCCAGATGCTGGAAGAGCAGCCGGCTGACATTGTTGTTCTGGATGTCAAGATGCCGGGCATGGGCGGTCTTGAATGCCTGAAAAAAATAAAAAAAATGCCGGGCATGACCGAAGTGATCCTGCTCACCGGCCATGCTGACATTCATGTCGGTGTGGAAGGCATCAAGGCAGGGGCGTTTGACTATCTGGCCAAGCCGGTGGAACTCGATCACCTGGTCCGTAAAATCAAACAGGCCCATCACAAGATAAAACGCCTGATCGGGGAAAAGGAGGCGGCCGCTTTCAAAGAGCGGGTCAAACAGCAGATGGTGGTGGCGGAACGGCTGGCGGCCCTGGGCACCATGGCCAGCGGGGTGGCCCAT
>DATFJY010000132.1:0-8744 GCA_035268905.1 Desulfotignum sp.
AAGAAAATATCTCTGGGTACAGGCCTTGCGATTACACCGAATATTCATTCAGGCACGGGAGAAGGTTCTACAGGGACAGCATTTGTTCAAACAAGCACAGGTGATATCAAAGCTATCAAATTAAATAAGAATTTGCCCAAAAGTGGCATAGAATCCTGGGAGGAGCTTAGGTGATGGAGCCAATAATTAGGTTTATCTGCATCGCCCAAAGCCTTTCCATGCCCGACTGGTTTAGTTCCACTACCGCACTCGTCAGCCGAAATCGGCAATGGAAGACCAGGATTGCTGCACAGTCCGGTATTCATAGATTGTTCTGACTGGGCGGTTTAAATGAAAAAAAACAAAATTCTGGAAGATCAAAATGTTTTTAATGAAAAGGGCAACCAGTTGCATGAACAGATCCAGACATTCGATGAATCTGCATCTTCATAAAATGACGTAGGACTCATAATTGACTTTTCCCTTGATTCAGGTTAGAAAGAGACATCTGAAAAATACCGAAAATAAAAGGAGAAGTCATGGGAGTACCAAGCGAAATCAGAAAAATGACCTGCTTTGTTGTAATCTTGTCAAGTGTGGTGTGGATGACCGGATGCACCCAGATATTTACCGGTAAAAAATCTGCAGAACCCCAGACCAGCACCGTATCTTCATCAGGTTCGGGTGTGTCGGATATTCAGCCGACGTCGCCTGTTTCCAAGAAAACCACGGCTGTGTATTATGATTTTGAAGATGTGCTGATTCCTCTGGAACTGAAGGTGGTGCAGGACAAGAGCGTTATTGTTTCCACCCCGGGGTTCACCTCGGGCATTCTGGTGCTCAAGGGTCGGGTGGAGCGCAGGTCTTTGATCAACTTTTTCAACAACAACATGCAAAAAGACAACTGGAGTATTGTCAGCCAGATCAAATCCCCGGGCAATTCCATCATGGTGTATGAAAAAGCGACCAGGTGTGCGGTTATTACCATTAAAAGTGAACACATCAATACCTGGGTGGAGGTGGGTGTGGCAGCCCGGGTCAACCAGGACTCCCTGTCAGGGGGCATGGGCGGTATGTCTGAGTCGGATCTGACCCAGTGATGGATCTTTGCGGCAAACGGATCCTGCTGGGGATAACCGGCGGGATTGCTGCCTATAAAGCGGTGGAGCTGCTGCGGCTGCTCAAAAAAGCAGGGGCAGGCGTGGACGTGGTCATGACGGAGGCGGCCCTGCAGTTTGTGGGCAAAACCACCTGTGAGGTGCTGTCGGAAAACCCGGTGATCACAAACCTGTGGACAGATTCCCAGACCTCTGTGGCCCACATTGATGCGGCTGCCCGGTGTGATGCCGCAGTGATCGCCCCTGCCACAGCCAACTGCATTGGAAAGATGGCCCATGCCGTGGCAGATGATGCCCTGACCACCACGTTGCTGGCAGTGACCGCCCCTGTCATGATCTGCCCCTCCATGAACACCCATATGTATGAAAATATCCGGGTTCAGCGGAACCTGGATATCCTGGAAAAAGACGGTATACACATACTGGATCCGGATGCCGGGGCCCTGGCCTGCAACACCACGGGTGCCGGCCGCCTGCCCGAGCCCTGGTTCATTCTGGACCGGATCTTCCACATGCTGAACCCCAAAGATTTTGCCGGTAGAAACGTGCTGGTGTCTGCCGGGCCCACACTGGAACCCATCGACCCTGTCCGGTATGTGAGCAACCATTCCTCCGGCAAGATGGGATATGCCATTGCCAGGGCAGCGGAGATGCGGGGGGCGGATGTGACCCTGGTGACCGGCCCTGTGAGCCTGGATCCGCCTGTGGGGGTGGACACCATTTCGGTGCAGACCTGCCGGGACATGGCAGATGCCATGATGTCACGGTTTTCCGGCGCAGATATCACCATCAAGGTGGCTGCAGTGGCGGATTTTCGTCCGAAAACCCACACAGATCTGAAAATTAAAAAAACATCCGGCCAGGAGGGCCTGACCCTGAATCTGGTCCAGAATCCCGATATTTTACAGGGCTTGGGAAAGGTGAAAAGGGGTGACCAGTTTCTGGTGGGATTTGCGGCAGAAACCCATGACCTTGCAGCCAATGCCCAAAAAAAAATCAAAAAAAAGAACCTGGACATGATTGCCGCCAATCTGGTGGGAAAAAAGGATTCCGGATTTCAGGCAGACTTCAACAAGGTCACGTTGTTTTTCAGAGACGGCACAAAAAAAGAATTGGCCCTGATGGACAAACAGGCTGTGGCCCATACCTTGCTGGACACTATCCTGGAGCAATTTTCATAGGCCGGCCATGGCAGTATCTGATCCCGTAAATACAGGCCCTTGTGCCGATGATCTGCTGGCGGTTATCAAGGATTTTTCCCAGTATCTCAGGTATCAGAAAACCCTTGGGGTTACCCGTTATGACCTGTCACCCCGGTCACGGGCTATGTTGGATACCTGGGGAGAAAAACAACAATCACCCCGGCCGGCATCAGGTTTTAGGTCCCATGGCCCTGCATCGGCAGCCATTGTGATCGTGGACAGCAAAGGCACTTTTTTTTCCGGAAAAGCCGGGGATCTGCTGAAAAAAATTCTGGGTGCCATGAAGATTGCTTCTGAGGGTGTATCTTTGTGCAATGCCGCAGATCCGGCAGCAGTCAAAAATCATGTGCAGCGGTTGCGGCCGAATACCGTCATTGCCTTTGGAAGTCTTGCCGCAAAAGTGGTAACGGACAGTCAGGAACCCCTGGAGAACCTGCGGGGTCGGTTTTTCAATTTCCAGGGTATCAAGACCATGCCCACCTATCATCCGGTGCAGCTGCTGGAAAATCCCGCCCTGAAACGGCCGGTGTGGGAAGATATGCAGCAGGTGATGAAAACAATGGAATCCGGCCATGATCGTTGACAGATTCATGGATATCCTGGTTGCGGAAAAAGGGTATTCGCCCCATACCTGCCGGGCATACCGCTCTGACATCATGGATTTTATCCGGTTTTTCCTTGCAGACCAGGACAAAAATGATCCTGCACAAGAAAATGCAGCCGTCTATGACATGCGGCTGCAAAAACAGTTTGCCGTCCGGGTTGCGGACCTGAAACCAGGAGATGTCAAAACATACCTGGCCTGTCAGGTCCGGGCCGGAAAGCAGAAAAAAACCTTGTCCCGCAGGCTGTCTGCTTTGAAAGCGTTTTTTGCTTTTCTGGTGCGGGACAACCAGATGGCAACCAATCCGGCAGACAGCATTCCGTTTCCCAAACTGGGCAAAACCATTCCCCGGGTGTTGACCGTGGATGATGTGTTCTGCCTGCTGGATTCCATCAAAACCGACACCTGGATGGAAAAGCGCAACTGTGCCATGTTTGAAACGTTTTATTCCACGGGCATGCGGATTTCGGAAATCCATGGCCTGGATATGGGTCACATTGACTTTCACAACCAGGTGATTAGAGTCTTAGGCAAAGGCGGCAAACAGCGGGTTGTGCCGGTGGGGCGCAGGGCTGTGGCAGCGGTGAAATCTTACAGAGCGGCATTGTCACAGGATCCTTTTCCTGTGTTTGTGAACAGGGATTTCGGCCGGCTGTCCACCCGGTCCATCAGCAGGATCCTGGACAAGATTGTCCATCAGTGCGGTCTGCATGTGCCGGTATCGCCCCATGTGCTGCGCCATAGTTTTGCCACCCATATGCTGGATTCCGGCGCAAACCTGCGGGGTATCCAGGAAATTCTGGGCCATGCCAGCCTGTCCACCACCCAGGTGTACACCCATGTGAGCATGGACCATTTGATGCAGGTGTATGATAAAGCACACCCAAGGAGTTGATACAACAATATGCGCAATGAGACCTTTCACGGCACCACCATCCTGGCCCTTCGTACGGACAAGTCAGTGGTGATGGCAGGCGACGGCCAGGTCACCCTGGGCAGTATCGTGACCAAACACAAGGCTAAAAAGGTGAGACGGATTTTCCATGACCAGATCATCACCGGTTTTGCCGGTGCCACTGCAGATGCCCTGACCCTGTCTGAAAAACTTGAAGAAAAACTGGAACGCTATAACGGCAACCTGACCCGGGCCAGTGTGGAACTGGCCAGAGAATGGCGCACCGACAAATACCTGCGGCGCCTGGAAGCCATGATGATAGCCGCTGATGTGCATAACACCTATCTTCTGTCCGGCAACGGGGATGTGATCGAGCCGGACCACGGGGTGATCAGTATCGGGTCGGGCAGTCCCTCAGCCCAGTCTGCAGCCCTGGCCCTCATGGAAAACACAGACCTTTCCCCGGAGCAGATTGTGGAAAAAGCCATGAAAATTGCCGCGGACTTGTGTATCTACACCAACCATGAAATCACTCTGGAGGTGTTAGTGGTTAGCTCTTAGCTGTTAGCTTTTAGCGGTTAGCTTTTTGCTGGTAGGTAGCAGCAGGAAAAATTTGTAATTGTTTGTTGGAAGTGTATGGCAGAGTGCTGACGGCTGATGACTTTCATATAACCCCCATGCGCAGGCGGGCACAACAAAGTTTGAAAGCGTTAGCAGGTGGTAACAGCAGGGAAATTTTTGTTTGATGGAAGCGAATAATTGCCTACTAATAGCTAACGGCTAACAGCTAACAGCTTTCATATAAAACCAACATGCTCTGCCGGCCACAAGAAATGATGAACGTATCAACCGTCAGGTATTGGCTTAAGACTTAACACTTTTCCAAAATATGATTAACCATTTTTAATAATGATGTAATGAACAGACTGGAAATATATCCATGAAAGATTTAAAACCCAAAGAAATTGTAACAGAGCTGGACAAATATATTATCGGCCAGAAAGATGCCAAAAAATCGGTGGCCATTGCCCTGCGCAACCGCTGGCGCCGGCGCCAGGTGGAACCGGATCTCCAGGATGAGATCGCCCCGAAAAACATCATTCTCATCGGCCCCACCGGCGTGGGCAAAACCGAGATTGCCCGGCGCCTGGCCAATCTTACGGACTCGCCCTTCTACAAGGTGGAGGCTTCCAAGTTTACCGAGGTGGGATATGTGGGCCGGGATGTGGAATCCATGATCAGGGATCTTGTGGAACTGACCGTGAACACCCTTAAGGCCAGGCAGCAGGAAGCGGTACAGGAAAAAGCAGCCCGGATAGCTGAAGAACGGGTCCTGGATATTCTGCTGCCCCCGACCCCGAAATCCAGCGCCCCGGAAGACAACAAACCCATCCAGATATCGGATCACGCGGCACAGCACCAGGACACCGGTTCCGGCACCAGAGAAAAACTGCGCACCATGCTTCGGGCCGGCAAACTGGATACCCGGCAGATTGATCTGGATGTGGCGGACAAATCCTCTCCCATGGTGGAAATTTTTTCCAATACCGGAATGGAGGAGATGGGAATCAATGTCAAGGACATGCTGGGCAACCTCATGCCCAAGAGTACCAAGCGCAGAAAGGTGAGTGTCAAAGAGGCCCTGAAGATTTTGACCCAGGAAGAGGCGGCCCACCTGGTGGATATGGACCGGGTCAAGTCCGATGCGGTTGCCATGGTGGAGCAGTCCGGCATTATTTTCATCGATGAAATCGACAAGATTGCAGGCAAGGAAAAAAGCCAGGGACCCGAGGTGTCCAAAGAGGGGGTCCAGCGGGATCTGCTGCCCATTGTGGAGGGCAGTTCCGTGCCCACCAAATACGGCATCGTGAAAACCGATCATATTTTGTTCATCGCCTCAGGTGCGTTTCATGTGTCCAAACCATCAGATCTGATACCCGAACTCCAGGGCCGGTTTCCCATAAGGGTGGAGCTGACCTCCCTGGGGGCGGATGAATTTGTGCAGATCCTGACAGAACCCAAGAACGCCTTGGTGCTCCAGTACATTGCCCTGCTGCGCACCGAAGGCCTTGCCATCTCATTTACCCAGGATGCAGTGGAAAAAATCGCAGCCATAGCGGTGGATGTGAATGCCGCCACGGAAAATATCGGGGCCCGGCGGCTGCATACCCTCATGGAAAAGCTGCTGGAGGAGATTCTTTTTGCGGCCCCGGATGTGGCAGATCCGCAGATAACCATTGATGCCGCCTTTGTGGAAAACCAGTTGATGGATATTGTGGAAAATGAAGATCTGAGCAGGTATATTCTATGATGCCGGATACGCCTGACACGAACACCACAAAAGCAAACATCCCGCACCCGAATACCCCGGACCAGAATATCCCGAACCAGAATACAGTGGATGCAAATACCATGGACCAGAATAGTTCGAAAAAGCCCAGTGTGGCGGATATTCTGGTGGAGGCCCTGCCCTATATCCAGCAGTTTTCCACCAAAACCATTGTCATCAAGTATGGCGGCCATGCCATGGTGGATGAAAAGTTGAAACGCGACTTTGCCAATGACATCACCCTGCTCAAATTCATCGGCATCAATCCGGTGGTGGTGCACGGCGGCGGTCCCCAGATCAGCAAAGTGCTGTCTGCCATGGGTATTACCTCCACATTCATCCGGGGGATGCGGTATACAGATGATGCCACCATGGATGTGGTGGAGATGGTGCTGGGCGGCAAGGTCAACAAGGATATCGTGGCCCGGATCAACCAGGAAGGGGGCAGGGCAGTCGGCCTGACCGGAAAGGACGGCAGCCTGATCCTGGCGGAAAAAATGAAGATCTATGTCCAGGATGACCGGGAAAAACCCCCGGAGATCATCGATCCGGGTATGGTGGGGGATGTGGTGTCAGTGAACCCGGAAATCATCCATACCCTGACTGCGCAAGGGTTTATTCCCATTATTGCGCCGGTGGGCATTGGCAAGAACGGGGAAACCTACAACATCAATGCAGATGTGGTGGCATCACGGATTGCCGCATCCCTGGCAGCGGAGCGCCTGATCCTGGTGACCGATGTGGATGGTGTCCTGGATCCGGATCAGAACCTTGTGTCTTCTGTCAACGGCACCGACATCCGGCAGATGATCGAAAACCGCCAGATACAGGGCGGCATGATACCCAAGGTGGAGTGTGCCCTGTCCGCATTGCAGCGCAAGGTGAAAAAAGCCCATATCATAAACGGAAAAATTTCCCATGCCGTGCTGCTGGAACTGTTCACGGATTCGGGGATCGGCACCCAGGTGGAGCGTTAGCTGTTAGCTGTTAGCTATTAGCTGTTAGTTTAAGAAGGAGTGGAAATGAATGAAAGACTTTAACAAGCTTAAGGTATGGGAGAAAGCCCATCATTTTACACTACGGATTTATAAAATCACAAAGAATTTTCCTTCTGATGAACGCTTTGGCATTACGGGTCAGTTACGCAGATCAGCGGCATCCATACCAACAAACATCGCTGAAGGCTGCGGAAGAGATAGTGAGAGAGACTTTGCCAGGTTTATGAGTATTGCTGCCGGATCTGCAAGCGAGGTGGAATATCAGCTCCTTCTTGCCTGCGATCTCAATTACATCCAGGATGAAACATATGAAGAACTTCATCAGCAAGTCAATGAACTAAAAAAGATGTTGAACAGTTTCATCAAGAAGCTAACAGCTAAAAGCTAACAGCTAACAAAAAAGGAACTATCATGGACACCGGACAAAAAACCGAAACATATGTCTGCCAGACCTATGTGCGTCAGGGAAAGGCGTTTGTCAGTGGAAAAGGGATGTATCTGACCGATGAAGATGGGCAGAAGTACACCGATTTTCTGGCCGGGATTGCTGTGTGCAGCCTGGGCCATTGCCACCCGGAAGTTACAGAGGCCATAAGGGAACAGGCCGGCAGGCTGGTGCATGTGTCCAATCTGTTTTACACGCAGCCCCAGGCGGATCTGGCCCGGGCGTTGGTGGAAAAAAGTTTTGCTGACCGGGTGTTTTTTGCCAATTCCGGGGCTGAGGCCAATGAGGCAGCCATCAAGCTTGCCAGACGGTATTTCCAGCAGAACGGAGAAAAAAAACGGTTTCAGATCATCACCATGGCCGGGTCCTTTCACGGCCGCACCATGGCCACCCTGACCGCCACTGGACAGGACAAGATCAAACAGGGGTTTTATCCGCTCCTGGAGGGGTTCTCCCATGTGCCGTTCAATGACCTTGCCGCACTGGAAAAGGAACTGGATGACACGGTGTGTGCAGTGATGATGGAGCCCATCCAGGGGGAGGGCGGGGTGATTCCGGCGGATCCTGACTATCTGGAAGGGGTGCGGACCTTGTGTGACAGGACCGGCACCCTGCTGATATTTGATGAAATCCAGACCGGTATGGGCCGGTGCGGCACCTTGTTCGCCCATGAAACCTGCGGGGTGACCCCGGATATCATGACCCTTGCCAAGGCCCTGGGAAACGGTGTTCCCATCGGCGCCATGCTGGCCACACAAACCGCTGCAAAGGGATTTGCCCCGGGCAGCCACGGCTCCACCTTTGGCGGTACCCCCCTGGCCACGGCTGCCGGGTGTAAAACCCTGGAGATTATTTCTGATCCCCTTTTTCTGGAACAGGTCCGGGAAAAAGGCCGGTATTTCAAAAAACAGCTCCATGCGCTCAAGGAAAAGCATTCCCGGATCCTTCAAGTCCGTGGGGCAGGGCTGCTCCTGGGCATGGAAATTGATACGGACGCGTCCTTTTTTGTGGAAAATTGTTTTAAAAAAGGGTTTATTATTAACGCCATCCAGGATAAAGTCCTGAGATTTGCACCACCATTGATTGTGGAAACTGCAGACATTGACCAGCTGGTGGCTGTGCTGGACAGCCTGTTTGAAAGAGGAGATGCGGCGTGAAAAAAGACCTGTTGTCA
>DATFJY010000133.1:0-2688 GCA_035268905.1 Desulfotignum sp.
GCAGGCCTCGCACCGGCCGCCCTTGACATTAAAAGAGTAGCGTCCTTTTTTATATCCCCTGGCCTGGGATTCGGGCAGCATGGCAAATAGATCCCGGATGGGGTCAAATAGTTTGGTGTATGTGGCGGGATTGCTGCGCGGGGTCCGACCGATGGGTTTCTGGTCGATGTTGATGACCTTGTTGATGTGGGACAGTCCGGTAATTTTTTTATGTTTTCCCACGGTCATCTGAGAACCGTGCAGTTTAGCCGCCAGGGCCGGATAGAGAATCTGGTTGATCAGGGTGGATTTACCGGCCCCGGACACGCCGGTAACGGCCGTTAAAAGTCCCACAGGAATTTTGGCTGTGATGTTGGCCAGATTATTTTCACATGCCCCGTGGATGGTGAGCCATTTATTTCCCATGGTTTTGGGCGTTCTCCGTTTTTCAGGCACGGCAATGGTCTCACGGCCGCTTAGAAATTGACCCGTGAGGGAAACCGGATTTTTCCGAATCTGTTCAGGTGTGCCCTGGGCCACAATTTCACCACCTAGATGGCCGGCACCCGGGCCGATATCCACAATCCAGTCCGAGGCCTCCATGGTTTCCTGGTCATGCTCCACAATAAGCAGGGTGTTGCCGATGTCCCGCAAGTGTTTCAGCGTGGACAGCAATTTAATGTTGTCTCTCTGGTGAAGGCCGATGGAAGGCTCGTCCAGAATATAAAGCACCCCGGTCAGTTCAGACCCCACCTGGGAGGCCAGGCGGATGCGCTGGGATTCCCCGCCGGACAACGTGGGACCGGACCGGTCCAGGGAGAGATAATCCAGGCCGACGTTCACCAGAAAGCCCAGACGATCCCGGATCTCCTTGAGCAATTCAGCGGCAATGAGCTTTTTGCTGCCGGTCAGCTCAAGGGAAGAGATAAAATAATAGGCCTCTTTCACGGTCATCTCAGTGACATCTATAATGGATTTGTCATTGATCTTGACATGCAGAATCTCATCCCGCAGCCGCCGCCCTTTACATGTGGGGCAGCCGGCAGCGGTCATGAAATCAGTATAATACTTTTTCTGGTGTTCCGACTGGGTATTCCTGTACCGGCGCATCAGGGTGTGGATCAGGCCTTCGTGGGTGCGGGAAAAACTGCCCTGGATCTTTGACGAATTCCAGTTCACGGTCATCTGTTTGCTTTCGGAACCGTAAAGCAGCAGATCCCGCTGTTTTTGGGGCAGTTTTTTCCAGGGAATATCGAAATCAATACCCCACTGCTCCTCCATGGCCCGAAGCTGACCTTTGCCCCAGGAATTTTCATTGTTAAACCGCGGCTTCTTAATGAAATAGTTTTTCCAGGGGACCACGGCGCCCTCTCGGATGGATAGATTGGGATCGGGCACCACTTTATCCGGATCAATGGCCAAAAGGGTGCCGATGCCGTTGCAGTCCGGACACATGCCCAAAGGCGAGTTAAAGGAAAAAATCTGGGGCATAAGTTCGGGGTAGGCAATACCGCAACAGGAGCGGGCCTCGCTCATTTTCAAGTCTTCCCGGCCCTCCATGTGGACAATGAGCCGGCCTGCGCCCAGTTTCAGGGCCGATTCCACGGAATCGGTGAGCCGTTTTTCAAATGCGCCCTGGGACTTTACCACCAGCCGGTCAACGACCACGTCAATGTGGTGTTTTTTGTTGCGGGCCAGGGTCTGGACATTTTCAAGATCCTGGACCACCCCGTCCACCCGGACCCTTGCATAGCCCTCGCGCTTGAGATCTTCAAGACGCTCCCGGTGCTCACCCTTACGGTTTTCCACAATGGGCGCCAGAATCAGAATTTTAGACCCGTCAGGCAGATCCATAATCTGGGAAACCATGGCCTGGGCATGTCCCCGGCCCACCTTTTTCCCGCATTTATAGCAATACTGGGTCCCCACCCGGGCAAAGAGCACCCGCAGGTAGTCGTAAATTTCAGTGATGGTACCCACGGTGGACCGTGGATTTTTGGAAGCGGCCTTCTGTTCAATGGCAATGGTCGGTGAGAGCCCACGAATGGTGTCGTAGCGGGGTTTTTCCATCTGCCCGATGAACTGACGGGCATAGGAGGACAAAGACTCCACATACCGGCGCTGGCCTTCGGCAAAAATGGTATCAAAGGCCAGGCTGGACTTGCCCGACCCGGATACACCCGTCACCACCACCAGCTTTTTTTTGGGGATCTCTACATCAATATTTTTAAGGTTGTGTTCCTTGGCGCCCCGGACAATGATCCGATCCAGTTCTTTGGACCGGGAATCTTCTTCCAGGGGGTGCAAGGGAGTCGGGCTATCAGCAATATGATTATCGGCTGTATGGGTTACAACGGCAGCAGTATTCTTTTTCATGGGTCACCAGGATTTGTTTTTGGTTACCCTGACAACGATAATCACCCGCAATAAAAAGTAAAGTCCGGGGCATCAATGGCATATCTAATTTTGACCGAGGGACTAATTTTAAGCCTTGCGTTGCTGACACACGATGTTGTGGTTGAACACTTTTGTTAAAATGAAAACCATAGACCACCACATATTGGTGCGCCACAAGGGCATAAAATAACAGCGGCTGAAAATTCCGCTAATCCTCTGCCACCGGGATTTCAACTTTATGAAGTTCAGGTTGCATTTTTTCAATAATGGTTGCGTGATAATACTCTTCTTGAAGACCTCGATAAAGGCTAT
>DATFJY010000134.1:0-13782 GCA_035268905.1 Desulfotignum sp.
AAATAACACACTAAGATATGATAGCTGCCCTTGTCTGTCAAGGCGGGATTCGCTCTCTGGATATTTGCTATAAGCAACCCAGATTTTTGGTCGTTCTATCCAGCACGCTTTCCCGGGCCCCGCCCCTGTTGGTGTCCTGTGCCCGGCCCGAGATCTGCGGGGGCCTGTCTGCATAAGAACAATTAAGTGCAGCCACCCGCCCTTTGTTTGGGATCATCCCGGCAAATTTTGCCAGGCCCCCTCCGGATCTGACGGTCCGTTCACAGGACACCAACAGGGGCTCCCCATAGCGGGTACGCTGCTATGGCAAAGATCCAGTCGCTCTGGATCACGGTAAATTCGCTGTCCGACATTGACACAGGCTCCCCAAACCTTTATATACAAAAATCCTTTAAACCGGAAAGGAACCATATGATCCCATGGATACCCCTGACTTTGCCCGATATCTGAACACCCCTCTGCCCATTGGCAGCAAGACCATTTTTGGCCGGTTGGTTCTGGCCCCCATGGCCGGCCTGGGCCATATCGCCTTTCGGCAATTGGTGGCGGAATTCGGCGGGTTCGGGCTGTTGTTCACCGGCATGTGTTCCGCCAGGGCGGTCCCCCATGAAAACCCGGTGATCTCCCCTGTCTTTCGCTGGCGCAGACAGGAGTTGCCCTATACTGTCTGCCAGATTTTTGGCGCGGCCCCGGACACCATGGCAAAAGCAGCCCGCCGCATCGAGCAGGAGGGCTTTTTCGGGGTGGATCTGAATTTCGGGTGTTCTGTTGCCGCCATCTGCAAAAAAGGATGCGGGGCAGCCCTGTTGAAAACCCCGGACAAGGCTGCTGAAATTGTGTCAGCGGTCCGGAAGGCCGTCTCTTTCCCGGTATTTGTAAAATTCCGCACCGGATGGTCTGATGATGCAGCATTTGCCGCAGACATGGCAAACCGCTTTGAAGCAGCCGGTGCTGATGCCCTTGTTTTCCATCCCCGGGTGGCACCTGACCGGCGCACCCGGCCACCAAATTGGGATATCATCACCCAAGTGACGAACGCTGTCACCATTCCGGTCTTTGGCAACGGCAACCTGTTTGCAGTTCAGGACGGCATGCAGATGACGGCACAAACCGGCTGCCAGGGCCTTGCATTGGGCCGCATGGCTGTGGTCCGCCCCTGGATTTTTGCCCAGTGGACCTTGGTCAGACATTTTGATAACACCATATACCTTGCCGCTGCCCAGCGTCTGGTATCATTGCTGAAACAACACTATGACATGCCCTTCAATCTGAAGCTGTTCAAAAAGTTCGCTCCCTATTTCTGTGCCAATTTCACCTTTTCCCATTTTTTATGGAAACAGCTGAACCAGGCCGTGACAATGGAAGCACTTGAAGATACCCTCTACAGGCTGTTTGATCCCTGCCCCCAAGTCCTGTCTTCCCCCAACCGCAACCTGCTTTTATAGCCGGCATCTGAATACCCCCCATGCCCTGGCGGGCACAACGAAAAATCAGAAATTTTAGCTGTTAGCGTTTAGCTGTTAGCTGTTAGCTGATGACTGAGTATTGGCGGCTCCAGGCTTTCGTATAAACCAACACGCCTTGGCGGGCACAACAAAATATGAAAGCGTTAGCCGATGGTAACAGCAGGGAAAATTTTGTTTGCTGGAAGCGCATAATTGCATACTAATAGCTAGCGGCTAACAGCTTATAGCTAAAAGCTAAAAGCTTTCAAATAAACAGTTCTGGCGAAACACCGGCCACCGGTTTTTTGGTTTTACGAAACCGGTTACAGGCCCAGTATGGTAAGTCCCTCTTCCAGTTCAAAATAGGGTTTGATTTCATACTGGTATCCCGGCACCCCGAAATAGATGGCCAGGCTTTCACCGATGGCCTGAAGCCCTTCTGCCAGGCGGTTGTTTTCCAGTTCATAATATGTGATGGAATGCATGCCCGAGCGCTTACTGGCTGAAATATACGGGCCTTTTTTGGTGATAAAATCCGGCAGTGCCGGGGCCTTGAGATACCGGTTGGCAATCTCCCGGGTGCTTTCAGGGGGATAGGTAACATTGGAAATGATAATCATAATCTGCCTCCATGTATTATTTGTTACTGACAAAAAAATCTTCAATAATGTTCTTGTGCTTGAGCTGCTTGCCATAGGCAGCCGCTTCTGCCTTGTCCGCGAACTCAGATACCTGAACCAGATACCAGGTTTTGCCGCCGCCAACGGTTTTTTTTATGCGGGCATCAACATTCTGCTGCCGGAGAAACTTGAGATACTTATCTGCATGGGATTCCTTCAAATAAGCCGCCACCTGAATGGTAAATGATCCGGGAATCTTTTTTTCGATTATCACCTCAATCTCATCCACGGATTTGGGTGCCCGCAGATGGGCGATGGTGTTGTACATAAAAACCACCATCCACAGGGACATCCCACCCAGGATGCCGGCTTTCAGATAGAACCGCCACCGGTATTTCACCTGAATACGGGACAAAACACGGCCGGAATACCGGATCACTTCACCAAGACAAAAAATCACCCCGGTCCGGATATGCTGTATCAGACCCCGGATACCTGTATAAAGATGCAGCCACAGATCTTGCAGTTTTTCAGGGTCAATGGGAAAACCAGGCCGCTGCTGTCTTTTCTGGACCGGAAATGCAGCAGGTTCGTTCAGTTCCGGTTCCGGTTCCGGTTCTTCCAAAAGAAACTGGATATCCTGTCCATACATTTTTTGTAATGACGGTTCAGCCAGTGCCCGGTCGTACACCTGTTCTGCTGTGAAATCCCGCCGCCCCAGGTCCAGAAAGATTTTGGTGAGCAGCGGCATCACCAATGGGCTGGCATGATGAATATCAGCCAGACGGGTCAGCAGATCCTGTTCCCGGTCAGTGATGGCATCATCTGTGCAAAGGCGTTTGAGCCACAGGAGAGCCAGGGCTTCATCCCAGGGGTTGGTGGTGAGATACCCGAGAACCGCCTGCCTGAAAACAGTATTTTCCCTGTTGCATGTCAATGAAAACCGCGCCAGAGCACCAGTCAACCGTGTTTTTATTTTCCCTGCGAACACAGGGGACAACAGAAACGAATCATAGACGCGCACGGCCTGAAGGTATTTTTTCCCGGCTTTGTTGAAAATTGCCGCCCGTTCCCACATCTGGGCCTCCCGAATCAAACTTTGGATACGTTTTTTTCCCAGAAAATGCAGCAAAAAACCGATTATGACATAACATATTGTCACCACACCCAGTGAAAAAGGAACAGGCCCCATACCCGGAAAAATCTGTCTGATACCGGGCATCACATAAAAACACAACGGCACCGCCACTAGAACGGTCAGCCAGAGCCGGACAAAAATATTTCGCAAAACTTGTATCACGGCGCCTCCTGACCACAGACAGTTTGACCGTTTGTCAAGGCAATAGTGACAACTGAATCGGCGTCATGGGGCTTGGTCCGGCAACCGGTAACAGGATCCACCTGTTCGAACCGGATATCTTCAGGGATGGGAAAATTTCTTTCCGGCTCGCCTGCCAGGGCCTGGGCCATGAAATCCGCCCATATGGGGGCAGCGCCCCTGCCCCCGGTTATGCCGATGCCTTTGGCATCTTTCATGGGCTGTTTTCTGTCATATCCCGTCCATACAGACGTACACAGGGTGGGGGTGAAACCGGTGAACCAGGCATCATTATAATTATCCGTGGTACCGGTTTTCCCGGCACAGGCACGGCGGAACCCCTGTTCTCTGACATTTCTGCCCGATCCTGTTTCCACCACCGCCTGCATCATATCCACAACCTGGTAAGAGATTCCCGGATCCAGCACCTGCTGGTCCTGGACTATCCGTTCAAACAGTATCCGTCCAAAGGCATCCTCCACGCGCCAGAATAAAAACGGTTCATGATGCCTGCCCATGTTGGCAAACACCGAAAATGCTTCCGCCATTTCCATGGGGGTTACGCCGGCAGTACCCAGTGCAATGGAAAAGACATCTTCCATAGGACTTTTTATGCCGCATTTTCGGGCAGTTTCCCTCACCGGACCGGGACCCGTGATCTGCACAAGCTGGGCGGCTATGGTGTTCACCGAATGGGTCAGGGCTGCTTTCAGAACCATATCTCCCCTGAACCTGCGCCCGAAGTTCCGGGGCCGCCAGTCAGGGGCACCAACGACAGGGATGGTCACCTGCCGGTCTGTCATGACGGTCCCGGGATGCAGGCCTGCCGAGGCAAAGGCGGCATAATATGCAAAGGGTTTGAATCCGCTGCCAGGCTGGCGCCGGGCACGGGTGGCCCTGTTAAATTCACTGTGGACATAATCACGCCCACCCACCATGGCGCGCACTGCACCGGTTGCTGTTTCAACAGCCACCAGGGCTCCCTGGGGGCGGGGAGATGTTCCCGTGGGCAGGGCCATCATGGTGTCCAGATTGTCAAGCCCTTGTTTCACTGCGGTTTCGGCCAGCTCCTGAAGGCGGGAATCAAGGGTTGCATACACCCGGATCCCCCCATGGTACACCACATTTTCTCCATAGATGCTGACCAGCTCTTTGACAAGGGTATCCAGAAAATAGGTGCCGCTTCTGGCAGCAGTTTTTTCTCTGTGCAGCAAAGGTGTTGCCGCAGCTGCCTGTGCCGCCCGGTTTTCTGAAATAAAACCGGCCGCAGCCATCCGCTGCAACACCAGCTGTTGCCTTTGCATGGCCCTGTCATAATGGACAAACGGATTATAGGCAGAGGGAGACTTGGGCAATCCTGCCAGCAGGGCTGCTTCCGGCAGGGTCAAGGCCTGGGCGGATTTTCCAAAAAAGGTGTTGGCCGCCTTTTCTATCCCCTGGGCACCTGCCCCAAAATAGATCTGGTTGATATAGGCTTCCAGGATTTCCTCTTTGGAATAGGCGGCCTCAATCTGGAGCGCCACCAGCAATTCCTTGAATTTTCTGGCATAAGACTGTTCAAATGAAAAAAACAGATTCTTGGCCAGCTGCTGGGTGATGGTGGATGCCCCTTCCACTCTGCCCGGCTTGAACAGCGTAACATACAATGCTTTGAAAGTGCGCAGTTTGTTAATGCCGTGGTGCTGAAAAAACAGGTGATCCTCGGTGGCCAGAATGGCATTGATGAAATCAGCAGACACCCGGGAAAGGGGGACACTTTCCCGTTCCCCCAGCCGCATGAGCATCTGGCCGGAAGATGCATACACAATGCTTTGGGGGGTTTCAATAATCCGGCTGACATCCCCTGGCAGCCTGGGCAGATCCGGCACCGTATAAAAGACCAGGCACATGACACCGATAATGCCCGCGCAGACAGCGGCCATGCCGGTATAAAAAACACACCGGATCAGAAAAAAAATGGTTTGCATCAGCCTCATGGGTGTTCTCCCTTGAGAACCAGCCCCAGCTGCCATACCGCCCATTCCCGTGCCCTGACAAACAACACCCTGGGCCGGCCCTGGTGAAGGAATTCAAACCCCAGCTGGATAAACCCGTCTTTGGCTTCATTCCAGATACCGACACGTACAATGGTGCCCTCCTGATCCAGCAGCAGGTCCGTATCCGGCAAAAGGTCGGGTATCATTTCCTGCGGCAGTTTGAAAATTGCTGTGAAAAACTGTTTCGCCGGATATATCCGGCCGGCAAACCCGTCAAACATCTCCAACCTGCCCGGCTCCAGGTATTTTTTATCTGCAATGGCAGCAAGGGTGTTTTCTTTGAGATCAATATGCTGCACCACCCTGTTTTCCGCATTGACAAAATATATCTTCATGCCGTTTTTCAGGCCCTCACAGAAGACCCGGTCCGTGACATCCGCATTGAGCAGCCAAATCAACCGGGCCGGTTCCAGTATCTGCCGGGCATGGGTTAAAGGCAGTGAACGATAAAGGCGCTTGAACTGGTTTTTTTCCAGAATCACCCATTCTCCGGGTATCAGGCGGGCGGAAAGATCGGAAAAGGATGTCGTTTTCTGGGCAAACTGGCGGGTATCGCTTTTGCGGTCAATGATGTTGTTCAAAGACTGGTGGGCATTGACAGTATCCCGTCCCAATTCCCAGATGGCGCCTTTTTCAGGCCTGGTTTCATTGGTGGATAACAGATAGTTTCCCAGCAGCTTTTCACACCAGTCGTATCGGAATTCTGAAAAAAAAAGAACAGCGGAAAAAACCAAAAGCCCCAGATTCAAAAAAGAAGCCGCGCGTTTGATCCATTCCTGAAACGTAACAGGTTCATGCCATCCGGGAATCATGCTGTCACTAAGCCTTGCCGGCCGTTTTCATGGCATCCATGTATACCCGGTAAAAATTTTTGTGATCCTGCAATGCGGCAGCCAGAACAGCCGGCAGGTGTGCCGTGCTGTCAGGACCGGCAACATAATTGACGCTGGCATGCAGGGCCGCCATGGGATCACCTGTCTTGAACTGCTGTCCCACCAGGACAAGACAGCTCATCCGGCGTATGGACATGTCCAGGGCGTTCATGTGCGAAAGGATACTGGTGGCACCACGGTCAAACCCCTGCTCCAGTATGATCAGCGGATACACATGGTATGCGATTTTTTTTGCGGCGGCTGCCTGGTCTGCAGCCGTATCCTTTGTAAATCCGAGCTGCCGGACAGCGGCATGGGCCGCTTTTTGAAAAGGGCCTTCTGCGACCAGGACCAGGGCACGTTCCCGGCCTTCAGGAGAAAAACCTGACCCAGATGACACCAGGGTTTCAGGCCCATTTTTTTCTGGGGTTTTTGCCGGGGATATATGATTTTTTTCCTTGCATTTCGGACAGGTAAACACCGCATCCCTGTCTTTGGGCAATTTGTCATCCGGAATATTGAACTGGGATTTGCAATGACTGCATCGGATATTCATCTGTATTATTCCCCTTTGTAACCCCGGTCAATTTCAAGGGAATCGATTCTGGATGTGGCCTCTCCCCTGGCACTCTTGATGCTGTCCAGGCCCCGGCCCACCAGATCTTTTCTGGAGGCATAGGCCATGGCAACCGTTTCATCGATTTTCCCCTGCTTGTAAAGGGAAAGGATGAATTCATCAAAGGAAACCATTCCCTGGGCCTTGCCTGCCATGATAATGTCGTTGAATGTTTTGCCTTCGGATTCCCCGTTGAGAATGGAATCCCGCACCCGCAGATTGGTGCCCATAATTTCAAAGGCCGCCACCCGCCCGCCCTTTGCTCCCGGTAAAAGCCGCTGGGCCACGATCCACCGGATCGTGTCTGCCAGCCGAATGCGGATCTGTTTTTCTTCCTGGGTGGAAAACATCCCCAGAATCCGGTTGATGGTCTGGCCGGCATCCACTGTATGGAGAGTGGACAACACCAGATGACCTGTTTCCGCAGCAGACAGCCCGATTTCCACGGTTTCCCGGTCCCGCATCTCCCCCACCAGGATGATTTTGGGCGCCTGGCGCAGGGCAGCCCGGAGACCCGAGGCAAAGCTTTCAAAATCCATTCCCAGCTCCCGCTGGTTAAACGTGGATAATTTCTGGGAATGCTGATACTCAATGGGGTCTTCCAGTGTGATCACATGCACGGATTTGGTGTCATTGATCTGATCCAGCAGGGCCGCCAGGGAGGTGGTCTTCCCCGAACCTGTGGCGCCGGTGACAAAAATAATCCCGTTCTTCTCCTCCGCCATTTTGAAAAACGGGTCAGGGAGGTCCAGATCAGTAATGGTGGGAATGGCGGTTTCCAGTTTCCGCAGGACAATGGCATATTTGCCGGACCGGGAAAAAATATTCACCCGGAACCTTGCCTGGGTGCCAAGCTGGTAGGAAAGATCACAAGACCCTTCCTGCAGAAGGGTTTCGATAAGCTTTCGGTCATTGTTGATCAGGTTCAGGGCAATGGTCTCGGTCTGAAAGGGTGTCAACTCCTGAAAATCAGGGGTGATGTTCACCGGCACCAGCTGGCCGTCACTTTCCACCTGAAGGGGTTTGCCCGGGGTAAAATTCAAATCTGACACACTGGTATGGGATGTCAGCATCCGGGATAAAATATGGTCAACCTGCTGCTTTTTCATACCTTTTCCTTATGACATCCGAATCAGGCTTCGGTAAAATCCGAAGGCATTTTCTTGAGAAAGGGCCTGAAAATTCCTTTGTTGTTTGCTTTGCTGTATGCCTCATCCGGGCTGATCCAGCCTTTTTTGTAAAGCCCCATGATGGCATCATCCAGCAGTTGCATCCCGTATTGCTTGCCTGTCTGTATCATGGACGGTATCTGGTGGGTCTTTGCCTCTCTGATCAGATTTCTCACCGCCGGGGTAGCCACCAGAATTTCCAGTGCCGCACACCGGCCTTTCTGATCAATCCGTTTGAACAACACCTGGGCCACTACAGCCCGAATGCCGTCGGACAGGGTGGAGCGGATCTGGGCCTGTTCCGTGGAAGGAAACACCTCGATGATACGGTCAACGGTTTTGGCGGCACTGGATGTATGCAGGGTACCGAAAACCAGATGCCCTGTGGATGCCGCTTCAATGGCCAGAGAGATGGTTTCCAGATCCCGCAGTTCCCCCACCAGAATGATATCCGGATCCTCCCGCAGCGCCCCGCGCAGGGCTGCAGAAAAGGTCTCGGTGTGAAGCCCTACCTCCCGGTGGTTCACAATGCATTTATTGCTTTTGTGAACAAATTCTATGGGATCCTCCACCGTGATGATATGGTCTTTGCGGATTTTATTGGCCTGGTCGATAATCGCTGCCAGGGTGGTGGATTTTCCTGATCCAGTGGGGCCGGTAACCAGCACCAGCCCCCTGGGGAGTTCCGCTAGTTTGGAAATCACCGGGGGCAGCCCGAGTTTTTCCGCAGTCAGAATTTCAGAAGGTATTTCACGAAACACAGCGGATATGCCGTTCTTCTGCATGAAGTAATTGGCCCGGTAGCGCGCAAGGCCCGGTATTTCATATCCGAAATCCACATCCCCGGTCTCTTCAAACACCTTGATTTTTTCCTGGGAGGTGATTTCATAGAGCATGCCCCGCAGCTTGTCAGAGGTCAGTCTGTCATACTTTATCCGCTCTACATCCCCGTTAAGCCGCAGGGCCGGCTGCTGGCCTGCGGAAAGATGCAGGTCGGACGCCCCCTGTTCGTGCATGAGTTTGAAAAACGCATCAATCTCGGCCATCTGTCTACCCCGTAAGTGCGTATCAATACAGCCTGGTCACAACCATCAATCCGGGCAGTGTTTGTATCCGGTTTGTGCCAAACTGCTAAAGTTTATGAGAAACTGCTCAGGCCCTGTTGATAAACCGCAAGGTTGTATCGGTTTCATCGGCAGCCTTGTTTTCCTCTTTGGTCATCTCCAGGAGCTTGGAGTGGGACTCCAGTACGGCACTGATCTGCATCTCCAGCTGAATGCGCTGCCGTTTCAATTCAACAATGTCACTGTGCAGCTGGGAAAGCCGTTTATGGGCGCGGCTCAAAATTTTTTCCGCCTCCACCTCTGCATTGGCAATGATGTTCTGGGAAGTTTTTTTGGCATTTTCCTTCATCTGATCCAGCACCTTCTGGGACTGGATCATGGCATTTTTCATGGCGTTTTCCCGTTTCCGGTATCCCTGATTTTCCAGGTCCAGCCGCCTTTTTTCCTCTGTCAGGCCCTGCACCGTCCGGTCAAGGGCATCCAGTTGTGCTGCCACATCTTCCAGAAACGCATCCACCTCCTGAACATCAAATCCCCTGAACCGGGTTTTGAATTCTTTTTGTTTGACCACCAGCGATGTTACACCCATGACACATCCTTTTTGTTATAGTATAATTGACCGTGCCATTCCGTGAAGGCTGTTCACAACAAAGGTTTGGAGAAATATGATTGCCAGAATCACCACAATGGGAGAGATGTCGATGCCGCCGAAATTGACCGGAAGTCTTTTTCTGATCTGATAAAAAACCGGTTCCGTTGCCGTGTTGATGAACCGGACAATGGGGTTATAGGGATCCGGACTCACCCAGGACAGGACAGCGCCGGCAATCACGATCCACATATAAAAGGTCAGTCCGTAATCAAGGACCACTGCAACCGCCTGTAAAAAATTTGCCACTATAAGCATTCACATACCCTTTCTTAGGAGAATTTCTTTTATGGTGGGTTGTTATCAGGCAATCAGATAAAAATCAAGTGTTTTTGCCTGTTTAGCGCTTTCGTATCCCATGGATTCCGGCAAATCCAGCTGCCTCTGGATATTTGCCATACGTATGTCCGTTTTTTGATCGCTTTGTGCAGTACACTTTCCCAGGCCCCGCCCCTGGTAGTGTCCTGTGCCCGGCCCGAGATCTGCGGTGGCCTGTCTGCATAAGAACAATGAAGTGCAGCTACCCGCCCTCTGTTTGGGATCATCCCGGCATATGTTAACAAGCCCCCTTCGGATCTGACGGTCCGTTCACAGGACACCGCCAGGGGCCCACCATAAAAATGCACGCTGCTATAGCAAATATTCAGGCTGCCTGAAACAGGTTGACAAGTCCATTTCAATGCGATATTAATGGTTAGACCATTCAAAAACACCTTGCCCCCATCATGACAAAACAATACCGTATATACTTGAACACCGGCGCATTGTATGATAACACGTAACCAAATATAACATAGAACATTATAATTAGGAGCGCAAAATGGGTCACATGCAATTAAAAGAGATAAAAGCCGCCCCCTATGAAAGGGCTGAGGTTAACAAAGGGTATACGGATCAGTCGCTGCAGATCAATCTGGACAAAACAGACATCCACATATCCCCCATTGATACCAGTGTAAAAGAAAAATTCATCGGCGGCAAAGGCTATGACCTGTGGTACATGTGGCATGCTGTCACAGACAGCACCAAGTGGGATGATCCGGAAAACACCATCTGCATTTCCGCAGGCCCCCTGGGCGGCACCCCCGGATATCCGGGCGGCGGTAAAAGCATTGTAACAGCCATATCCCCACTTACCGGTGCCCCGATAGACTCCAATGTGGGAGGGTATTTCGGGCCGTATAAAAAATTTTCCGGATTCGATGTCATCGCCCTCACTGGCAAGGCAACGCAGGATACGGTGATCCTCATCGACGGTATTGAAAACAAAATCAAGCTGTTTGCCGCATCCGACCTGCCGGAAACCGCCTATGAAATGTCCGATGCCCTGACCCGGCATTTTGATGCGGAAAAGCCGGTGAACGTATCGGTTGTAACCGCAGGTCCCGGGGCGGAAAATACCTTTTTCGGGTGTCTGAACTTTTCCTGGTTTGATGCGGGCCGCAAAAGGGTCCGGTACAAACAGGCCGGCCGGGGGGGCATCGGCACCGTGTTTGCCGACAAGAAAATCAAAGCGGTGGTTGCAAGGTTTGGCGCCATTTCCATGAAAACCAACAATCCGGCAGACCTTGATGCCCTTAAAACCGTTACCAAAGCCCATGCCAAAGAGATCAATGCACTGGATCCCAAACAGAACCGCATGGCCCTGGTAGGCACCACCCACCTGGTTCCCATCATGAACGACCACGACTGCCTGCCCACCCACAATTTCAAGTTCGGGTCCCATCCCGGTGCAGCGGTCATTGGCGAAGCGGTGTATGAACATATCTTTGACAAGGGATTTGACGGGTGCTGGCGGGGATGTGCTGTGGCATGTTCCCACGGTGTCAAGGATTTTACCCCGTTCACCGGTCCTTTTCAGGGCAAAAAAGTATTTGTGGACGGACCGGAATATGAAACCGTCGCCGGATGCGGCGCCAACCTGGGCATTTTTGATCCCCACACCATCCTGGAAATCAATTTCTACTGCGATGCATACGGGATGGATACCATTTCCGTAGGCACCGCCATCGGATTTGTCATGGAATGCTTTGAAAACAAGCTGATCACCACAAACCAAACCGGCGGTATGGACATCAGTTTCGGCAACCGGCACAGCGCCCTGGAACTGATCCACCAAATGGCCGGGGGCGAAGGGTTCGGCACCATTGTGGGAAAAGGTGTCCGGCAGATGAAACAGATATTTGCCGCAGAATACCAAGCTGATGCCGCCTTTATGCAGGACATCGGCATGGAATCCAAGGGTCTGGAATTCTCTGAATACATGACCAAGGAAAGCCTGGCCCAGCAAGGGGGATACGGCCTGGCCCTCAAAGGCCCCCAGCATGATGAAGCCTGGCTGATCTTTCTGGACATGGTCCACAATTTCATGCCCACCTTTGAAAACAAGGCGGAAGCGCTGCACTGGTTTCCCATGTTCAGAACCTGGTTCGGCCTGTGCGGTCTTTGCAAACTGCCCTGGAACGACATTGTCCCGGAGGACAACAAGGAGACCGAAGAGCCTGCCAAAGTGGTCAAACATATCCAGTGGTATGCGGATTTCTTTTCCGCCATCACCGGCAAAAAAACCAGTGCTGACGACCTGATCACCATGAGCGAGGCAGTGTATAATTTCCAGCGCGTTTTCAACCTGAAGATGGGGTACGGCACAAGAGATCACGATACCATCCCCTACCGGGCCATGGGGCCTGTCACTGCGGAAGAGTATGAGAGCCGCCAGGAGCGCTATGACAAACAGTTGACGGAAAAATACGGCATGGATATTTCCGGCATGGACACCAATGCCAAAGTGGCAGCCCTGAGAAGGGAACGCGAGTCCCAGTATGAACAACTCAAAGATGCGGTATATGAGCGCCGGGGATGGAACAGCAACGGCATTCCCACAAAAGAAACCGTGAAGCGCCTGGGCATTGATTTTCCGGAAGTACTGGAAGTGCTGGAACAAAACGGGATAAAATGACACGGCCTGTGATTCAGGTGGATGAAAAGCCTGTAAAATGGTACCAGGGCATGACCATTGCTGATCTTTTGGAACAGATGAAAGATGTAACGTTCTGTTCAGTGGTCCGGCTGAACGGCAAATTGGTATCCAGTCCGAAATTTGCCGAAACCCTGATCCCAAAGGACGCTGTCATACAGCTGCTTCCTCTGGTGGCAGGGGGATAACCCGTGATCCTGCAAAATTATGCTTCACAAATAACTGCCTGTCTGTTAGTAACATACAGGCAGTTATTCTTTTTTATAACCCCAAACACAGAGCGTCCTATTGAAACCTTTTATAGCGTTTTTGAAACAACTGTTCCAAAGACAACACACCCGGCCACACCAGCCGGGTGCCGGAAAACAGACCGGCGGCATCATCCTTTCTGATGCCCGGGAACATACATCTGATCAGGAAAAAACTCAGCCCGATAGTCAGAAAAACAGCCCCGAACTGCAGCTGCCTGCGGAAAACGATGCAGCAGGAAAAGACCTGCAGGAGGCTGCCGCACACCAGCCTCCCCCCAAAAAACCCCTTCGGGAAAAAACACCTGTAAAACCGGTCAAAAAAAACCCCTGGTCTTTGGACAGGTTCTTTGTGCCGCCCAAAGCGCAAAAAACCCGTTTCCATGATCTGGATCTGCCGGATACGCTCATGCATGCCATTGCAGATCTGGGCTTTGCCTACTGCACGGATATCCAGGCGGCCCTGCTTCCCCATACCCTTGCAGGCAAGGATGCCACAGCCAAAGCCCAGACCGGCACCGGAAAAAGCGCCACTTTTATCATTGCCATGATCAAGACCTTCCTGCAACATCCTGTTACAAACAAGGAAGGGTTTCCCAGGGCACTTATCCTGGCACCCACCCGGGAACTGGTCCACCAGATCGAAAAGGATTTCAATGACCTGGCCAAATATACCCGCTTGAAAATTGTCTCTGTATACGGGGGCACCGGCTACGCCAAACAGCAGCAGGTGCTCCGGAAAAACCCGGTTGATGTCATAACGGCGAC
>DATFJY010000135.1:0-2165 GCA_035268905.1 Desulfotignum sp.
CCCGAGCATTACGCCTACGCCCAAAAGACCGGGAGCAGTGTTCTTTTGTAGACCTGTTCAAAAATCCATCCAAAAGATGTGTTCGAGGAGGTTCTTTTTTAAATCCGTATATGCCTGCTTTGGTCTAAAAATGGTATGAAACATCCACAAAAAACTGGCTGTCATTATTAAATCTGCCGAGCCAGGTGTCATCATCCCCGTAAAACAGGTTGGCACCGATGACAATGTCCAGGTTGGGTATCCGGGTGTGTTTGATGGAAGGTGACAGATACCAGGCGTTGTCATTGAGAATGACCGAATAGTTGAGGCGGCCTTCTATCCACGGGGAAAAAAGATCCCGGCTGATTTCCCCGAGAAGGGAATAGGTGTCTTTTTCAAAATACAGGATATCCGGGGTATGATCAAAAATGTGCCGGTGAAGAAACTGCAGGTTAAAATAGATTTGTGAAGGGGTTGTATAATCCGCACCGATGATGGTGGAAAACGTATGGTTGGCAGTCGAGGTGAGAGATGAAGTCAGAAACGATTCCTTTTCATACCAGGCCGCCTCGCCCCTGATACCGAATCCGGACAGGGTGGTTTCAAATTCCATGCCCAGGACATCGGTCCGCTGGTATGCCACCTCGATGTTTTCGTTTGTGAACACGGCATTCTGCAGGCCGGAGGCAATGCTTTGTTCTGAAAAGCTGCCGTCCACCCGGATGTTTTTGACGGGAAAGCTTGTAAAATACGGGAGGTCTTCGGTGGTGTGGTGCCAGGATGCCCCGATATCCCAGTTTTTCACGGTGGTGGTCAGGCGAAGGGCGAATTCGGTTTCATTGGACGGGTCGGTTTCATTGACCTGCAGGGTGTTGATATAGTTTTTGAGGGTATCCGGTACCGCGGCTTTTTCCAGCCGGTTTTTCAGGTGGGGAAACACGGCCCAGTCAGAATCAAAATAATCGATGTCGGCTGCTTCAAAAAACGGGATAAATACCCCTTCCAGGGCAAATCCGTCAAACAGCAGTTTCAGGTTGGCCATCCACACCGGCTGTTTGGTTTCTTCATAATCCGGGATCATGAATTCTCTGAAATCCTGCGGGTTGAGGGTGTCCACCGGGCTGAACTGGTCGGCTTTGCCCCACCGGATGATCTGTCTGCCCACAGACAGGTCCAGGCGGTTGTTTGCATACAGGAACGCGGCTTCATGCAGCTCAAGGTCATAATCATCGGTCTGGTTGTCATCCCCAAAGTACAGGTAATCGGATAAGACCGATACCCGGGCCGATGTTTTGTATCTGGACTCCAGGATGATCCGGTTACGCAGGCTGGTGTTGTTTTCCTGCCGGTCATCGCTGCTGGTATCCATGGTTCCCCGCACCTGGACAGTGCCGGAAAAGGTGAAATCAGGCGGTGCACTTTGGGTGTCCCGGGATGGTTCAAAGAGATCTTCCGGCAGGCTGCCGGTGTCGAAAAGCTGCTGTTTGCTGCCGGCATCAGGGGCGGTGTCCTGTTGTTCTTCCGGGGGCTCACCGGCCAGGAGGGGGGATGGACCTGCAGAAATAAGGACAAGGGGTGAAAATATCAGAAAAGATGCCGTCAGAAAGATAAAGCCGGTGCTGAAAACTTTCATGTTTGTCTCCTCCCGGAGGGCGGGGTTTTTTATATACAGCGGAACAGGGTAACGTGTTCAGGTGAATTTGAGCACGGCAATCATAATACCGGCAAGGGTCCGGGTGCACGGTTTAGCTCATAAACACCGGGTTTTTACTATAACAGAATTTCCGCCAGTCAGGGTTGGAACTGGAATTTGATGAGATCTGTATCTTTTTCAGCCAGGGGCATGGCGGGCTGTCTCCTTGAAATATAAGTTTTGGTCATCAATCATAACCGGGAAGAAAGCTTTTTTCAAGAAATGAAATCGGACAAATCGGATTTTGGCATTGCCCAAATGAAAATGAATCAGATAGGTGATTGAAATTGCCCGGGGCCTATGAGTAAAATATGAAGAGGGGCTGATCCCTCTTGAGATGGGCAGACGTCTTCAGGACATTGGCCATCTGGATGGCGCCAAAAGTATTTTTCAGACAATCAAAGCAACGGCTGCGTTGTCACGGGTGGATGCACAGATTGCGGTGGTGGAAAAACATATCCCTTGACCCGATCAACCAGACCGGATAAAATTT
>DATFJY010000136.1:0-6685 GCA_035268905.1 Desulfotignum sp.
ACATCCCGGTGACGGGCACCGAGAATAAGGCTGATAATGCCGCAGCCGCAGCCCATGTCCATGATCCGGTCTCCTGGTGCGGGAAGGACATGGGCTGCCAGAACAAGGGGATCCAGGGAGAACCGGTAACCGGTTTCAGGCTGAAAAATGGTCAATGGGGGATCAAACAGGGTGTCAGCTGTAAATGTTTCCAATTTTAAAACGGATCTGCCGGATCAAACGGGACTCCATGTGCTGGTTGATATTGGATATGATCTGTTTTTCCAAAAATTTGAGCTGGTGAATCCAGGAGGAGCTGGATACATTGACAACCAGTACCCCGTCTTTAAAGGTGTCGGGTTTGGCATTCATGGCAATGGGCCGGCCCACGGCAGTGTCCCAGATATCCCATATCCGTGTCATATCCGTGTCCTGGGAAGGGCGGTATTTTTTCAAGGCGGTTGTAAGGATGTCACTGATATGGATCAGCTTATGATCGGTATTTTTGGTATTCACCTGCCATATCCTTGGTTTTATATGTAAGTAGTGAGATATGAGGTTTGAGTAGTGAGAAAAAAATATCAAATTAGCTTCTCTAAATACTCATAACTCACCACTCATAACTTTCATAATTTGTTGTGCCCGTCAGGGCATGGGTGTTATTTGAAAGCCGTCAGCTAACAGCTAAAGGCTAAAACTAAACAGCTTTCATGGGTCTAATTTTAAATGCCTGTACAGTTTGTGCCTGACATATCATTTAAAAATATAAGCATACCATAATCCGTAATCAGAATACACAAAATTTTTTTGCAAACCAGATTTATGACAGATGGTGTCTTTTATCCGGTCCTCACAACTGCCCTCAACCAGAGTAAGAAGGGCTAGGGTTTTGAAGATAGCCTCTGTCAAAGTCCTGTGCCCGGACCGGCAGACATGGCGGGGTGACAGAACCGGACCTGGATATTTGCCATAGCAGCGTACCCGCTATGGGGAGCCCCTGGTGGTATCCTGTGAACGGACCGTCAGATTCGGAGGGGGCCAGGTAAAATTTGCCGGAATGATGCCAAACAGAGGGCGGGTTGCTGCACTTCATTGTGCTTATGCAGAAAGGCCCCCGCAGATCTCGGGCCGGGCACAGGATACCACCAGGGGCGGGCATCCTGATTCAGTAGCCTAAACCTGTATCAGGATAATGGATGCAAGAAAAAAGTCCTGGTGCATACGGTTTTATATGGAGCTGTTCTTTTGGTTGTCTGCCAAAAAATATTGCGTTTTGTGGTGGATGATACTATAGTAAGGAATCAATTTACAGAATTTGACAGCCGGATTTTCTAAGCAAACAAATTAACAGGAACGAGATTTTATGAATTGGGATTGGGAAAAGCTGAGGGAAAATCAGCAAAAGTATGAAAAAAACAAAGGCGGCAGCGGTGGGCCGGGTATGCCCAGGCCGCCCCAGATGGATGAGATTTTCAATAAATTCAAGAGATTTAAATTCCCGGGCATATTTATCGGAATCATTGTGCTGCTGGTATTGTACCTGGGATCTTCCACGTTTTTTACCGTGGACAGAAGCGAGGTGGGGGTGGTGCAGCGGTTTGGAAAATTCAACCGCCTTGCCCAGCCCGGTTTGAATTTCAAACTGCCCACAGGCATTGAAAAGGTCACAAAGGTCAATGTCAGGACCCCTGAGACCGAAGAATTCGGGGTGCGGGCAGCGGATCGTGCAGGGGCGTATGGGAACGCTTCTGAATCCTCTTTGATGCTTACCGGCGATCTTAACGTGGGCGTGGTGCCCTGGATCGTTCAGTACCGGCGGGCGGACCCCCGGGCCTATCTGTTCAATGTAAAGGATGTGACCTCGCTGTTGCGCAATATGTCCGAAGCCACCATGCGCACCATTGTGGGGGACCGCAGCATCAATGAAGTCATTACCGAGCGGGCTGAGATCGCCCAGGCAGCCAGGGAAATGCTCCAGGCCGAGCTGGACAATGCCAAAGCCGGCATTGCCATTGTGAACATTGAAATGAAACGCACCAATGTGCCTGAGCCGGTGCAGGCATCTTTCAACCAGGTGAACCAGGCCATTCAGGAAAAAGAGCAGACCATTTACAAGGCCAAAGAAGAATACAACAAAGCGGTTCCTTTGGCCAGAGGTGAAGCCCAGCGCATGATCAAGGATGCGGAAGGGTATGCCATCGACCGGGTCAACCGGGCACAGGGTGATGCCGCCAAGTTTCTGGCGGTTTTCGAGGCCTATGACCTGGCCCGGGATGTGACCCGCAAACGCATGTATCTGGAAACCATGGGAGATGTACTGCCCAAAATCGGTGCCAAATACATTATTGATGCAGACCAGAAAAATGTACTGCCCCTGTTGAATTTGGGGGATGGTGCATCAACGCTTCAGGACAGATATCTTCAAAAAGGTGAGTAACATATGAATGCGCAGCAGATAAAAGTATTGGGTGTGGCCGTCCTGGTCATACTGGCAGTGGTTGTTTACGATGCCGCGTTTATCGTGGATGAAACCGAGCAGGTGGTCATTACCCAGTTCGGCCGGATAACCGGAGAACCCGTGGTGGAGCCGGGGTTGAATTTCAAAATGCCCTTTATCCAGAAAACCAATTATTTTGCCAAAAACCTGCTGGAATGGGACGGCAGTCCCGGACAGATTCCCACCAGGGATAAAACCTATATCTGGGTGGATACCTTTGCCAGATGGCGGATTACCGATCCTTTGACCTATTTTCAGACGGTCAAGGATGAATTTTCTGCACAGAAACGCCTGGATGACCTGATCGATCCCGCCACCCGGAACCTGATCAGTTCCTATCCTTTAGCAGAGATTGTCCGCAACACCGATCGGCCCATGGATACCTTTGAAGGGTTCGGCGCGGACACGGAAGCCAAAATGGAAGAAGAAGCCCCGAGAAAGGTCCGGTACACAGTGAACCTGGGCCGGGATGAAATCACCCGCCGCATTGTGGCCCAGGCAAAGGAAAAGCTCGAAGAGTTCGGCATCGAGCTGGTGGATGTGAAGATCAAGCGCATCAACTATATTGACAGTGTCCGGCGGTCGGTGTATGACCGTATGATTGCCGAGCGGAACCAGATTGCGGAAAAATTCCGGGCCGAAGGTCGGGGAGAGGCCAGCAATATCCGGGGTGAAAAGGAAAAGGATCTCCAGGAGATCAAGTCGGAAGCCTATAAGGTCGCCCAGACCACAAAGGGTAAGGCTGATGCACAAGCAGCCGGCATTTATGCGGATGCCTATGGAAAAGATCCCGAATTCTATGCATTTTTAAAGACCATGGATCTGTATGCCCAGGCCCTGGAAAAAGACAGTACGCTGATTTTGTCCACGGATTCCGATGTGATGCAGTTTATGAAGGGTGTTGCAGAATAAAGCAATATGATTTGCCCCGGGGATAAACCTTACGGGGCACAATCACAATGAACAGCTACGCCTGTCGGGCCGGACAAAAACCGGCCTGACAGGCGTACATACGTACATAAAAAATGCTTATTTTTTCTTTCTCTGGTGCCGGGTTTTGGCAAGAAGCTTTCTGTGTTTATGCTTGCGCATTTTTTTTCTTCTCTTTTTAATAACACTGCTCAAAAAAATCACCTCCTTTGCATAGCAATATGGTAAAGTGTATCAGACCAAATAATAACAATAGCATAATGTTGAAATAAATGTCCATTTTTTTTTATCTGGTTCGGCAGGGACCCCGATGACATGAAAACAGACCGGTATTTTAACAGGGCCGAACTGGAACAGGTGGACCAGGCTGCGCTGATCTGTGAAGAACTGGTAAATGACTATTATAAGCTGTCTTCCGGCCAGTGGCTCAAAAACCGGTATGACATAAAAACCGCCAGGGACCTGGCCCCCCATGAAAGGGTGACAGGGCCTTTTGCCCAGGTGGTGAAATATGAAGGCAGAAAATCCGATGTGCCGCTGGGGTCATCCCGGTTCAGCCTTTACACGGTCTGTGTGCAGGACCCTGCCATCCTGGCTGCTGTGGCATCCCGCCGGAACCTGGTCCTGTTTCCTTTTCTGGTATATGTGTTGGTGCATGAACTGGTGCATGTGGTCCGGTTTCTTACCTTCAGCCACCGGTATGAACATGCATCTGAAGCATCGGTAACCCTGGCCGAAGAAAGAAAAGTGCATGGCCTCACCTATGCCATCCTGGCGCCGCTCTCCATGGAGGGAATGAAGCAAATATTTGATTTTTTTGAAAAATGGCGTGTTGTCCATGGGCAGTAACCCCTGGAAAAAAAATTCAGAACCCCTGTCTTGACAGGGGAAAAAGACTTGTTATTTTATCAATGATTTTTCAAGCAGTCTTGAATGCCAATAAGGGAGAAAAGGATAATGCCGGTTTACGAGTACCAGTGTGTAGCGTGTAAACGCATTGAAGAAGCATTTCAGAAAATTTCAGATCCCCCCCTGACGGTCTGCCCCCGGTGCAGTGGGCATCTTGAAAAAATGATTTCCCAGAGCGCCTTCCACCTGAAGGGATCCGGGTGGTATGTAACCGATTACGGCGGTGCCAAAAAACCGTCGGATGCCACGGAAAAATCACAGACCGCATCCACGGAAACAACGCCTGCAGCCCCATCTGCAAAGAAAAAAGATGATTCTTGACAGCAGACGTTGATCTAATACAAATCCACCATATTTACAACCTAACCAAACGCAAAAAAAGGAGTAGTGTATCATGAGTTTGAGACCACTGAGTGACAGAATTCTGGTTCAGCGTGTTGCAGAGGATGAAAAAACCAAAGGCGGGATTATCATCCCTGACACGGCAAAGGAAAAACCTGCGGAAGGCAAAGTAGTTGCCACAGGCAACGGCCGCATGGGAGAGGATGGCAAACTGCTGCCCATGGATGTGAAAGTGGGAGACCGGGTATTGTTCAGCAAATACGGCGGAACCGATGTAAAAATGGACGGGGAGGATTATCTGATCCTGCGCCAGGATGATGTGCTGGGCATTATTGAATAAAAGCCATTGCATCATGGCAAAGTTTAGGTTGTCATGAAATGCATGTTAACCATGCTTGCCTGGTGCATTGTGCACGCTATCGAAAAAAGCATAAACAGGAAACTTTAAATATATAAATGGAGATGAGTGAAAATGGCCAAAGAAATTAAATATGATGCCAAAGCGCGGGAAGCAATGCTCAGAGGTGTTAAAACACTTGCAGATGCAGTTGTTGTCACCCTGGGACCTAAAGGAAGAAATGTGGTGATCGAAAAATCCTGGGGATCTCCCACCGTGACCAAAGATGGGGTCACCGTTGCCAAAGAGATCGATCTGGAAGACAAATTCGAGAATATGGGTGCCCAGATGGTCAAGGAAGTATCTTCCAAAACATCTGACATGGCAGGTGACGGCACCACCACTGCAACGGTGCTGGCCCGGTCCATCTATGAAGAAGGTCAGAAACTGGTGGTGGCCGGCAACAATCCCATGGGGATTAAACGGGGTATTGAAAAAGCCGTAGCCAAAATTTCTGAAAACCTGGAAGCCCTTACCAAACCCACCAAAAACCAGAATGAAATCGCCCAGGTGGGTACCATTTCCGCCAACAGTGATGAAACCATCGGCAACATTATTGCCGAGGCCATGGACAAGGTGGGCAAGGAAGGGGTCATCACCGTGGAAGAAGCCAAATCCATGGAAACTACCCTGGATGTTGTGGAAGGCATGCAGTTTGACAGAGGGTACCTGTCTCCCTATTTTGCCACAGACACCGAAAAAATGGTGGCTGCCATGGAAAATCCCTATGTGCTGATCTGCGACAAAAAAATATCTTCCATGAAAGACCTGTTGCCCGTGCTCGAAGAAATTGCCAAGACCGGCAAACCGTTGGTGATCATTGCAGAAGACATTGAGGGCGAAGCCCTTGCCACACTGGTGGTGAACAAACTGCGCGGCACCCTGAACGTGGCGGCTGTCAAAGCCCCGGGTTTTGGCGACAGAAGAAAAGCAATGCTGGAAGACATTGCCGTGCTCACCGGCGGCCAGGTGGTGTCCGAAGATATCGGCATCAAACTGGAAAATGTTTCTCTCCAGGACCTTGGCCAGGCCAAGTCCATCACCATTGACAAGGACAACACCACCATTGTCGACGGTGCCGGTTCCAGGGAAGACCTGGAGGGCAGGGTAAAAATGATCCGTGCCCAGATCGATGAAACTTCTTCTGACTATGACAAAGAAAAACTCCAGGAAAGGCTGGCCAAACTGGTGGGCGGTGTTGCCGTCATCAATGTGGGGGCTGCCACTGAAACGGAAATGAAAGAAAAGAAAGCCCGTGTGGAAGATGCCCTGAATGCAACCCGCGCAGCAGTGGAAGAGGGCATTGTGCCCGGCGGCGGTGTGGCCCTGGTACGGTGCATCACTGCGCTTGCGGATATCGAAGCGGATCATGAGGAAAAACTGGGCATTGCCGTTGTGGCACGGGCCATTGAAGAACCCCTGCGCAAGATTGCCGACAATGCCGGTGTGGAAGGCGCTGTTGTCATCAATAAGGTCAAGGAAGGAAAAGACGCCTTTGGGTACAATGCCAGAACAGATGTGTACGAAGACCTGATTGAAGCCGGTGTAATCGATCCCAAGAAAGTGGTGCGGTTTGCCCTGCAGAACGCAGCCTCTGTGGCTTCCGTCATGCTTACCACCGAGGCCATGGT
>DATFJY010000137.1:0-3743 GCA_035268905.1 Desulfotignum sp.
TTGAATATCCACGTGGAAAACGGCGCCATTGTGGAAAAAGGGCTGCAGTATGTGATCAATGCCTGGGATGAAAATGCCGTGGAAGCGGCTGTTCAGCTCAAGGAGGCCCACAAGGCGGAAACCACCCTGGTATCTCTGGGCAGCACAGACAATACCGATATCATCCGCAAATGCTATGCCATGGGCATTGACAATGCCATTCACATCGAGGACCCGGCCCTTGCACAGGCGGATTCCCCCACCTTTGCAAAGGTGCTGCAAAAAGTGGTTGAGGCAGGAGATTATGACCTGGTGATCACCGGCAAACAGGCCCAGGACACGGACGCAGGTCAAGCCGGCATCATGCTGGGGGAATTTTTGGGTATTCCCTGTGTCAGCAATGTCATTGAGATCAAAGTGATTGATGACACCCATATCCAGGTGTCCAGGCTGGGGGATGCAGGCACGGAAATCGTCGATGTGACCCTGCCGGCCGTGGTTACGGTGAGCGACGGCATCAATGAACCCCGGCTGCCGGCCATGCGGGGCATCATGATGGCCAAGAAAAAGAAAATCACTGTCATGGACCTGGCCGGCCTTGGTACCTCATTTGAAGAGGTTGGCGGCACGGCACCTGTATCCGAGATAGTGGCATTTTTGCCCGTACAAAAACGCAAAGGCGGACAGAAATTTGAAGGTGATCCGGCCGAAATCACCGCCCAGGTGGTGCAGCTGCTGGTACATGAGGCAAAGGTTTTATAACCGGATGCGCTGACCATATGTGATCATATGGCTGCCGTTGACAGCATGCACAAAAAATGCATATTGCAAACATCATACCCATATCAAACTTGTAAGGATAGTGATTATGACAAACATACTCGTAGTTGCAGATATCAAACAGGGCGTGCTTAAGGGAAGCACTGCCGAACTGTTGTCAAAGGCCCGGGCCCTGGGTGCTGCCACCGCTGCTGTGGCCGTGGGCAGCAATGTGACAGATCTGGCCCCCCAGCTGGCTGCGGCAGGATCAGATACCCAGTATATTGCAGATGATCCCTCCCTGGAGATATTTTCCGCTGCCCCTTTTGCCGCAGCTGTGGTGAGCGCGGCCAAAGCATTTGAAGCAGACATGGTCTGGTTCGGGTTTTCCGAAACCGGCAAGGCAGCCGCTCCCAGGGTGGCAGTGCAGCTGGATGCCGCCTGTGCCACGGAAATCATCGATGTGACCATTGACGGGGATCAGGTGCACATTACCCGTCCGGCCATTGCCAACAAGGTGCTCCAGAAGGTGAAAGTCAATGCACCCGGGCTGGTGGCGGTTGTGCGGGCCGGGGCCTTTGAGGCGGATCCGGAAGTGACCGGTACGGAAAACCTGATCACCCTGGATCCCCCGGAAAAAGAGATGGCTGCCGTGGTCAAAGAACTGATCTCTGATGCCTCCGGGGAGATCGATCTGACAGATGCGGATATTGTGGTGTCCGTAGGACGGGGGGCCAAAGACCAGGCCGGTGTGGATCTGGTAAAAGATCTGGCTGATGACCTGGCTGCCGGATTCGGTTCCTCCCGGGCCATGGTGGATGCCGGGTTGATGGCCCACAACAAGCAGGTGGGCCAGACAGGAAAGATCGTTGCCCCGTCTTTGTATGTGGCGGTGGGCATTTCCGGTGCCATACAGCATCTGGCAGGCATGAACGGTGCCAAGGTGATTCTGGCGGTGAACAAGGATCCGGAAGCACCAATTTTCAATGTGGCGGATTTTGGGATTGTCGGAGACCTGTTTGATGTGATACCATTGCTCAAAGATGAAATACAAAAAATACGGGCCTGAGTGCCCCAACCCCGAAATTTGTGCATGAGGTAGCGATGAGTCCCCTGTTTATGACACTTGTACTTGCGGTGGGTCTGGCCATTTTCGGCCGGACCATGTATCAGAGAATGCTTTTGTTGATGGCCCTGGAGCCTGCTGACCGGTTCAACCATATCAAAGACCGGCTGAAAAACCTGGTGGTCATTGCACTGGGCCAGAAACGCCTGGTGGGACGGAAAAAAGAGCGGGCATCCGGGATCATGCATGCCCTGATATTCTGGGGATTCTGTGTGCTGCTTATCCGGTCCATCACCCTTTACGGAGAAGGGTATGTCCATGGGTTCCAGCTGCCGCTGCTGGGAGAATCCTCCATTCTGGGGTATCTGTACATCGGCTTGAAGGATATCATGGAGGGTGTGGTCCTGGTCATGGTGATCTGGGCCTTTTACCGGCGCATGGTGATCAAACCGCCCCGGCTGCACAACACCTGGGAAGCCTATCTGGTACTGGGGCTGATCGGGGTATTGATGGTATCGGACCTGTTGTATGACGGGTCCCGGTTCATGCTCATCACCGCCCACGGCAATCCCGGGGACCTGCATTATTTCAACAACCCGACATTCGGTCAGGAATTTGTCTGGACCCCTGTGACCATCCTGGCCGGCAACGTGATCTCCGGATTTTCCGCCACTGGTTTGGAACGGGTCATGGTGCTCATGTTCTGGGTTCATATCATTACCCAGCTTGCCTTTTTGAACATTCTGCCCCTGGGCAAGCATTTTCATGTCATCACCTCCCTGCCCAATGTGTTTCTCAAAAGCCTGGGTTATCCCCATGAAAAGATCAAACTGCTGGATCTGGAGGATGAGTCGGTATGGGAGGATGAGACCCTGGGCGTCAACCACCTGCACCAGCTCAACTGGAAACAGGGCCTGGATTTGTACACCTGTACCGAGTGCGGCCGCTGCAAAGAGGTATGCCCCACCTATGTCACGGACAAGCCGCTGAACCTGCATGATTTCAATGATTCCCTCAAGGCGGAGCTGTACGCCAATGCCGACAACCTGATCCTCCGGGCCAAACTGGCAAAGACCCTGACCGGGGATGAAGAGGCGGATGCCAAAACCAAGGAAAAAATAGCGGTGTTTAAACCGGAAAAAGCCCTGGTGGGAGAGGTGATCGCTCTGGATACCCTGTGGGCCTGCACCACCTGCCGGGCCTGTGAGCAGGTGTGTCCGGTGACCATCGAGCATGTGCCCCGGATCATTGCCATGCGCCAGGGCCAGACCCTGATGCAGGGGGAATATCCGGAAGAGCTCAACACCGCCTTCAAGGGCCTGGAACGGAACGGCAATCCCTGGGGTATCGGATATGACAAGCGGGCTGACTGGGCTGAAGGCCTGGATGTCAAGCTTATGGCTGATAATCCCGATGTGGAGTATCTTCTCTGGGTGGGGTGTGCCGGTTCCTTTGATGACAGAACCCAGAAGGTGTCCAAGGCCCTGGTGAAGATCCTCAAGGCTGCCGGGGTGGATTTTGCCATCCTGGGTACCGAGGAAAAATGTACCGGGGATTTTGCCCGCCGGTCCGGCAATGAAATGATGTACCAGATGATGGCCACAGAAAATATTGAAACCTTGAACAACTACAAGGTAAAAAAGATCATTGCCGCCTGTCCCCACTGCCTGAATACCCTGAAGCATGACTATCCCCAGATGGGGGGACACTATGAGGTGATCCACCACACCGATTTCATCAACCAGCTGATTGCGGACGGTAAAATCAGGGTGAAAAAATCTTTGGCAGGTGTGCTTACCTACCATGACCCCTGCTATCTGGGCCGGTACAATGAGATCTATGATGCCCCCAGATCCATTCTGACCGGTGTGTCCAACCAGGGCCTGTCCGAGCTGCCCCGCCACGGTACGGAAAGTTTTTGCTGCGGTGCCGGCGGGGG
>DATFJY010000138.1:0-4898 GCA_035268905.1 Desulfotignum sp.
TGCCCTAGGGGACCGGGACCCCAAATGAAACAGATGGGGTCCCCGGCCGGAATGGATGCTTTCCTCCCAGCGGTGTGCCAGTTTCCCGGCAAAGATTTTCCACACCCGGCATCGGTCTTCTTCGCTTTCCATGGTCCATACCCGGGATTCGCATATCTGCCGGGTACCCGGCTCCCACACCTGCCATCCCAGGACACTGGGCTGCCCGCTCAGCCGCTGTGTTTCCACATGGATGAAAAAAATCCTGGAAAGGTTGGCCGGAAAAAGGTGGGTCTTTTTTTCGTAAAGCCGGATGCGATTTGTTAAAAATGCCTGGCACCATCCGGCCAGTTTTGTCTGCTGCCCCGGGGAAAGGCTGGGGTGTATGGCCCTGGGGCTGGGGTTGTCCTTACCGCCATCTGCCAAGTTTTCCAATACTTTTACGGTTTTTTCCAGGGTGTTACAGCCCAGCCGCCTCAGAGCCCTCAGCTCACCATTGGTCAGAACGGGCAGGAACTGAATATCTTCACTGGCAAGGGCCCCGGCGTAGCAGCCGGGAAACCCGGAACAGGCAGTGCAGCGGGATTGAAGCCGGTGGTGTGCATGGACCGGCAGGTCAGCCATGATCCGGCCCAGGGTATGACACAGGCTGGGGAAGGCCGCCAGGAAAGGTGCCAAATCAAACCTGTGCACCTCCCCGATTGTCTGGGATTGGCCCCCGGGCTGCGGAGAGACAATGAATCCCCAGGGCGAAACCCTCGCCTGGATCCTGCGCTCCGTGATGATTTTATCCAGCACCTGTGCATAAAACACCACCTGCCATTTCTGATGATACCGTGGTTCAGGGCTGCGCTTGATGTCGCCCACTTCGATCTTCACCCGGATCCGGCCCCTGTCGGTGCCGGGTCCGTCACCAACCGTTTCTGTGGACAGCTTCAGAAGATCCGGAATCCCCACAGCGGACATGCCAGGGAACTGCGGCACCAGAGAACCAGCTGCAAGACCGCATTGGGAAATCCACACCGGCCCGCCGGCCGGCCCGTTCCCGGCAATGAGCTGTGCCACTGTTTTTTCCAGTACACGCAGGCCCGCTTCCCAAAGGGATTCACCCGGATCTTGCTGTGTCGGGGTGACCAGCATTTCCCCCTGTTTTTCAAGAGATGCCAGCACTGCCTGTTCGTGACAGATCCCCTGATCCCGGGCAAACTCCATGAGGCCGTCCTGATCCTGAACCAAATGGTCCTGGCCCAGGTATTTCAAACAGAACCTGCGGCCGCACTGGCTAAAATAGACATAATCGCTGACCATGGTGGCGGTCAGAGGGCGGCCGGGATCGAAACAGGGATGGTTCCACCGGGGAGAGGAAAAAAAGTGCGGGTCCGAAGCCGGCACTTTTTGCTTTTCTCTGTCCAGCAGGGATGCACCGGCATCCATCTCCCGGTTACTAGGTTCCACACCCTTTTCCGGGGCAGGTTGCGGCCCGGCAAGGTCTGCCATATCACCGGATACAATATCCGAGCGGGTTACCAGATACCGGGCAAAGACTTTTGCCACCTGCGGGTCAAAGAGAAAATCAGCAATTTCTTCCACCATCAGGTCCCTGGGCAGGGTTTTCCAGAAAATGCTCAGGGACACCAGGCCCCGGACCGCCTGGAAGTGGGAAGCGATCCAGGCATGGAAAGCGGTTTTTTCAACTGGCAGGGCCAGTGTTTCGAACCGGATCCACCGGGAACATTCCACACCGGTCTCACTGGAAGCAATGTCCAGGTCCTCATCCTGGAAATGGTCCCGAATGGCCCATTCCAACACCAGGTTGCCGGCAGCCCCCAAAAAGGTGCAAAAACAAAACCGTGCTTTTTTGCCGGAAACCACCGTAATACCGTTGGCCAGCACCACCGGTTTGGCATGGTAAATTTTTTCATGACGGAGCAGTTGTCCGGTCCGGGTCATCAGGCCGCTGTCATCCGGCACAGCACCGGAGGTGAGAATGCGCTGCATGGCCCTGGCCACTTCAAAGGATACCCGGGGACCCAGCCCCGTCCAGACCAGATCCTTTGCATCCCTTCCCGCGGAAGGGCGGGCCGCCACTCTCCCGGGATCTTCCTCCTTCTGAATTTTCAGAATCTCAAGGGCACGGCCCGACAAATGGACCCGGTCCCCCACATCCATCTGGGACACAATGGACTGGGGGATGTCTGCAACCGGTTTTTCAGATACTTCCAATAGGAACGCTTTTTCCGCCTCCGGGAAATTTCCCCAGATCTTATGGGCCAGAAAATGATCCCGGTACTGCCAGCCCCCCCGAACCAGACCAGGACGGGGACAGGGGCGGATCCATCCCTTTTTTTCAAGGGATCTGAAAATGCCGGACAGCCGCAATTTCTGGTTGGGAAAAAGGGATTGCATTGCATGGAGAGATATCTCTTTTTTTTCATACAGACAGGAGATCACCTGCTGGCTGAGGACACTTGGCAGCTCCTTGGGAACCGGGGCTTCGATCCTGCCTTTCCGCCCCAGTTCCAGCAGGGCCAGGAACCGGACCAACTGGATACCGGCGGATTCTCCGGAACAGATCCCCCAGAAATTGATGGCACCTTCCCTGCGGTTGGCCCGGCCGATGCGCTGAAGAAAGGATGACACCGACCCGGGGGGCTGAAACAGCAGGACCGCGTCCACATCCCCCACATCGATCCCCAGTTCCAGTGTACTGGTGGCAATGCACAGGGCATGGGGGTTTTTCCGGAACCGGTTTTCAGCCAATTTGCGTTCCCGGGGTTTGAGGTTGGAATAATGAAGTTCGGTGACCTCCCGGAACACCCCGGAGCGGCCCAGGATACCTGAAAGCCGGTCGCATGCGGACCGGCTGTTGCAGAAAATGAGGATTTTCCGGTAGTGCCAGGCATGGTATAGGTCGTTGAGCAGGGCAATCATCTCGGCATCACCGTTTTTGAGATGAATCAGGCGGGCGGAAATTCTGCGGTCTGTGCTGACGGCGATGGATTCCGCCCCGGGCCTGAAATCGAAAAAATCCATCACCTCTTCAACCCGGGCAATGGTGGCGGACATGGCGATCTTCTGGAGCGGTGCCCGGGTTCTTTTGGACAGGCGGGTGAACAGGCAGGCCAGGTGCCGTCCCCGGTAGTGATGCACCAGGGGATGGACTTCATCTATGATGACACATCCCACCCGGGACAAAAACCCCTTCAGGTCTTGATTGGCGCTCCCCAGCATCACATCCAGGGATTCCGGGGTGGTGAACATGATGTCCGGCCGTTTTTTTCCAGTGCGTTTGAGATCTCCGGTGCGGATGGATAGGCCCAGCCCCAGACGCTCGGTGATCACGGTTTCGAACCGCCGCAAAAGATCCTTTGCCAGGGCCCGGGTGGGGATGATGTACAGAATCCCGTGGGTCCTGCCCGAAGTGATCACCCGCTCCAGGCAGGGGGCCAGCACGGCTTCACTTTTCCCGGCGCCTGTGGCAGCCTGGAGAACCAGGTCCCGGCCCGCCAGGATGGGCACGATGCCCTGGACCTGGACAGGGTGCAGGTGAAGGAATGATCCGTAAAAGGGCCGAAAGGTGTTGGGCAGCAGCAACAGGGGATCAGGGGCCTGCGCCATGGGCATCAGCTGTGCAGTTTCTGCTGTTCCAGGTCCAGCTGGTTGACCAGAAGCCGCAGTTTCATGCGCGATTCTGCCCGGCCGTGCCTGTACAGCATTCGGGCCGCTTCTTTTTCCAGGGCCGCGCTGTCCGGGGCCCACCCATAGGCCCTGCCGTGGAGAACCATAAGCTTGCGCATCAGTTCCTGCCAGTCCCGGTCTGAAAGATCCTGGAGCATATGGAAATTGAGATGCTGCTGCCAGGCCTTGTGGTAATTACGCGCAAAGCAGGGGATCGGTTCCGGCGCTGTGCGACTGTTTTTCCGTCTCCTGGGCACCCTTGTCCGGTCATAGGGCTCGTCTGCAACCAGGGTGAAAAAATCATGGGTAAAGGCAAACACCGGGAAAAACCCGGGGCTGAAAGTATCAGGGCAGAAGATATCATGCAGGTGTTCATAGCTTTTGCTGCGGCTGGTGATGCGGGCCTGCCCGATGGATTCCCCCTCGTCGAACAAAACCATCCAGCCCCTGAATCCCATTGTCCTGATCAACCGGGCCAGCCCCTTGACAGCAGCCAGGTATTGTCCGGGATCTTTGCAGACCAGGGAGTGATCTTTATAAAAAGGCACCTGTCGGTAATGAAAGACCGCCTTGAGGCGATGGGCCGGGATATCCTTTCCCATGAGGGCGTTTTTCAGTATCCATGGAAATTCCCGGGGTTTGAACCGGGCGTGCTTTTTCAGTTTCCGTTTGTGGGGGGGAAGATCCATGTTGGTCAATGCCATGGCGGCCAGGATGGCCCTGAACCGGTGGGGCATCTCAGCAGGAATGATGTCCAGGAGGGTGCTGTCCCGGTTTTCAGGCTGATTCAGCCAGTGTAATACAAATGGTTTCCAGACATCTGTAAAGCGGCTTTGCCCATCCGGAAATGTCATGGCACCCATCAGGGCCTGGTACACTGTCTTAAAATCATGGAAAGGGGTTTGCCGCGGGTCGAGGTTGATGCTGCTGACAACAAAATTGTCTGACAGGGCCCGCTGTTTCAGAAAGGCAAGGCTGTGGGATTTGCCCTGCCCATAGGCCCCGCAGATGCACACATGGCAGGGCCGGCCCGATTCAAGCCTTGTGACCCCCTGGTCGAACACCTGGTTCAGCTTTTCTTCCCCCGAGGTGAGCCACTGCACCCCCAGGGGGTCGAAAAGGCCATCCCTGATGCGCTCCACAGCCCTTCTGAGAAAGAAATTGTCCGTGCCGTTGACAAGGGTTGTAAAAGAGTGGTGGTCCATTTTACCGATCCTGCCTCAAGAATCCCAGGTCGGCTG
>DATFJY010000139.1:0-2658 GCA_035268905.1 Desulfotignum sp.
AACCACACCGCCCCCCCCAAGGTGGGGGTCACTGCCAAAGAAAGCGGCACCTACAATGATTTTACCCAGATCAACCTGGGCGGACTGAACCCGGACGGTTCAGACGGTGCAAATGAGGTATCTTATCTGTCCCTTGAGGTGGCTGATGAACTGCAACTGCTCCAGCCCCAGCCCAGCGTCCACATCAGCAGCAAGACACCGGACCGGTTTCTGGAAACCGCTTTGAAGGTGATCCGAAAAGGCTATGGATACCCGTCCGTTTTCAACACCGACATGGTAATCCAGGAACAGGTCCGTGCGGGCAAATCCGTGGAAGATGCCCGGGAAGGCGGCACCTCCGGGTGCATTGAAACCGGGGCATTCGGCAAGGAAGCCTATATTCTCACCGGATACCTGAATGTGCCCAAAATCCTTGAAATCACCCTGAACAACGGCACAGATCCTTTGACCGGTGAAACTGTCGGCATCCATACTGGTGATCCCCGCACTTTTGATGATTTTGAAGACCTTTACACCGCCTTTTCCCGCCAGCTGGCATACATAGTCGACCTGAAAATCCAGGTGAACAACTATATCGAGCGCATGTATGCCAGATACTGCCCGGCCCCGTTCCTGTCGGTGGTGATAGATGACTGCATTGACAAAGGCAAAGATTATTATGACGGCGGCCCGCGCTATAACACCAACTATATTCAGTGCTGCGGCATCGGCACAGTCACCGACAGCCTGTCCGCCATCAAGACCCATGTCTTTGACAACCGGACCGTATCCTGGGACCAGCTGCTGCATGCCCTGGCCCATGATTTCACTGATGCCGAACCCCTGCGCCTGACCCTGTGGAACCGGACCCCGTTTTTCGGCAATGACGACGACCGGGCCGATGCCATCATGCAGCAGGTGTTTCAGTCCCTTTTTGCGGCCATCGACGGCAAACCCAATACCAAGGGCACCCAATACCATTTGAACATGCTGTCCACCACCTGCCATGTCTATTTCGGCAAGATGCTGGGGGCCACCCCCAATGGCCGTCATGCCCGTCTGCCCGAATCCGACGGCACCTCTCCCTCCCACGGGGCTGACAGAAACGGCCCCACCGCCGTGATCAAGTCCCTGGCCAAGATGGACCAGGTGAAATCAGGCGGTACCCTGCTCAACCAGCGGTTTTTGCCCAGTGTGCTTTCATCAGACCAGGACCTGAAAAAACTGGCGGCCCTGGTACGCTCCTATTTTAGGCTCGGGGGCCACCATATCCAGTTCAATGTGGTGGACACAAACACCCTCAGGCAGGCCCAGCAGACCCCGGATGAATACCGCAACCTTTTGGTGCGGGTGGCGGGATACTCTGATTATTTTGTGGACCTCGATGCCGACCACCAGGAGGAGATCATCTCCCGCACCGAACAAAAAATAAGGAGCACCCATGCATAAAAACACAGACAAACCTGTTCTGGTGACCGGGGCCACAGGCTATGTGGCCGGCCGGCTGATTCCCCTGCTCCTGGCATCCGGATACCGGGTCCGGGCCATGGGGCGGACCATTGCAAAAATGGCGGGCCGGCCCTGGGGCGGGGATGACAATGTGGAACTGGTCACAGGGGACATCATGGACACCGATTCCCTGCAAAAGGCCGTGGCCGGGTGCGGGACCATCTATTACCTGGTGCACTCCATGATCTCACAGAAAGGGGCATACCGGGATGCGGACAAAACCGGGGCCGCCAACATGGTGCGGGCCGCAGCAGACCAGGGGGCCGACCATATCATCTACCTGGGGGGCCTGGGGGATATCCATCATAAACATATCAGCAAACACCTGGTGTCCAGAAACGAGGTGGGCAATATCCTGCAGAACGGTCCGGTGCCTGCCACCATACTCCGGGCCGCCATGATTCTGGGATCCGGCAGCGCCAGCTTTGAGATCCTGCGGTATCTGGCGGAAAGACTGCCGATCATGATCACCCCCAAATGGGTCAGCATGCCCACCCAGCCCATTGCCATCACCAATGTGCTGGGGTACCTGAAAGGCTGCCTGGAACATCCGGAAACCCGGGGCCACACCTTTGATATCGGCGGTCCGGATATCGTTTCCTACAAAGATTTGTTTGCCGTTTTCGCCCGGCAGGCCGGCCTGCCGGTTCCGGTGATGATACCGGTGCCGGTGCTGACCCCCCGGCTGTCTTCCTTGTGGATTCACCTGGTGACACCTGTGCCGGCTGCCATTGCACAGCCCCTGGCCGAAGGGTTGAGCCTGCCCACGGTGTGCACGGAGAACCGTATCACCAAAATCATTCCCCAGGATCTGCTCACCTGTGACCAGGCCATTGCCCGGGCCCTGGACCGGGTCCGGCAGGAGCAGGTGGATACCTGCTGGGCAGATGCCGGGGCGCTCCTGTATCCGGAGTGGGCCCATTGCGGAGATTCCGACTATGCCGGGGGTACCATTCTCAAATGCGGATACAGGGCACCGGTTGCGGGAAAGGCACAGGAAGTGTGGCCGGCAGTGGAACAACTCGGGGGAAATACCGGTTATTACGCAGCCGATCTGCTGTGGAAGATCCGCGGCATACTGGATGTGTTTACCGGCGGGGTGGGGCTTGCGCGGGGCCGGCGGTCGCAGCACACCCTGCATGTGGGGGATGCCCTGGATTTCTGGCGGGT
>DATFJY010000140.1:0-25805 GCA_035268905.1 Desulfotignum sp.
GCCCAGGGCCGGCACGGACACCGAATTGCTGACAAAGGCACCTTTGCCGTGATGTACCTGGATAATCCCCCAGGCCGCCAGCCGGGCCAGGGCCTCCCGAAGGGTCAGCCGGCTCACCTCATATACATTCAGCAGGGCCTGCTCGCTGGGCAGTTTTTCCCCGGGACTGAATTCGCCATCCAGTATCCGGGTTTTAAGGCTTTCCGCCACCGCCTCCGTGGCCGATATTTTTGTCAAAGGGATATGCATCCAAATCACCCAAAATCATTATTCCAATCATATGGTCACATCACTTATACAACTTATCAGATGAGTGTCAAGAAAAAACATTCTCTTTCTGATTTGCCGATCAACCTATTTTCCGGCCCAGGGCAGCAATGCTTCCCTGCCATAACGTTGTCAAACTACCCATCGCCAAACCGTGCCTGGGGTGATATACTTTTGTGTTATGAAACTGATAAAAACGTTGGACAAGAAAACATGACATATGTGCACCTGAATATCCATACGGGAGAGCCATCATGCTGCTGAAAAAACCGGGGAGCCAGGTTATCCAGGCCCTGGACCGCTACCTGACCCAGAGCCAAAACAAAGAAAAACCTGTCATTCACCAGAAATCGATCCAGGCCCTTCATGAAGCGCTGGACCTTTCCACCCTTTTCAGAAACGGGGGGTTGTCCGGGGATAATTTGGACCAGTTTCTGGAAACCTATCTGGATAACACCACCCGGCTGCACCATCCGGGGTATCTGGCCCACCAGGTGGGAAATCCCCATCCCCTGGCTGCACTGGGGGCTTTCATTGACGGTGCCACCAACAATGCCATGGCCATCTATGAAATGGGCCCGGCTGCCGCTGCCATCGAGTTTTTCATGGTCAACAAGCTTTTGGACCGGGTGGGATGGCCCCGCATGCCCTTTGACACAAAGCAGCGCCTGCTCTTTGACCACGGGGCAGGGGTATTGACCCATGGCGGTTCTCTGGCCAACATGACCGCCCTGATGGCCGCCAGAAACCACCTGGATTCAGCGGTACGGGAAAACGGGTGTGCCGGGAACCTGGCCATTCTGGCGTCGGACAGCTGCCACTATTCGGTTTCCAAAACCGCCGGAATACTGGGGATTGGGGAAAAAAACGTGGTGGCGATTCCCACGGACCGCATGGGGCGGATAGAGCCGAAAGAGGTGACACCATGCATTGAAAATGCCCGGCAGTCAGGGCGCCGCATTGTGGCCCTGATTGCCAATGCCTGCAGCACGGGCACCGGTCTGTTCGACCCCATTGATGCCATTGCAGATATCTGTAAGGAAAACCGCATCTGGTTCCATGTGGACGGCGCCCATGGCGGGAGCCTTCTGTTTTCAAAAAAATACCGGCACCTGCTGGACGGCCTGGAAAAGGCGGATTCTTTGATACTGGATGCCCACAAAATGCTGCGGACCCCCACAGTGTGTGCCGCCCTTCTGGTGAAACATGCCCCTGCCCTGGACCATGCATTTCAGCATGATGCCGGGTACCTTTTCCATGACAAATACCAGCCCGGGTTTGATTTTATCTCCCAGACAGTGGAATGTACCAAGGCCGGGCTGGGCCTCAAATTTTTCCTTGCCTTTGCCGCCCTGGGGGAAAACGGCATGGCAGAATACATTGACATCTGTGTTGATCTGGCCTGTTCTGCCCAAAAACACATCGCCTCCCAGCCGGATTTTGATGCCCCGTATACACCGGAAAGCAATATTTTGTGTTTTCGGCATACAGGCGCTGACACGGATCAGCTTGCCATACGGGACCGGCTCATACAGAAGGGAAATTTTTATTTATCCTCCACCAGTATTGAAACCCAACGTTTCCTGCGCATGGTAATCATCTCCCCGGCCACCACCCTGGATGACATCAAAGCGCTGGTCCATGCCATCCGGCAGACGGCAGAAACAGGATGACCTGTGAGAAAACAAACTGGTGGGTCTGCTGCGGCATGATCAAATAGTTTTTGACGGCCCGGTTGTGTTTATGTATACTGTACCAGATTTTGCGCTCCCGTTATAATTTGTGAATTTTCCTGCAGCACCTGTGCAGCATGTATCCTGTTCAAAGGTTTTTCAATACCGGTCAATTTTCAAAAGAAAGGAGCAGGTATGAAGGATCAGTCTTCTGAGATTATTCTCCAGCGGTCCCGTGTCTTCAGCGCGGTCAGAAGAATCGCCTTTGTTTTATTTGCCCTGTTTTTGTGCTATTCGCTGGCTGCCGTTGTCTATTCCACCCAGGTCATTTACAAGGTCAAGCTCAACCATGCCGTGATCCTGGAAAAATTCGGGGGCAAAAGACAAGCCGTCACAGATGTGGGGTGGCATTTCCGGCTGCCGTTTTTCACCCGTCTGGAATCACAGGTCACCTTGATGAACCAGAACATGTATCTGGGAGGATCATCCGCACCCATCAAGATCATCTCCCAGGAAAACGTTGCCCTGTGGACATCTGCACTGATGACTTTTAAAATAAAGGATTTAAAGGTGTGGGGCATCGACAACCTGGCACCGGAAATCCTGCTGCAGGGGGATTTTGACGGCATTGCCAAAGACATTCTCCAGGGAGAACAGGTAAACAAACTCATCAGTGACAGAGAAACCATCAAAGAAGCCATATTTGCTGCATTGAAAAACCGGCCCATCAACCAGAACGGTCCCACACTGGAGGAAAAATACGGCATTTCCGTTATCAGTTTTGTGCTCAACGAGACCCGGTTCGGGGACAAGCTGGTGGAAGCCACTGAAGAAAAAAAGCGGCGACAGCTCATCGCAGAGGCGGAAAACTATGCCGCAGACCAGGAAGCCCAGCGCATCAGAAAACTGTACAAAGCCTACCTTGAGGGGATCCAGGCCCTGCACCAGGCCTTAGGCAATCCACAGAACCGGGCCGTTAGCCCGTCGCTCCTTGCGTTTTTGTCCCAGCAGAAATGGGCGGATGCCTATGAAAAAAATCAGACAGACCAGAAAACCTTTGTGCTCCATGGCGACGGCGGCGTTCCCGCTTTGACACTGCCCCAGGATATCAATGATTTACGGGGCATAGGGCCGCGCCAACAGACGGAACCATAAGGTCGTACCGCCCATTTTTTTGGGGGAAAAACAGATGGCGAAACGCATGACCAAAGAAAAAACCTATATCACCCTGCCGGAAGAAAATATCCGGCAGATCGAATCCCTGGTGGCCACGTGGACCTATGACACAAAGGTGTTTGTCCGGTCCCGGCTCAACCAGTTCAAACCGCCCCATCCATTGGTGAGCTCAGCCAAGGATTTTGTTTATTTTGTGTTTTTCATGCAGCGGAAAAGAAAAACCATGGCAGTGCTCAACAACCCCAAAGTGCTGACAGACTGGAAAAAACGGTTTTTATATTCCGGTGAAACCAATCCCGGCGCCTCCTGGAACCGCATCATTGAAAAAGAGTTGACCAAGGCCCAATACCATTATCTGATTGCTGTTCTGGACAGGGAACTCACCGACCTTCATGTACCAGTGGAACTGGAAAAAACCTTTGAAAAGATCTACCGGGCCCATATCCGCAAAGAATATATTGAAGACACAGACATTCCCAAGGCCCCCATCGTCCTCATAGAAGGCACCTCCGGCAGCGGAAAAAGCGCCACGATCAGAGAAACCCTTGAAAAAGTGATATTCCGGAACCAGGTGATTCCCGCAGTGGACTGGAAACAGAAAAAAAAAGCGATCCTGGCCAAACACAGCCTGTTCACCAACCTGGAGGATGTTGACCCGGAATTTGCGGTAAAAATCGCTGCAAAGAGAAAACAGAACTTTTACCACCGGCTGGCAAGAATCCCATTTTTGCGCCGGATATTCAAAAAAAGAATCATGAACAACCTCACCCGTTTTGAAGAGCGGGGCATAGAGGTGGATGCCTCGGTCATCACCCCCAATGACTACCAGACCGCCCTGTCAGGGGAGCCGGGAAATTACTTCAAGCGGGCCATGGGAAATCCCAAGGTAACCTGCATCCGCCATATCGAAGAAGCCCACTCCGCATTCGGCAAGTCTGAAACCGCTCCAGGATCAGGCGGCGGTGCTGAAAAACAGCAGCGGACCCTCATCGACACCTCCAATATCGTTTTAGACGAAATCATCGACGGCCGGCGGGACTGTTTTGTCATTGCGACAACAGACCAGACCCACCGGTTTGATTCCGCCATCTACCGGCGGTTTGTGGAAAAAGGGGCCATCATTGACATATCCAAATTCTGGATGAACCGGGAAAATCTCAAAAAAATCATCTTTCTGGAAATCAAGCGCCACCAGATACCCTCAAAATACAGGCCCGGTTCAGAAAAATTGAATACCGCAGCCGATAAAATCTATGCCATTTTCAAGGAGCGCAGCCTGAAAATCAGCCCGGCCTATGTCAGAAAACTCATTGAATCCATCATCAATATCCGGGGGGATTTTCTTCTTGAGTTCCTGGACAACAGCATTCTGATCCGATCCGCGTTTCAGTTGGTGGCCAAAAACGTGTATGGAGAACTGTACAGCAAAGTGGTGGACCACATGGACAGAGCCGTGCTTTGGGATGAATATGTGGGGGATATCAAGGACAAATTTTCTGAAATGGCCAACAACTGCTTCCAGTACGGGGTCAGCGAAGACAAGGGCGTTGTGCTCACAGGACCCCCGGGCAGCGGCAAAACCTTTCTGGTAAGAACCTGGCTCTCCTCCAACACCCAGGTCCATGACATTGCCACCTCTCCGTCCGCCCTGCAGGACCCCGCCAGCCCGGTTCACGGCACGGTTGCCAACCTGGAAAAGGTGTATGATATCGCCAAGATGATTGCCCCCACCGTGATCTTCTTTGATGAAGGGGATGCCCTGGCCCCCAAACGCAGCAGCACCGGGGGGCAGCCTTCGGATGTGCTCACCAACAAATTTCTCAACATTATTGACGGGGAGGTCCCCCTGAACAAGGTTTTCACGGTGCTCACCACCAACCGGCTGGATATTCTGGACCCTGCCCTGATCCGATCCAAACGCCTCAAAACCCTCGAAATAACGGGGCATATGCGGCAAAAAGATATCCTTGACATCATCTCAAAGCAGTTTGAAACCGTACCCCACCGCAGGGAAGTGGATGTGGAAAAGATCATAGAAACCGCCCAGGGCATCTGCAATACCCCGGCGGATTACACCTCTTTTACCGAAAAAGCCATTGCCCTTTGTTCCACAGAGTTCAAAGTTTTGCTCAAGCTTCGTCAGCTCACCAAATCCACGAAAGCAGAGAAATATGAATTTGTGAAATTGAATTTCAAGACCGTGCTGGGGATTCTGGATACGGTCAAAGCCCCGCCCCTGCTCAAATCAAACATTAAGACCGATTTGAAAAACTTTGTGAACCACTATGAACAGATCCTGAAAAATGTGGACCACATCTCCAGGGAAACAGACTATCCCCTGGTGGTGGCCCACCTGGAATCAGCCCGGCGGGAAATTTCCCAGAGCCCGGTGCGCAAAGGCGCCATCCAGCTCAATGAATTTCTGGAAACCGAGCTGAGCAAAGAGCCCCAGGTGGGATTCATCATCGGCGCAGGCGCCAATGACATGACCGGCATGCTCCTGCCCATTGCCACCAGCCTCACCGGACGGGTGGAACAATCGCCCATCATCGTGACAGGGGCGGTGTCTTCCACCGCTCCCAATGCGGCCCAGCTGGATATGGCCGTGCAGATGACCCGGCAGTCCGCCCAGGAAGCGTTGACCATGGTGAAAAACTATATCCAGCAATTGTCACCGGATATCAGTATTCCCTGGCTGTTCGGTGATTTTCTCAAAAAATATTCCTTCCACCACCAGCTTCTGTCCGCATCATACAACGTGGGCGGCCCTTCTGCCGGGTATGCCCTGGCCCTGAACACCCTGTCCGCTTTGCTGCAGATCCCTTTGTGCATCGATTTCGGCATCACCGGGGCTCCCTGGACCAAGGGGGTGAGAAAAGATGAGATCGGCGGATCGGTCATCATCGGCGGCCACAGGAAAAAAACCGAAAAAGTGCTTTTGTACCTGCGGCGCATGTACATGCCGCTGCAGAATTACAAGGACCTTGAACCGGAGTTTCTCATGGGGTACTGGCTCAGGCAAAAAGATATCATTGCAGTAACCCATTTTGCCGATCTCATGCCCGAGGTGCTGTTTCTGGACAATGCCCACAACGATATGAGAGAAGAATTGATAGCCATGCGCATCACATACAAGACGGAAAAATACTATGACTCACGGAAAACACCCCGTCTAAAGGAGGATATCATCCATACAAAGTTATTGATGCGCCAGCGGGCGGAATCGGAAATTCTGCGCCGGGTCAATGCCATCCGGCTGTATCTGGAAGATCCTGCCCGCAAAAAATATATCTCCCATGAAAAGATATTCAAAACCTATATGACAGCATCAGAATGATCCTTCCGCAGGGCCACGGGTTTACCGATGATTTCCGCCCAGATAACGGCCTGCCGAAGGCTGGGACGTCTGCCATAGGGGTGAATGGTGGGCGGGGGCACCTCTTGTCTGGCACCTTTTTTTCCAGGTGTCCGGATATCGGATTGTTTTTGGGAAAGTTCCTCCTGTCTGGTGTCAACCGAAGTCCGGGCCGGTTCCGCATCCAGCGGTGTTTCCTCTTCCTGGATCATTCCCTCATCAGCCAGCTCATCCCAGAAAGTTACGTCCGATCCCTGTTTTTCTTTCTGCTGTCTGGCCTTTTCCTGTCTGGCCTGTTTTTCCAGCTCCTGTAACGACTGCTGTATCTGGTCTTTGATTTTTTGAAAAAATGAAAACATTAGCGGCCTGGCCGGCTGTTTTTTCTGAACACGGGCCTTTTTTTTCTTTGCCTGCTTCAGGCTTCTGGAGATAAGGGTAATCAAAAGAAATAAAAAAACCAGACCGATGTTTATCAGGGTTTCCAGTTCCATGGCACTCCTTTTGGTGCAGTCATTCTCAGGGGAGATTACCCCCCCCCTGAGAATCACTGAAGTAATGATTTATGTATTCTGATCCGACTGGGTAGTGTCTGTTTCACCCTTGGAGATCTGGTCCCGCATCTTTGTATCAGCTGCCACATTCTTCATTTTGTAGTAATCCATGATACCAAGATTGCCGCTTCTGAAGGCTTCTGCCATAGCCAGGGGCACCTGGGCTTCCGCCTCCACCACCTTGGCCTGCATTTCCTCTACCCGTGCCCGCATCTCCTGTTCCTGGGCAAAGGCCATGGCCCGTTTTTCCTCGGCCTTGGCCTGGGCAATCTTCTTGTCTGCCTCGGCACGGTCGGTTTCCAGCTCAGCTCCGATGTTCTTGCCCACATCCACATCTGCAATGTCAATGGACAGAATTTCATAGGCAGTACCGGCATCCAGGCCTTTTTTCAACACGGTCTTGGAAATCATATCCGGATTTTCCAGTACTTTTTTGTGGGTCTCGGCAGACCCGATGGTGGTGACAATGCCTTCCCCCACCCGGGCCAGGATGGTTTCAGCCCCGGCCCCGCCCACCAGACGGTCAATATTGGCCCGGACCGTGACCCTGGAGATCGCTTTGAGCTGGATGCCGTCCTTGGCCATGGCCGCCACGATCGGGGTTTCAATCACCTTGGGATTTACCGACATCTGCACCGCTTCCAGTACATCCCGGCCGGCCAGGTCAATGGCGGCGGCCCGGTTAAAAGACAGGTCGATGTTGGCCTTGTCTGCTGCAATCAGGGCCTGGACCACCCGGGACACATTCCCGCCGGCCAGATAATGGGATTCCAGGCTGTCTGTGGGAATCTCCATGCCGGCTTTCACCGCCATGATCTTGGACTCCACAATCAGTTTGGGGGGCACTTTTCGAAACCGCATGAAAATGATATTGATCAGCCCGACCTTAGCCCCGGACACCAGGGCCTGGACCCAGAGGGCGATATAGGCAAAAATAAAATAAAACAGGGCCACGCCGATCACACCGGCAATAATTAACAGGATGTACATAAACTCCATGTCTGTGTCTCCTTATTCGATTTTGTCAACCACAATTCTGTTTCCAGACACCTGGGTCACCACAACCGGTGTCCCGGCATCCATATATTCTCCGTCGGTTACCGCATCCAGGCGCTTTCCCTCAATCATGACCGTGCCTGAAGGCCGTAAGTCCGTTATTACTTCTCCCTGCTTCCCTTTCCATGATACCAGATCAGGGGCCTGGGAAAAAACCCCATCCCGGCGGGACAATTCTTTGTGCAGCGATAAGGAAGAGGCCCCAAGGGCCTTGAACCCCAGGACCAGAACAACCGGTATCAAAAACATATCCACACCCAGAAACACCATCCCTGCAGCAAAGGAGATGGTGGAAAAAACAAGATAAAGGGAATACAGCAATATTCCGGCAGCCATCACCGACAAAAGCCCCAGAGACGGAACAAATATCTCCACCACAATGACCACCAGCCCAAGCACCTGCAGTAATACAGGAAATATATAGGATGTCATGATGCCGCCTCTTTGGATGTAATGCTGTCTGTATCTGCCGCTTTCACCACCACGCGGTTCTGTTCCAGTGCCTCCACGGTTACAGGGGTGCCCGGATCCAGAAACTCACCTCTGGTAATGGCATCAATCCGCCTGGGTCCGATCCTGATTTTTCCCGAAGGCCGCAAAGCGGTCACAGCCGTACCTGACTGGCCTGCAGCCACGGACAGGGCCGCATCCGATCCCACCAGGGCCTCCCTGAGATTGGCTTCCAGGTATGGTCCCTTTATCAGCCGGGACACCCCGGGCAGCACAAACCGAAACATTATCAGGGAAAACACCAGTGCCCCCACAACACTGCCCAGGACCATGGCCAGGTTCCGGACCAGAAGCCGGCCTTCCCAGGGCATTTTGGGATCAGGCACCACAAATCCCTGAAAGGAAAGCACCAGGCCGGCCGCCAGCACCATGATCCCGGCAATGCCTGCCACGCCGAACCCGGGCAGCACCAGGATTTCCGCCGCCATGAGCAAAGTGCCGATGAGCAGCAGCAAAAGCTCGGTGTAATCTGCCAGTCCCACCAGGTACTGGTTTAAAAAAACCAGTCCCAGGCAGACAATACCGATGACCCCGAAAACACCGAAACCCGGAGCTTTTATCTCAGTATACAGGGCACCAAGCCCCACAAGCATGAGGATGGGCAGCAGCGGCTGGAGAAAACGGACCAGGCTTTCAGACCAGGTCTCGGTCATATAGGACAACGTGTAATTTTCATAGCCCAGATATGCCAGTGCCCCGTCAAGATCCGCAACACTGGCTCTGGAAAAACCCAGGTTCCGGGCTTCCACATCATCCATGGTCAGCAGCTCTCCCTCTGCCACAACAGTTATCTTTCTGGTGATGCGCGCCTTTTCTTCATCGGTCAGGTCATTGAACCTGATTTTGTCCATAAACACGGTTTCTTTATCCATGGTGACCTGGTAGACCTCCATGCTTTTGGTAACCATGGATTCCGCCAGCACCTCTGGATAACCGTTTTTCTTGGCCAGGGTCCGGAACTGCGCCCGGAGCACGGTCTGGGTTTTCTCCCCCATCTCTTTCTGGCCCTCACTGGTCTGGATGATAGGGGCACAATCTCTGATCAGGGTGTTTTCCTTCATCACCAGAACATTGCCGGCCAGGGCAATGAGGGCACCGGCAGATATGGCCCGTTTTTCCACAAAAGATATGGACTGTCCCATGGGAACGGACAAAAGGGTCTCCACGATTTCCAGGGCTGCATCCACCCGCCCCCCGAAGGAATCCAGCTTGAACACCATGAGGGCATCTGGATCGGCGGCCAGAATCTCATCAACGCTTCTTTTGAGAAAAGCCGCCATACCCGGCTCCACCGTCCCGGTAACAGGGATGACGTGAATGGTTTTATCTGCTGCCGGAACCGCACCTGTCCTGAAAAAAACAAACAGGACCGCTGCAGCCAGAAACAGAATCAGCCAGGTTCGGCTGTTTTTGAAACCATTTTTCACATATTTTCCCATGGATCATTGTCCTCTCAGGTGTCATGCCGAAATTACTCAGTCACTATACCATGAAATACCGGGGTTTAACAAAACATTCGCAATTTCACACTTAAAATAAGACCGGCCAGTGTCCGGGTCAAGCGTCCACCGTCAATATACAAGCGCTGCACCTCCTGAAAGCCTTTGTGATATTTTCAACCACCCTGCAGGGCAGCCGCCTGCAGCATTGCCGTACATATCGTGACCAAGCCCTCCGGGGATGCCTTATGACAGGACCGTCAGATGCCAATCTCGGGCCGGTCATAAGGCATCCCCGGAGGGCGGGGTTCGATTCCCCCGAATGGGTCGCCTTACATGCGGTTACCCGGGTTGCCAAACTGGATCTTTGCTATAAGCATCCAGAATTTTCGACCATTTGCTGTACCCTCTGTCGCCGGCCCCGCCCCTGGTGGTGTCCTGTGCCCGGCCCGATATCCTGCGAGGCCGGTTACCGTAAATTTTTTCAGATAAGGAACTGATCCCCTGTTTCCGGTTCTGTCATCGTACCATACCTGCCGGCCCCTCCGGCTCTGACGGTCCGTTCACAGGACACCACCAGGGACTCCCCATAGCGTGTGCGGTGCTATGGCAAATATCCAGATGCCAAATTCTGTGATTGCCAAACCGGCAATTTTTTTTTATACATTACACTTACCATATGGCCAAAAATCTGAAAACAAAAACATGATACCCTCATATTTGTCACTATAAACATAAGGAAATCCCCATGGCTGTAGCAGAGGATAAAAAACCGGATACCATTCTTTCCCAGGTGCACAAAACCCGTCAGGCCCGTGAAAAAACCTACCGGGAAAAGGCCCTGAAACTTTTCCCCTGGATCTGCGGCCATTGCGGCAGGGAGTTTGAAGGCAGACGTCTCAAGGAACTGACGGTGCACCACAAGGACCACAACCATGACAACAATCCACCGGACGGCAGCAACTGGGAGTTGCTGTGCATTTACTGCCATGATAATGTGCATTCCCGGGACCAGGTTGCCGACGCTTACGCAGACGGACCGTCGGACAGTTCTGCAGAAAAAGGGGGCGGCAACAGTCCCTTTGCCGGTCTGGGGGATCTGTTAAAAGGCAGGCTGGAGTAAAAATTTTTGTCTACATTATCGTTCATTAGAATATAAGCCGCGTTCACACAAATTACTGAATCAGGAGGAAACATGAATCTACAAAGGCCCAATGCCAATGATGCCCTGCAGACAAAAAACCGGTCCCGGAATATTGCCCCGCAGTCCGGTATCTGCAGCCGGTGCATCGATGGATGCAAAGGCAACTGCGACCTGTTCCACGCCACCTTCCGGGGAAGGGAGCTTTTGTACCCCGAACCATTCGGCAGCGTCACCGCCGGTGCGGACAAAGATTATCCCGTGGACTACTCCCATCTGAACATCATGGGATATGCCCTGGGGGCCAAGGGCATGGAGCCGGACCCGGACAAGGCAACGTTTCCCGCTGTAAACACCGAAACCCAGTACGGGGTGACAGACAAGGTCAAAATGAAGGTGCCCATATTCACCGGTGCCCTGGGCAGTACCGATATTGCCCGGAAGAACTGGGAGCATTTTGCCATAGGGGCCGCCATCTCCGGCATCACCCTTGTGTGCGGGGAAAATGTCTGCGGCATCGATCCGGACCTGGAACTGGACAAAAACGGCCGGGTGACAAAATCCCCGGAAATGGACCGGCGGGTCACTGAATACCGGCGGTTTCACGAAGGATACGGGGATATCCTGGTACAGATGAACGTGGAAGACACCCGCAACGGCGTGGCCGAGTATGTCATTGACAAACTGGGAGTGGAAACCATTGAACTCAAATGGGGACAGGGGGCCAAATGCATTGGCGGGGAGATCAAGGTCAACTCCCTGAAGCGGGCCATAGAGCTGAAAAAACGGGGCTATATTGTCACCCCTGACCCGGAAAATCCAGCCCATCAGGCATCTTTCAAAGCCGGACCCTTAAAGCAGTTTGAACGCCATTCCCGTCTGGGATTCATCGACCAGGACAGTTTCATGAAAGAAGTGGACCGGCTGCGGCAGCTGGGGGCAAAACGGATCACCCTGAAAACAGGGGCATATCCCATGCGGGAACTGGCCATGGCCATCAAATGGTCCAGTGAGGCCAATATCGACCTGCTCACCATTGACGGGGCACCGGGCGGCACCGGCATGAGCCCGTGGCGGATGATGACCGAATGGGGCATCCCCGCCATTTACCTGCATGCCATGGCCCATGAACTGTGTGAACGCCTGGACAAACGGGGCCTGCCTGTGCCGGATATTGCCTTTGCCGGCGGGTTTTCCTCGGAAGACCATGTGTTCAAGGCCCTGGCCCTGGGGGCCCCATACTGCAAGGCGGTCTGCATGGGCCGGGCTTTGATGATTCCGGGAATGGTGGGCAAAAATGCGGAGCGCTGGCTGAGAAACGAAGACGGGGGCCTGCCCTCCACCGTTTCCAGATATGGTACCACCAAAGAAGAAATTTTCATGAATTATGAGGTGCTCAAAGAAACATATGGTGATGCGGCCAAAGATCTGCCTTTGGGCGCCATCGGCATCTTCAGTGCAGTGGACAAAATCAAGGTGGGGCTCCAGCAGATCATGGCCGGTTCCAGAAACTGGGCTGTGCCCCATATCAGCCGCCAGGATATCTTTGCCCTGACCGAAGAGTGCGCCAAAATCACCAATATTACCTATGTCATGGATGCCTATCGCAGCGAGGCCATGCAGATCATTGATGCGTGAAAAAACGACGCGTGAAAAAACAGGAGGGTACCATGTCTGATATACTGTCTTTTGTCAAGGCAAAAAACCCTGGTGAATATGAGTTTCACCAGGCGGTGGAAACCGTGACCGCATCGGTGCAAACACTGATCGACAGGCATCCGGAATACCGCCAGGAAGCCATTATCAAGCGGATCACCGAACCGGAAAAAGTGTTCATATTCAGTGTGCCCTGGGTGGATGACCAGGACCAGGTTCAGATCAACCGGGGATTCCGGGTGGGCATGAACAGCGCCATCGGACCCTATGTGGGGGGGGTGCGGTTTCACCCCTCGGTCAGCCTGAGCATCATGAAATTTCTGGCCTTTGAGCAGGTGTTCAAGAACGCATTGACCACCATGAACATGGGCGGGGCCTGCGGGGGGGCGGATTTTGAACCCAAAGGCAGATCCGACCGGGAAGTCATGCGCTTCTGCCAGAGCTTCATGACCGAACTGCATGCCCATATCGGACCTGACAAAGATATTCTCACGGCCGACATCGGTGTGGGTGCCAGGGAAGTCGGGTATCTTTTCGGCATGTTTAAAAAGATACACAAAAAATTTTCCGGAATTCTCACCGGAAAAAGCCTGACCCTTGGGGGCAGCCTGATCCGGCCCGAAGCCACCGGATACGGTACGGTCTATTTTGCGGCCCAGATGCTGGCCACCCAAAACCAGACCCTGGAAGGAAAAAAATGCCTGATCTCGGGATCGGGCAATGTGGCCCAGTATACAGCGGAAAAGCTCATCGAAATGGGGGCGGTGGTGCTGACCATGTCGGATTCTTCCGGCTATATTTATGATGAAGAGGGCATTGACGCAGGCAAACTGGACTATATCAAGCGGCTGAAAAACTTGCGGCGGGGCCGCATCATGGAATATATCAACAAATATTCCGATGCCGTGTATGTGGAGCGGGATGCCGCCCTGGACCACCAGCCCATGTGGGATATTCCGGCAAACTGCGCCTTCCCCTGTGCCACCCAGAATGAACTCACCGGCAAAGATGCCGAAAACCTGATAAAAAACAAGGTGGCCTTAGTGTGTGAAGGAGCGGACATGCCCTGCAGCACAGAGGCGGTGGACATCTTTCTAGAAGAAAACATTCTCTATGGCCCGGGTAAGGCCGCCAATGCCGGGGGGGTGGCAGTGTCCGGCCTTGAAATGGCCCAGAACAGCATGCGGTTGAACTGGCCCAGGCAGGAGGTGGATGCCCGGCTGAAGACCATTATGAAAAATATCCATGCCATCTGTCTGGATGCGGCCGAAGAATACGGCCAGCCCGGCAACTACCTGGCAGGCGCCAATATCGCCGGGTTTGTCAAGGTGGTGGATGCCATGCTGGATCAGGGCGTATAGACAGGTGGGCCAGACATGAAACCCTTTGCCGGCATGGCTTTGGTCAGCTGCTTTCTTATCCGGATACCAGCTGTTTTTGCAGCGGTTTTCCTTTTTTGGGGCTGTTCCGTCTCGTCAAAGATGATGGGCCATCTGTCAGATACCATTGTGAACAATGATGATCCGGCCATGGTAGAAGCCGGTGCCCCGGCCTATCTGCTCATGATCGACAGCCTCATCAGCCAGGATCCGGAGGATAAGAACTTGCTCACCACGGCAGCCCTTTTGTACACCGCCTATGCGGATGTATTTGTCACCGATGAGACCCGGTCCAAAAAACTGGCTGCCAAGGCCCTGAACTATGCAGAAAAGGCCTTGTGTCTGTCTGACAAACTGGCCTGCCGCCTGACCGAAAAATCCTATGATGACGTTGCATCAGCGGTTGACAGCCTGGATGAAGACAGCCTGCCGGCCCTGTTTTCCCTGGGGGCGGCCTGGTCCGGCTGGATCATGGCCAACACAGATGATTTCAATGCCCTGGCAGACATATCCCGCATAGAAGATATCATGACAAAGGTGGTCCAGCTGGATGAAACTTATCGGGACGGTGCTGCATATCTGTATCTCGGCACCCTGGCCACCTTCCTGCCCCCGGCCCTGGGGGGCAGGCCGGAGCAGGGCAGGGTTTTTTTTGAAAAAGCCATTGCGCTTTCCAACGGCAAAAACCTCATGGCCAAGGTGATGTATGCCAGACTGTACGCAAAAATGATGTTTGACCGCCCCCTGCATGACCGCCTGCTCACCGAGGTCCTGGCAGCCGATCCTGTGGCAGCGGGCTACACCCTGATGAACACCCATGCCCGGCAGCAGGCAAAAGTCCTGCTGGATGCGGCTGATGACTATTTTTAACCGGAGTCTTTTCATATGAAACATCTTCTTTACTGGGCCGTGGCCCTGGTAATGCTCATGGGGAGTAACCCGGCCTTTGCCCGGACTGTCACCCTGAAAATTGCCACCCTTTCCCCGGAAGGGTCCATGTGGATGGAAAAAATGCGCCAGGGTGCTGAACAGGTAGCAGACCAGACCCAGAACCGGGTGACTTTCCGTTTCTACCCCGGCGGGGTCATGGGCAATGACCAGGCGGTGCTGCGCAAAATCCGTGTGGGCCAGCTCCACGGCGGTGCGGTGGTGGGGGGAACCCTGTCGGATTTTTTTCCCGGAAACATGATCTATGCCCAGCCCATGAAATTTTCCACCCTGGAACAGGTGGACCATGTCCGGCAGCATATGGACCAGTATATCCAGGACGGCCTGTATGATGCCGGATTTGTCACTTTCGGCCTCACCGGCGGCGGCTTTGCCTATATCATGTCCAAAGAGCGGGTGGAAAGTATTGCAGATCTGCGAAAACGCAAGGTCTGGATACCGGACAATGACAACGTCAGCCGGGATATCATGGCCGTGTTCGGGATCTCCCCGATCCCTTTGCCCCTGGCAGATGTGCGGACCGCCATGCAGTCCGGCCTCATCGACACCGTTGCCACCTCTCCTGTGGCAGCCCTGATCCTCCAGTGGCACACCCAGATCAAATATGTCACCAATATTCCCCTGATCTATTTATACGGGGTTCTGGCTGTGGACAAAAAAAAGTTTGTAAAAATTGCCGAACCAGACCGGGCCGTTGTCAAACAGATCATGACGAAAACCTTTGCCGATATCGATGACCAGAACCGCACAGATGATATCAAAGCCATTGCGGCCCTGAAAAACCAGGGGATCCAGTTCATCACCCCGTCCGGGCCGGTACTGGACGAATGGCGGACAACCGCTGCCAGAGCTGTGGACAAAATGGTGGTGGACGGGACCCTGCCGGAGGATGCGGTGAATCAGATCAACCAGCTGCTCAACGCATTTCATGACTGAATTCATAATCCGATTGCTGCAGAAAATGGAGGACAGCATCCTGGTGGGGCTGCTCCTGGCCATGATCGGCATGGCCGTGGCCCAGATCGGGCTGCGCAATTTTTTCGGGTCCGGCATTGTGTGGGGGGATTCCCTGGTCCGGGTGCTGGTGCTGTGGACAGGACTCTTAGGGGCAATGGCCGCCAGCCGGGCCGACAACCATATCCGCATCGATGTGATCTTCCGGTTTCTGCCCCCTGGTGCCAAACAGGTTACCACCCGTGTCACCCACGGGTTCACGGCCCTGGTCTGCCTGGTCATGGCCTGGCACAGCGCCCGGTTTGTGCACATGGAAATGGCTGACGGCATGACCGCCTTTGCCGGGGTCCCGGCATGGGTGTGTGAGATCATCATACCGGTGGCGTTTCTTGTCATGGGCACCCGGTACCTGCTCTTTTTCTTTCGCAGCCCTGCATCCCCTGTCCCTGGAAATCCTGACATGACATCCAGCTCGGGAAATTCCTCATGATGTTTCTGGTTATAACCGGGCTTGTGCTCATGACCCTGCTGGGGGCTCCTTTGTTCACAGTACTCACGGCAGCCGCCATGGCCGGGTTTACCATGCTGGACATCGACCTGTCCGTGATGGCCATCGAGCTGTACCGCATCGCCGACACCCCCATTCTGGTGGCCCTTCCCCTGTTTACCTTTACCGGGTACCTGCTGGCGGAAAGCAGAACCGCATCCCGGCTGGTGGGACTGACCCGTGCCTTTCTGGGGTGGATGCCCGGGGGGCTGGCCATTGTGGCCTTTGTGGTGTGCGCCCTTTTCACCGCCTTTACCGGGGCATCCGGGGTGACCATCGTTGCCATGGGGGCCCTTTTGTACCCGGCCCTGAAACAGGATGGATATGCAGAAAACTTCAGCCTGGGGCTGGTCACCACCTCGGGCAGTCTGGGACTGCTTTTGCCCCCGTCTCTTCCTTTGATTCTCTATGGCATCATTGCCCAGCAGATGGATGCCGGTGCAGACATCAGCATTGAAAAACTCTTTGCCGCCGGGATCCTGCCGGCCCTGCTCATGATCTTTCTGCTGTCTGCCTGGAGCATCCGGGCCAACCGGCATAACCCAACCCCGGTAACCCGGTTTTCCGTAAAAAACTGCCTGTCCGCCCTCCGGGCTGCCGCCTGGGAAGTCCCTTTGCCCATATTTGTGTTTGCCGGCATTTATTCGGGATATTTTGCCGTGTCAGAGGCGGCTGCCGTGTCTGCCATGTATGTGCTGGTGGTGGAAATGCTGGTATACCGGGAAGTCAAATGGTCGCGCCTGCCCTCCCTGATCCGGGAATCCATGGTCATGGTGGGGGGCATCCTCCTGATTCTGGGGGTCTCGCTGGCATTTACCAACTTTCTCATCGATGCCCAGGTCCCCATGAAACTGTTTGCCCTGTGCCAGCAGTTCATTACCAACAAATGGGTGTTTCTGATCCTGCTGAACCTGTTTCTGCTGATACTGGGCACCATGCTGGACATTTTTTCCGCCATTGTCATCATGGTGCCCCTGATGCTGCCAGTGGCCATGGCATACGGCATCCACCCGGTCCACCTGGGCATTATCTTTCTGGCCAACATGCAGATCGGGTATTTCACCCCGCCGGTGGGCATGAACCTGTTCATAGCCGGGTACCGGTTCAACAAACCCATCATGGCGATCTACCAAGCCACCATACCGTTCATGCTGGTGCTTTTGCTGGCGGTTCTCATCATCACCTACTGGCCCGGATTGAGCCTGTTTCTCATTTCCTGACACCAAGCACTGGATATTTGCCATAAGAGTACCAGATTTTGCATTGTTCCATGGGACGTCCTTGTCCCAAGCCCGCCCCTGGAGGTGTGCTGTGCCCGGCCCGAGATCTTCCGGGGCCGTTTACCGTAACTTTTTCAGCAAAGGAACAGATCATTCGTGTACGGTCCTCCCATTCCGGCATGCCTGCCGGCCCCTTCGGCTCTGACGGTCCTGTCACAGCACACCTCCAGGGGCTCCCTGCCAAGGCCTTTGTGATACACAATCCATTATAGCAAATATCCAGACCAGTCTGGGATTTTCACCGGATGCCGGGTTCCGGGCGTTCACGGGCAGCTTTGATCAAAAATATCGAACTTTTGGGATTTTCTGCCCCACAAACTTGACAGCGGTGCGGCCCAGATGTTCCTGCCAAGGGGCAGTGTCATGTCACCATCATAAAGAATAATACCGCAGATCCATCTTTCCCCGGCGGCTTTTGCCAGGCGCCGGATCCCTTTGAGGTCGTTCTCCTTCACAGTGGCCGAGGCTTTGACTTCCACGCCGGCCACACATCCAGCCGCATTTTCCACCACATAGTCCACCTCGAGCCTGTCATGGTCCCGATAATATCCTATTTGATAGTCATCATCAGCGGTTCCGGCATGCTTCAGAAGCTCTCCGAAAACAAAGCTCTCCAAAAAATGCCCGAAACGGATCCGGTCACCGGAAGTGGTTATGGCGGAAAAACCCGCCAGGGTGGTCAGCAGTCCTGAATCGATAAACTGCATCTTGGGGGTTTTAATGATCCGGGTAAGGCGGTTGCCGGCCCAGGGTTCGATCCGTCTGACCAAAAACATGTGCTCCAGAATGCTCATATACTTGGACGCGGTTTTGCTGTCCAGTCCCACCTGACCCCCCAGTTTCGTATAGTTACAAAGCTGTCCGGCCATCTGTGCCAAGGCACGCAGAAACCGGGGCAGACGGTCCTGTTTTTCGATATCGGCTATATCCCGGACATCCCGCTGGATAAGGGCATCAATATACTGCCGGCACCACGCGGTTCGCCGTCTGGGTGTCGTCCGTGCCAGAACTTCCGGATATCCCCCTTTGACAACAACTTCGACCAGGTCATTCCCGATGAACGGGACAGTGATATCAGGAATTCTGCCGGAAAACACACTGTTCAGCCAGTTGGCGTTTTCCCGGCATATCTCGCTTTGTGACAACGGCAGAAGGGAAACTGTCTCCATTCGTCCGGCCAGGGATTCGGTTACCATCGGCAATACCATGAGATTGGCTGAGCCGGTCAACAGAAAACGTCCGGGCCTGCGATCTTCATCCACGGATTTTTTGATGGCCGGCAGCAGTTCCGGCGCCCGCTGAATTTCATCGATCACAGCACGATCCAGACTGCGGATCAGTCCGGCAGGATCCTCCCGTGCGGCCAGCAGGGTGACTTCATCGTCAAGGGTCAGATAACGCATTCCCTGTCTGGCAATATGCAGCACCAGCGTTGTTTTACCTGCCTGGCGCGGACCGGAAACCAGCACCACCGGCGTATCTGACATGCCTTCTATGACGCGGGCTTCCGCCTGTCTTGGATATCGGTAAGCGGTATCATTCATGATGCCATACCCTATCTGACAATCCGGAAAGTGTCAACGGGTAATCTGGATTTTATTAACGTGTGATATGGATTATATCATCGGGTGATATGGATTCTAAATCCAGGGCATGCCAGGATTCGCTCCGGTTGTTACATCGGGTTGGGCTTGGCGCAGCGTTAAGAACGGTATCGGTTCAGGCCCTGCGTTCCCTGCCGGGCCTTCCAACCGAATTATTCAAAAAGGCGATATCGTTATCACGGATATACCAACCTGTTATCAGGGGTATCATTGCGACCAGAAACGGGCCTAATGTCTTGGCAGGCCGTCCCACATGTTGACTGATTTTTTCGGCAAACTTAAGGAAATCAGTGATACCGCAATTTTCACTCTGTGAAATGCTGTCTGTCACCCCAAGACAATTGTTTATATTATAAACCAAGGAGATGATAAAAGAAGATCTCTTGACACAAGAGATCTTCATAAGTATTATCATAGTAGAATATAAATGAGGAATACCATATATGCATACCCAGAAGATTGCCATTACCATACCCACAGATCTGGTTGCCGTTATTGACGAAATCAGCCGGCTGAAGGGTATGTCCAGAAGCGGATTCATTTCTGCCGTTTTGAAAGAAAAAATCACGGCAGCGAAAGAAAAACAGGTAAAAAACGAATACGATCGGATCTTCTCAGATGAATCTATCCAGGAAGAGCAGCTGGAATGGACCCGTTGGTTTGATCAGACCGGTTCCCGGGAGGGACAGGAATGGTGATCCGGAAAGGATCTGTTTACTGGATGGATTTTTCTCCGGCCAAAGGGTCTGAGCCCATGGGAAAAAGACCCGGGCTTGTCCTGCAGAACGATCTGCTAAATGACAGCAAATTGAACACGGTGATCGTTGCTGCCATTACTTCGACAATGAAATTCGGGGATCTTCCGGGAAATGTGAAACTTCACAAAGGTGAAGCCAATTTGCCCAGACCTTCCGTGATCAACATGACCCAGATCAAAACCGTTGACAAACGCAGCCTCAGGGAGAAAATCGGAACGTTGTCAAAAGATCGGATGATCCAAGTTCATAAAGGATTGAACCTCATCATGGATCTGACGGATTCCGGCATCAACCAGCCGGGATCTGTTTTTTGACCTTACCACCTTTGTCATCGATGAATTCCAGCAGTACCCCGTTCATTTTCCTTATATCCCTGAAGATCTTTGCCGTCTGTTCGGCCCGAGCCTTGCCGCTGTGCCCGATGGAGGAGACCGGCACCTGGTACATCAGTGCCGCATCGGCAATTTTCATCGTTTCCTGCCGGCCGGTCTCAGACAACCCTTTGGCCGGGTCTTTCTCCTTTGGCAGACTTTTTCCGTGCTGCACCAGATACACCGCCATGAGAACCTCCTTTTCCCAATTTTCATTCCAATACAAATTTTAACGGGTTATCTGCTGTTTGGCAAGGGGATGGCGTTATTATAGAAAACCGGATTCTTTTCTGTTCAGGGTATGGTGTAATATACCTTTATAGGCCGGCAAAATGCTGGTAATCAGTTTTTCATTCAGGCACTGCCGGATCAAAGATGGACAAATGGTCCAAAATTTTATCTTGATCTCTGGGACATACGCAATCATGACCCGCCGAAAAAAGTGTCTGATTGTATTCTTGAACTGGTCTGCGAAAGGGCAGACCCTCTAATTCCGGTTTCCGAAAGCTGGTATTAATTATTTTGAATTTGGCTTGAGGAATTATTTCGGTGGGGTATACTCAAAATTTGTTTTATTCTGGATATTTTTCAAAATTTTGTCAGGAATCTCAAAACATTTCCGTCCTGTTGTTTTGATCTTGATTTTTGTCTTGACATAAACTGATCGCCCCTGATACAAGCACAACATGTTGTGCTTGTATCAGGGGCGCAATAATATATATTTAACTTAAGGGATTTTTGATACTTTCTTTGACAAAAAGCAAGTTCCTATCCCTCAAGCCCATCATGACGATCTACCAAGCCACCATCCCCTTCATGCTGGTGCTTTTGCTGGCGGTTCTCATCATCACCTACTGGCCCGGGCTGAGCATGTTTTTCATCTCCTGGGGTTTCCGGTGGAAGGGACTCTTTCCCCGAATATTTACGATGGCTCAGGCAAATTCCATCTTTTTTTCGTTCTGAACGATAATCTTAGGATCTGTTTTTTCTAAAGGAACCGGAAGACCCTCTTGCATAAGCAGTTCGACATGTTCCTTCATACCCCATTTGGCTTTGAACAAACAATCTTCCACAGAATGACCTATGCCTGAGAACCCCTCCAGATCCGGTGAAAAAAACCCGAAATAATCTGGTTCTGCAGTTGCTTCGATTATCAATGAATAGGGTAATTCGATCATCTCTATTGCTCCTTTTATAAAATCATTTCCGGCATACATCACGGCAGTCGTCTGGGCCATTTCAGCAATCACCAAGCCCGCCCCTGCCAAAGCCTTTGTGATACACAATCCATTATAGCAAATATCCAGACCAGGCATCCGGGTGTTGACATTTCAAATTCCCATGGTAAACAAAGACAAAGGTAACATCATGGAAATATTGAAACGCATATTCGGGTATGATGATTTCCGGCCCCTGCAAAAGGAGATCATCCACCATATCCTGGAAAAAAAGGACACCCTGGTGGTACTTCCTACCGGGGGCGGAAAATCCCTGTGCTTTCAGCTGCCGGCCCTGATGTTTGAGGGGCTCACCATTGTGGTGTCCCCCTTGATCTCTTTGATGAAGGACCAGGTGGACCAGCTCCAGCAGATGGGTATTTCCGCAGTATGCCTCAACTCAAGCCTGTCGGTGGAACAATACCGGCACCATGTATCGCTGATTCAGCAAGGCCGGGTCAAACTGCTGTATATCGCTCCGGAGTCTCTGGTCCGTGCCAATATCCTGGAGATGCTCCACGCCGTGGCCGTGGACTGCCTGGCCATTGACGAGGCCCACTGCATTTCCGCCTGGGGCCATGATTTCCGGCCGGAATACCGGCACCTGGCACAGATCCGGCAGCAGTTTCCCGAAGCGGCATGTGCCGCATTCACGGCCACGGCAACGCCTGCGGTGCAAAAAGACATCCAGATCAGCCTGGGATTTTCACCGGATGCCGGGTTCCGGGCGTTCACCGGCAGCTTTGACCGCAAAAATCTGGTGATACGGGTGATGTTCAAGGATGATCCGCTACAACAGACCCTGGATTTTCTTGCAGCCCATACAGATGACTCCGGCATCATCTACTGTCTGTCCAGAAAACAGGTGGAGAACCTGTCCAATCAACTGGCAGCCCGGGGATTTTCGGTCCGGCCGTACCATGCGGGCCTGGATGACAGCGAAAGAAACCGGTTCCAGACCCAATTTATCAAAGATGATGTCCGGATCATGGTGGCAACCATCGCCTTTGGCATGGGTATTGACAAACCCAATGTCCGGTTTGTGCTGCATTATGACCTGCCCAAAAGTGTTGAAAACTACTACCAGGAGATCGGCCGGTCCGGGCGGGACGGCCTGGAAGCCGAATGCCTGCTGCTGTTTTCCCATGCCGACGTCCCCCGGTTGAAATCCCTTGTCACCAGCCAGGATGAGCAGCGCAACCGGGCTGCCTGGTTTCATCTGGAGGACATGGTGCGGTTTGCCGAGGCGGAAGACTGCCGCAAAAAAAGGCTGCTGGCCTATTTCGGCGAAACTGCTGCCCGGGAAGACTGTAGCATGTGCGACAACTGCCTGGCGCCAAAGGAGCAGGTCCAGGATATTTCCATTGCCGCCCAGAAATTTCTGTCCTGTGTGAAACGCACCGGCGAACGGTTCGGGGCCGGCCATGTCATCGATGTACTCCGGGGTGCGGAAACCAAAAAAATATTCCAGTTCAGACACCACCTGCTGTCCACATACGGCATTGGAAAAGACCTTTCCAAAAAACAGTGGTTCTATCTTTCCCGGCAGTTCCAGAGCAAGGGTTTTGTCCAGCGGGAGGACCAGTACGGCGGACTAACCCTCACCCCTGCGGCCTGGGGCGTGTTGAAAGGAGAGACAAAGGTGTCTGGATGGCAGGATCCCCGTCACAAATTTTCCGGGCCGTCAGCGGCGGCCACCGGTACCGAATCTGCTGCAGCACCGGCCCATCACCCGGACCTGTTCGAACAGCTGCGTCACAAGCGCAAGGAAATGGCTGATGATGCCGGTGTGCCGCCCTATGCCGTGTTTCCCGACAAAGCCCTGATGGAGATGGCCACTTTTTTCCCGAGAACAGACACCGATTTTCTGAACACCTTTGGTGTGGGCCAGACCAAACTGGAAAAATACGGCCCGGCATTCATGGAACTGATCAGCGGTTTCTGCACCACCCATGCCATATCAGATCTACCGCAAAAAATACCGCCTGCGGTTGCCTTAAAGGAAAATTCTCCAAAAGACAAACGCCATTTTCAAGTGGGACAGCTCTACCATGAAGGTGCTGCCATCACAGAGATCGCCGACCGGTTCCATGTCAAACCCGCCACCGTCATCAACCATCTGTTCCGGTATTTTCAGGAAGGGAACCGGATCGCATCCGGACACGTAGTCGATGCATGCACCGTGTCGCCCGATGTCCGGGAAAAAGTGCTCCAGGCCTTTGATACCCTTGGATATCAGTTGCTGAAACCGGTGTTCGAGGCGATGGACCGGAAAATACCCTATGAAGACCTTCATGTGTTGCGGATCTATTACCTTTATGTGAATGAGATCGATGGTCCGCCAGAAACTGAATCCGGTATGAATCTTGATCCTGGCCTGCAGGAAAAACAGATTGTCTGCCTGGCCTGGTCACGAAAATATTCCGGGCACTGCCTGGCTGGAAAGGAAATGGTTCCGGATGGAAAATGGATCCGGCCGGTCAGCCATACAGAGACCGGTGAATTGGCCCGACATCAACTGCCGGATGAAAACAGATCTCCCATTCGGTTGATGGATATTTTGGCCATCCCGGTTTACGCCCATTGTCCCCATAACTGTCAGCAGGAAAATTATTTGATCGGCAACGGTTCCTGGAAAAAACACGGCACCGTTCCGGTTTCCTCTCTCAGGTCGCTGTGCGATCCTGTGCAAACCCTTTGGATCAACGGTTACAGTTCCGGCAGCGGAAAAAATGACCGAATCCCTGTTGACATGATAAAGGAACGTGTGCATTCATCCCTTGCGCTGATCCTGCCGGATAATCTGGTGATCCATGTGGAGGAGGGTATCAGCCTGCTCAAACAGGTGAGGATCTCTTTTGCGTTTAACGGCGTATCCTACAAACTGCCGGTGACCGATCCGGAGGTGGAGTCGGCCTGGTTAAAAAACCCTTTGGGGAATTACCCGTTGCCGGAACCGGAAATATATTTAACCATCAGTATCAGTGAACCTTATGAGGGATTTTGCTACAAACTGGTTGCAGGACTTATGAAATGAAAACAATTTATACCATCGGTCACTCCACCCACACCACGGAAGCATTTCTCCATCTTTTGAACCTGCATGCCATCACTGCTGTGGGTGATGTCAGGTCCAGTCCATACAGCCGTTTCAATCCCCAGTTCAACCGGGAAACCCTGCAAAAAGAGCTGAAGGCCTGCCGAATCGCCTATGTGTATCTGGGAGACTGCCTGGGCCCCAGGGTTGATGATCCGGCATGCTGTATCAATGGAAAGGCTGAATACCACCTGATTGCAGAAACCGATCAGTTTGCCCAGGGCATCAGCCGATTGAAAAAAGGCATGATCGGTCACACCATTGCTCTGATGTGTTCGGAAAAAGATCCGGTTTCCTGCCACCGCATGATCCTGGTATGCCGCCACCTGAAAAACAATGATCTTCAAATTCTTCATATCCTGGAGGATGGAAGCCTGGAAACCAATGACGCTGCCGAAAAAAGGCTGATGAAGCTGTTGAAAATACCGGAACTGGACTTGTTTGCAGGGCCGGATGACCTCATCGCGCAGGCCTATGATGCCCAGGGGGAAAAAATCGCTTATTGTCCCGCTGATGCAACCGTTTCAGAATGAAAAGGAATGTCAGACATGAATACCTTGTTTACCATTGGATTCACCAAAAAATCCGCCCGGCAGTTCTTCACCCTGTTACAAACCGCCGGGGTCCGGCGGCTGGTGGATGTCAGACTGAACAACGCCTCCCAGCTGGCTGGATTCGCCAAAAAAAACGATCTGGCATATTTTCTGGAAAAACTTTGCAGCATCGACTATATCCATTTGCCCCAGTGGGCCCCTGACAAAGCACTTCTGGATCTGTACAAAAAAAAGAAAGCTGACTTTCCCACGTATGCGAAAACATACCAGGC
>DATFJY010000141.1:0-5264 GCA_035268905.1 Desulfotignum sp.
ATGCCACCCCGCTGATCCGGACATTTTACAAGATCGCGGCCCTGGGCAGACAAGCCATGGACCGGCCCAACTGGCACCATTTCAGCATTGCCCAGCGCATCGGGTTTCTGGAAAAATGCCAGCACAACCCGGCCCTGGTGGACCGGCACCACCGCCGGGTCAGGCGGATGATCACAGGATTTGCCCTTGTGCTGGCCGGGGTGTTCTGGGCAGGCTACAGCATCAATTACGGACAGCTGCAGCCGCAGTTCGACAATTTTATTGCCGGCCGGCTGCTGTTTCAGCAGATGGCAGTGGCGCCTGAAAACGCGGATCTGTATGTGTATGTGGGGGATTACTATTACAACCGGCAGGAATTTGCCAAAGCAAAAGATGCCTGGGAAAACGTGATCCGCATTGACAATGACAATGTCCATGCCCTCAACAACCTGGCCTGGCTTTTGGCCACCTGCCCGGATGAAAATCTGCGCGACCATGAACAGGCCCTGGCCCTGGCATCAAGGGCCCTGGCAGTTGCCAGAGAACCCTTTGTCCTGGACACCTATGCCGAGGCCCTGTTTGTCAACAACCGGGTGGCAGAAGCGGTTGATGCAGCAAAACAAGCCCTGGCCCTGGCCGATGACAGACACACCTATTACCAGGACCAGGTCAAACGGTTTGAAGCACACGCCATGTCCCTGTGACAAGATCACTGCAAAGCCGCAACCCCTATAGTCGGAAGGCTTTACAGTGATTTGCTTTTTTAAAAACCACGAAGGACACGAAGGGCACGAAGATACCTTTTCTTCGTGATCTTCGTGCCCTTGGTGGTGTAATAAATTGTCGCAAAGCCTATAGGTCGCAAAGCCTATAGATTGATGGGCAGAAACACCATCCCGGCTACCTGGTGCACGGTTTTTGTGACCATGCGGCCGCCCCGGGATGCCACTATCCGGCTCATGGTGTCCTGCAAAGAAATCAGCTTGCCGAAAAGCCGCTCAAAACTCAGGTTCTGCACCGGCCCCCCGCACTGGTTGGTGGCCAGAAACACCTGGCCATCCCGGTCTTTTCGATGGGACAGCCGCCACACCAGCACCTCGATGTTCCTGGCGCTGTTGTACAGGTTCTGGGCATCCAGAAAATCCAGGATATACAGTTCGCATTTGGCTGCATAGGACTTGTGGATCATGGTATACAGCCCCAGGACAACGGCATACACCCGGTCTCCCGTGTAGTCCGGATCAAATCCCGTTAAAATGGTATCGATCTCCTGATGATCTGCTGTATGCTCTTCTGCTGCAACCTCTGGGGCTGCATCCGTGTCTGCTGCACCTGCTGCTGCCGGGGCCGGGAAAAAAGAAGGCGGCGGGCATTGAAAGATCTGTTCTATCCTGGCATCGATGGTGGCGCCCGGGGTTTTTGACAGCTCTTTTGAATTCATCTTGTACAGCTTTTCCGTCAGGGTCTTGAGCAGGGACACTGCCTGCTCCCGATGGATGTTGGCCACCACATCCATATCGGTTTTGGCCAGCTCCTGTATCCTGAATTCAGCAGATCCGGTACACCCGGCCATCAGCATCAGGGCCAGAAAAAAACATCCGGCCGTTCTGACGCGGAAAACCCGCAACCCATGTGTATGCTTCATTTTCTTGTTTTTTGACAGAAACTGAGGAAAAACAGCACTAATGGGGTCTGCCTGCCTTGTATTCCTGGATCCCCTGGTGCATGGTTTTGACCGCCAGCTGGATACAGTGGTGTTTTTTTTCCGGAATGTTTTCAAGCTTTGTAAACACATCTCCGTCGTTAAGCGCCAGGGCCTGGTCAATATGCCGGCCCTTGATGAGATCCACCACAGCCATGGCAGCGGAAACCGCACCGGCACACCCGGTGATCTCATACCGGACATCCTGCACCATATTGTCGTTGTCCACCTGGAGGTAGATTTTCATGATATCGCCGCAGGAGCCGACTTTTTCAGATACCTGGCTGGCATCCGGGATTTGGCCCATGTATTTTTTTTCAAGAAAATAGGTAATTGCCGGTTCTGCATACCCTGCTTCAGACAGCATTTTCCGCTGGGACCGGGTAAGGTCAATGTCAGTTGTGGTCACGTATGTTGTTTCCTTTTATCTGTCTCTGGCTGCCGCTGCCGGGAAAAAGGCAGTTACCAGCACCGGCAGCCCTGAATTGCATTAAAGTCGGAATCTGGCACGTGTCATAAAATAAAGGATTTGCCTTTGATGTCAAGAAAAATGCACGCAAATGCAAACAAGATCCCAAATAGTGCTTGTGAATCTAAAGGATTATGATATGGTAAAAAAATGATTATTTCAGCTGGCGGACCATGAACCCAGACACCCTGATCGGTTGACCGGGAAAAATATAGATTTTCATTATCATCTTGGCACACAGAAAAAGGAGATCCCGTCATGAAAGAGTTAATCACCTACATTGCAAAATCTCTGGTCGATGATCCGGACAAGGTGGATGTCCAGGAGGTAAAAGCCCAGCAGACACTTGTTCTGGAGCTTCGGGTTGCAAAAGAGGATCTGGGAAAAGTCATCGGCAAAAAAGGCAGAACCGCCCAGGCCATGCGCACCATCCTTTCCTGCGCATCTGCCAAAGAACAGCAACGTGTCATCCTGGAGATCGTGGAATAACCGCTGACATCCATACCGCTAACAGCTAATAGCTAATAGCTAATAGCTAAAGTCTAACAGCTTTAAGCTAATACCGGCCCAGCACCTTTTTTGCCTCTTCTGCGCCCTGAAAATCCTTTTGCAGGGCAAGGGCTTTTTTCAGGGCGGTTTCCGCTAACCCATAGTTACCCAGCCGGTTGTGGGCAAGCCCGAGGTGGTAATGGAAAATCGGGTTTTCCGGCTCTTTTTCCACACACGCGGCAAACTCTGCCACTGCAGAATCATACAGCCCTTTTTTATAATACACCCATCCCAGGGTATCCATGATGGCCGGCAGGTTTCCCATCCGCTCTTTGGCCTGCCGGGCCAGATCCAGGGCCTTGTTCAACTCCTTGTCCTGTTCGGCATACAAAAAGGCCAGATTGTTCACCGCCGGGATATAGTCCGGGTCGATCTCCAGGGCTTTTTTGTAGTGCGCCTCTGCCAGATCGGTTTTTTCCAGCTGTTCATACAAGGTGCCCAGCAGGCTGTGGGGGGAGGGCTGGTCCGGCCTTTGTTCGGTCAGGGTTTTGTAAAGCGACAGCGTTTCCTCCAGGTTTCCCGCATTGCGGTACATGCCGGCCAGGGTCAGATACGGGGTGATGTGCCCGGGATTTTTTGCAATGGACTGCCTGAGCATCTCCTTTCCCTGGTCCAGTCTGCCCTCGGCCAGCAGCAGATTGGCCTTGAGGTTCAGCACCACCGAGCTTACCACCGGAATATCCCCGGTTTTTTCCAGGTGTGCATCACACCGCTGGATGGCTGTCTGAAACTGTTTCTGGGAGGCAAGCACGGCAATGAGGTTGGTGAACACATCCATGAGATTGGGGTTCAATGCCAGGGCCTGGTCAAAGTTTTGAAGGGCTGCGTCCGGGTTGTTCCGGTGCCGGTGCAGCATCCCCAGCTTGAAAAAGGCGGACGGGTTGTCCGGATTTTGGACGGTCAGTGTTTCAAACACCTCCTGTGCTGTATCATATTCCTGCCGGGCCAGTGCAATATCCCCCAACAGCAGGTTGGCATCATAGTGGCCCGGCATTTTTGCCAGCACTTTTCTGGCATTTTCTTCTGCCAGAAACAGATCGCCCTGGCGAAAATGCACGGTGGCCATCATCAATGCGGCCCGGGAAAGGCCGGGATTTTTTTCCAGAGCTTTTGCCAGAAACGGTGCGGCCTGCTGAAAATCATTTTTTTCAAAAAACACAGACCCCAGCAGAAAATTGTACTGGTCTGATTCCGGCTCGTCCTTCACCAGTTCCTGAAAGATCTTTATGGCAGGGTCATACTCTTTTTTTGCCGCCAGGATCTTTCCCTTGAGCAGTTTGGCGCTCTGAAAATCCGGCCGAAGGGCCAGCATCTCATCTGTGAGGGTTTCTGCTGCGGCAATATTTTTGTTGGAAAAATGGAACTCTGCATAGGCGTTTTTCACGGCAAAATTATCCGGATCGATTGCCAGCGCTTTTTCAATGTGGTCTTTTGCCGGTTCTTTTTTGCCCTGGCGGTTCAGCAGTTTTGCCAGCACCATGTGGGGATTGATGTTGTCCGGATCCAGGGCAATGGCCTGGTGAAATTTTTCTTCTGCTTTGTCCGTCTTGCCCTGGGCTGCATAAAAATTGCCGGCAATCAAAAGCGGTTCCACCGCGTCCGGTTTTTTGGCAATCAGGCTGTCAAGGACATTTTGTGCTGCATCCAGGTCTTTGCGGGACAGGTAAAACTCAAACAATGCCCTGTACATGCCAATGTTCTCAGGTTCAGCATCCAGGGCCTGTTTCAGACTTTGCTCTGCCTGTTTTGGATCATTTTCCGCCATATGAATTTTGGCCAGCACCATGTGTGCCTTGGCCTGGGCCGGGTCGATCTCCAGTATCTTGTGGTACACCGCCTTTACCGCCGCAAGGTCCTGGCCTTTGGCCCCGAGGATGCCGGCCTGCAGATACAACGCCTGGATATTGTCCGGCGCTTTTTCCAGCACTGCATTCACCCGCCGTTCCGCCTCGGGCCGCTGCTGGGACAGCAGAAAAAAAGAGGCCGCCTGCAGCGGATATTCCATATTCTCCGGGGCCAGCTGCTCCAGGCGCAGAAACTGCTTGAACGCTTCCTGGCCATCCCCGAGCGCTATGTACACCTTGGACAAAAGATCACGGGCTTCCACAGAGTCGGGCGCCACCTGGATGGCGTTCTGCAGCTGGATTTTGGCCTTTGCATATTCCTGTTCCTCAAAATAGGTCCGGCCTTCTGCAACAAGGGTCTGCACTTTTTTTGCATCAGAGGAACACCCGGAAGCAACTACCAAAAACACCATAAAGATAGCAACCAGACCTGCATATATTTTCTGCATATATATTTTCCTTTTCCCAGGGAAGTTTGTGATTTTTGAAGCTACGCTGACTCAAACTGTAAGGATGACAGACCTTTCAGAGATGTTCTTTTTGAGACATTCAGTATTTCAAAACCGACCACCTGACGGGAATCATCAAAGTCAAGAATAACGCCGGGTTGGACTTCTTCAGATTCAAAAATTTTGTTTTCATCAAGGCGAAAATATAGCGCATCAGCCTCTTTATCCACTTTTATTCTCATTTTGCTTTCTCCTTAACCGTCTATCAAAAA
>DATFJY010000142.1:0-2502 GCA_035268905.1 Desulfotignum sp.
GATTGCGCAAAACGGTATCCATACCATTGCGGTTTCAGGCAGCGGTGATGTGACCATGGATCTGCCGGAACAGGTGACAACGGTATCAGCTGCTGCAGCTGCGGGCGATATGGAATTTGACATGTCCACGGTGGATCCGGCTGCTGTGCAGGATTATTTTGTGTCGGTGCAGACAGGTTCCGGCAAAGACAGGATTACCGCGTCCATCCATGATAACCATATCACTACAGGTGCCGGAGACGACCATGTCATCGTTCCCCGGGGGCTGACCAGCGAAGATCTGCTGGATGGCGGGGACGGGTTTGACATCCTCTCCTTTATTTCCGAAGAATTTGCAGCAGCAGCAGCTGATCCATCCCTTGCAGCAGGGGTGATACATTTTGAAGCCATCGGCATTCTGGATGCACTGGATGCGGGCACAGCCCTGGATATATCAGTTTTCAATGTGAATGCGGTTCTCATTGCAGCCGGTATTGCCGGAGATCAGACGCTTACCGGGTTTGATTCCAATGCCCGGGTGGAGATCCGTACGCCTGCATCTGAAACCGACCTGCTGACCATCACCATGACAGATGCCACCAATGCCGGCAGCAACGATGATCTGCTCGATATTGTATTCAATGCCGATCTGAAAGCCGGAGATCTGTTTGAAACCGCCCTTGATGTCAAGGGAATCAATGAACTATCCGTAACCACGGCTGATGCCGGCACAAAAGGGGAAACCGTTGAAAACGAAACACTGCCGGGGCCGGGGGATGGATATGTACTGGTCCTTTCCAGTGATGCCAACCTGGGTACCATACAGGTGACCGGAGATCATGCCTTTGGTTTTTCAAGCAGTGCGACATCCACGGTTGCAGCTGTTACGGCAGCAGACATGACCGGCAACATGACCCTTGACTTTACCACGGCTTTCGGCGGAAGCCAGGGGGTTGATATCAGGACCGGTGACGGGAATGATGCGGTTACAGGGTCGGATTTCGGGGATGTGATTGAAACAGGTGCGGGCAGTGACACCATTTTTATCAGCAGCGGGCCGGACCGCATTACAGGGGGTACAGGCCCGGATGCTTTTGTTGTCTCAGATGCCGGCATATCCATTGCCGAAAGCTTCACCAGGATTCTGGATTTTTCCGCAGTGGCCGATCCTGCGGAAGGTGACAGGATTACCAATATCAACAATACCATCACCCCTGATGCCGCAGATATTGACCTGTCCGAGGCAGAAATCCTTGCAGGAGATCCGATGGAGATAACAGCAGATGTGACCAATGGTATGATTACCCTCAGCGGTGCAGATGCCCAACAGATAGACACCCTTGATGAATGGCTGGGTCTGGCTGCTCTGGTGACGGAAAACGGGGCCACTGCCGGGTTTGCATTTATGGGGGATACCTATATCATGGAAATGGGCGCTGACGGAACCGCTGACAGCCTGGTGGCGCTTTCCGGTGTTGTTTCCGTGGGAGCTTTGGGTGCTGATGCAGGTGATAACCTGGTCATGATTTCCGGCTGACACTTTTTGTTGCTTTACGCCTCAGATCCTGTCAAAAAAGAGCAAGAAAGTGAGCAGGGATATTGGGGTTGCAAATTTCTTGCGTTAGATGGTGCCGGTCATGACATTTTGTCTCAAAACGGGAACGGTGCATTAAATTACAGTACAGTACAGTATAGTACAGTAAAATGCGGTGACAGTGTGATGGAAAAAAGGGGCAATACAATCCATTGGCGGTATTTGAATACAAGGCACTGAATACCAAGGGAAAGCAGGTCAACGGTATGGTGGATGCAGACAGTCTGACGACTGCCAGATCCAGACTCCGGGACCGTCAGCTGTATCCGGTTTTTCTGGCCCAGGTCCGGTCGACCGCTGATGATAAGGGCAAAAAAAACAGAATAGACCTGTCTGGATTCCGCATTTTCTCAAAAATCAGCTCCGCTGAAATCGCCATGGTCACCAGACTCATTGCCACTTTGTTGTCTGCCGGGTTCCCTTTGGTCAGGGCGGTGGCCACGGTGGCCGGTCAGACCCGGTCCCGTGCCTTTCAAAAGGTGCTGTCCCGTATCAAGGATGCCATTGAAGAGGGCAGCAGTTTTGCCGACGCCCTCAGGCTTTATCCCTATGTGTTCTCCGGGGTGTATGTCAATATGGTGGCGGCGGGAGAATCTTCGGGTACACTTGAGGTGGTGCTGGAGCGGCTGGCTGATTTCACCGAGGGCAGGGAGGAGACCAGAAAAAAGATCCAGGCTGCATTGGCATATCCCATGATCATGTCCGTGATCGGGTTCCTGGTTCTGGTGATTCTTCTGACCTATATTGTCCCCGGAATCATTGCCATTTTTTCTGATATGAATCAGACCCTTCCGCTGCCCACGCTGATTCTGATCCGGGTGAGTGATTTTTTCACCGGGTTCTGGTGGGCCGTGATTTTGTTGCCGGTGCTCGCAGGGCTGGGGATTTATATGATCCGGAAAACGGACAAGGGAGAGCTTTACACCGAC
>DATFJY010000143.1:0-5955 GCA_035268905.1 Desulfotignum sp.
CCGGGTTCACCCTGGGACAGCTGCTGGTGGATGTGGGAGAAGACACAGGCACTGCCCCGGAAAAAAAGATGGTCCGGGTCTCTTTGCTGCTGGACATGAGCCGTCTGGGACCGGTGCGGGCGGATGTTTCCATTCTGGACAAGGCCGTTACCGGCAGGTTCCTGCTGGAAAATGAGGATACCCGTGCATTTGTGGCATCCATGGTGCCGGTTTTGAAAAAACAGATGGCTGACATCGATTTTCAGCTCTTGCAGATGGACTGCCAGGTGGCGGTACCCGCGGATATCGCCCCGAACTGCCTGATGGAAACCCTGTTCACAGGCAACGATGACCAGGTGCTGCATATTGTGATCTGACCCCATGGCAAAAGACCCCTCAAGAAAAGCAGTGGCCCTTACCTATGACAGGGAATCCGACACCGCACCCCGGGTCGCGGCCAAGGGCCAGGGACAGGTGGCCCTGAAAATCATCGAGCTGGCTGAAAAACACGGTATTCCCGTTAAAAATGATCCTGATCTCATGGAAGTGCTCTCCACCCTGGAGATCAACCAGGAAATTCCGGAAAACATCTATGTGGCTGTGGCGGAACTGCTGGCATTCGTATACGGCATGAACCAGAAAAAAGGCGCCGGCACCGGCGGACAGTCATAAGCAATACCCCGGAAGAAATCCTTTTAACGGAAAGCTTCGGGGCATCGCCCCCCGGGGTAGCCTGTGCCCGGCCGAGATCCGGAAGGGAAAAAATTTCTGGTTCGTGTCAATATTTACAGACAATGCCTGTTGGTTTTTTGGCGCATCTCCGGTTCCGGAACAGGATGTTTTTTACAAAAACCCCTGAAATCACAACGCTGCCGGCCCTTTCCGATGCCGACAAAAATCATGGCATTCAAATTGCTTTATCCTTAATCAGAACAGGTTTGTACTGAATATTTGCATATTGGCGTACGCTTCTAGTGGAAGCCCCTGGAGGTGTCCTGTGAACGGACCGTCAGATCCGGAGGGGGCCTGGTAAAATTTGCCGGGATGGGTTTCAGACAGTGAGCGGGCTGACACACGCCATTGTTCTTATGCAAACAGGCCCCCGTAGATCTCGGGCCGGGCACAGGACACCTCCAGGGGCGGTGCTTCAAAAAGGGACGGGGCTTCAAAAAAGGGCGGTGCTCCAAAAAGCTTGCTGCTCAAAGCGATCAAAAACCGGAGAAGTGTATGGCAAATATCCAGGGTTTGTATAGATGGTTTGAAAAAACAGACAATTGTAGATGACGAGGAGATTTCACGAACCATGATTCTTGAAATGACCCGGCCCGTTCAGGGGGGACTGCGGCAGGAAAGAAAGCTGGAGGCGGTTTCCAACAACCTGGCCAATGTGGACACCATAGGATTTAAAAAAGATTCCATCAGCTTTGACCAAGAGTTCAAAGCACAGCTGAACCAGGATTTTTCCCAGGGAGACATTGTCACCACCGGCAATCCCTTTGATGTGGCCCTGGCATCGCAAGGCTTTTTCAAGGTGGATACGGCCCAGGGGATTTTTTATACCCGCACCGGCAATTTTTCCTTGAACAATGAAGGCATTCTCGTGGACATGAACGGCAATCCGGTCATGGGCCAGGGCGGTGCCATCCTTGTTGATCTGGCGGAAGCCGGTACGGAATCCATTAATATCAATGAAATCGGTGAAATGTTTGTGAACGGTGATCTGGTGGCTACCCTGGATGTGGTGGATTTTGCAGACCGGCAGAAAATCGAACAGCAGGGGGAGAATCTGTATGCCTATACCGGTGACCCCAGGGATGAAATACCGGTGGATGCCGTGAAAATAAACCACCGTGCCCTGGAAAAATCCAATGTCCAGGCAGTGTATGAAATGGTGAAAATGATCGATTACCACCGCATGTTTGAAACCTTTACAAAATCCATGACCACCTTTGACGAAGTGGATGGCCAGGCCATCAACAATGTGGGCAGGGTAACCTAAGGAGGCAAAAATGATACGATCCCTCTGGTCCGGGGCCACTGGCATGGGGGCCCAGCAGATGCAGACAGATGTGACAGCCAATAACCTGGCCAACGCAAGCACCACCGGATTCAAGAAATCCCGGGCCAATTTTGAAGACCTGATGTACAGAACCCAGTTGATCGCAGGTCAGACAACCCCGGGCGGGGGCCAGGTCCCCACCGGCATCCAGGTGGGCATGGGGGTGAAACCCTCATCCGTGCAAAAGGTGTTTACCCAGGGAGATTATGTCGAGACCGGCAACCAGCTGGATTTTGCCATCCAGGGGCAGGGCTTTTTCCGGGTGACCCATGGGGATGAAGACCTGTACACCCGGGCCGGCAATTTTACCCTGGACAGTGACGGGTTCATCACCACCCCGGCCGGGGACAGGCTCCAGCCGGAAATCGCCGTTCCCATCGAAGCCACCACCATCACGCTGCAGGATGACGGCACCCTGACGATTTTCGGGGACCAGCAGGATATCCTGGCCACTGAAGAGATTTTGGTGACCACCTTTGTCAACCCGGCAGGGCTGGTAGCGGTGGGCAACAACCTTCTCCGGCCATCGGAAGGCTCGGGTGATCCCATTGAAGTGATTCCCGGTGAAGAAGGTTCCGGCACCACCATCAACAATTATCTGGAACTGTCCAATGTGAGTGTGGTGGAGGAGATGGTGTCTTTGATCGTGGGCCAGCGGGCCTATGAAGCCAATTCAAAATCCGTGCAGACAGCGGACAGCATGCTCAGCACGGCCAACGGGTTGAAACGGTAGCCTGTCATGAGAACCTGCGGTTTCCATAGATCCGGTTTCCATAGTTATAGAAGGATCCCTGCATATCTTTTACTGGCAGTATGGCTGCCCCTGTATCTGGTTCTGCCGGCCTCAGGTGTGGAAAAGATTCAGATCCAGGTGAAGAAAAACGCCCTGGTGCACCATGATGTTATCTATCTGGGGGATCTTTCTGATATCCAGGCAGGCGGATTTTTTCAGCAGGCCCTGGAAAAATTGGAACTGGGCCGGTCTCCCAGGCCGGGTGACCTGGCGCAGCTGGACAAACAGCGCATTGTCACACTGATCCAGTCCCAGCGCTATCTGGCGCCGGGCCAGGTGACACTGGCATGCCCGGACCGGGTGTTTGTGAAGCGGGCAAGCCAGACCCTGGACCGGCAGCGTGTCCGGCAAAAAGTGGACCAGATGCTTGCGGTCCGGTATCCGGACAGGGAGTACACGGTGTCGGGTTTCAACATCAGGGGGTTGAAAACCTATCCTTCCGGAGATATCCGGCTGGTCCCGGATGCCGGCAACCTGGTGAACAGCAGGGGCCGGCTGTCCGTGTATCTGGATGTCTGGATCAACAATGAAAAACAGGACCGTCTGGCCGTATCCGGGACTATAGAGGTGTTGTCTCCGGTGGTGTGTGCCCAAAAAAATCTGCACCGGGGGGAAAAAATTGCCATTTCCGATGTAAAGGTCGTGCAAAAAAATCTCTTTGATTTGGACAGGGATGTTGTGGCCAGGCCGGAAGAAATAGACGGCATGCTGGTGCGCTCCGACATCGGCAAAGGCCGGGTTGTTACCATGAGAATGCTGGAAAAAGCCCCGGTGGTCCGGAAAGGGGATATTGTGTCCCTGGTGGCGAAAAAAGGCAGCCTGGTCATTGTGACATCCGGCATTTCCAAAGAGGACGGGTTTCTCAATGCAGCCATATCTGTAGAAAACATCACCTCGGGACAGGAGGTGAAAGCCCGGGTTAAAAGCAGGTCACAAGTGGAAGTGATCTATTGACCATCACCAAAAATGATAACGAAAAAAGGGTGTGCATCCAGATGAAACACACAAAATACAGAACTGGCAGTTGGGGGTCGGGCATATGCATGGTTATGGTCATCACAGCCCTGGCAGCCGGATGTGCCGGCAAATCCCCCGGCAATACAACAGCCCTGGCCGTACCCCCGGATACAGCCATTGCCCCGGCCATTGACAGCTTTGTGCCGGGGGGAGCAGAAGAAGGATCGTTGTGGACCGATGCAAAAAAATCCCTGTTTGAGGACACAAAAGCCAATTATGTGGGGGATACGGTGATCGTGGATATTGTGGAAAACGCTTCCTCCAGAATGGATGTCAATACCGAAACCAGCCGGAACACCCGAATGCGCGTGGGGGTGCCCACCCTGAATGCTTTCGGGTATGCTACCAACCTGGGCGGGGGCGATAACGCCAATCTGGTCAGTACGGATTTTTCCAATGACTTTGAAGGGGAGGCGGAAAGCGACCGAAGCGGGCAGGTAACCGCCTCCATTGCTGCAAGGGTGGTGGAAGTGCTGCCCAACGGCAATTTGAGCATTTTTGGCAGGCGGGCCATGAAAATTGACAACGAGACCCAGTATATCATTGTGTCCGGCATTGTCCGGCCCCAGGATATTGCGGCAACCAACCGGGTGCAGTCCACCTTTCTGGCGGATTCCCGCATTGAATACTATGGCAAAGGTGCCTTGGCTGACAAGCAGAAACCCGGGTGGGGAAACCGCCTGATTGACAATCTGTGGCCATTTTAGGTGACAAAATCATGCATAGAGCAATAAAAGATGGATTGCAGTGGGTGTTTTGTCTTGTTATTTTGACGGGCCTTATGGGAATAACCACGGATGCGGGCGCTGCAAGGATCAAGGACCTGGCCGCCATCAAAGGGATCCGGTCTAATCAGCTCACAGGGTACGGCCTTGTGGTGGGACTCAACGGCACCGGTGACAAGAGCAATGTGAGTTTCACCCGCCAGGCCCTGGCCAATATGATGGAAAAAATGAACATCTATGTGGACCAGAACCAGTTACAGGTGAAAAATGTGGCCGCAGTCATGGCAACCGCATCCATTCCGCCCTTTGCCAGGACAGGGGACCGGATAGACATCACGGTGTCCTCTCTGGGAGATGCCCAGAGCCTCAAGGGCGGCATGCTGCTCATGACCCCCCTCAAAGGGGTGGACGGCCGGGTCTATGCCATTGCCCAGGGCGCTGTCAGCCTTTCCATTCCCAGTGATGTGGGGGACAGGGACAGCCATCTTTTGGTGGGCAGAATCATCAACGGCGGCTCCATTGAACGGGAGATTCCTTTCAAGCTGGATGGAAAAAAGAATCTGACCCTGTCGTTGTTTTATCCGGATTTCACCACGGCCCGGCGCATGACCGACACCATCAATGCCGCCATCGGAGATCAGGTGGCCAAAACCATCGATGCCAGCGCCATCAGCCTGACCATACCCGAGGATATGTGGCAGGACCATGTGGCGGAATTTATTTCCGACATCGAGAGCCTGAATGTCATTCCCGATACAAAGGCCCGGGTGGTGGTCAATGAAAAAACCGGTACCGTGGTCATCGGGGCGGATGTCAGTATTTCCCGGGTGGCCATCGCCCACGGCAATTTATCGGTGACCATCAATGAAGGCCAGGAGGACGAGGAAGAGGAGAGCCTGATGAACCTGCCGGCAAATGTCACCATAGGCGAACTGGTGCGGGGCCTTAACGCATTGGGGGTCAAACCCCGGGATCTCATCGGCATTCTCCAGGGTATGAAGGCGGCCGGAGCCCTCCAGGCGGAGCTGGAGATTATTTAGAAGAAAGCGGTTAGCTAAGAGCTAATAGCTAATAGCTCTTAGCTGTTAGCCTTTAGCCATTAGCTGTTAGCCGGTAGGCATCAGCAGGGGAAAAATTTGTAATTATTGAAGGGAAGTTGATAAATGAGAACTGGCGGATTTTATAGAAAGGTAACCCCATGAAACTGGATGTCATTAATCAGAACCTGTTGAACCAGCAGGTGGAAAATCTTGAAAATCACGCCGGCAAATCCTCGGAAGAAAAAGAACTGGAAGAGGCGGTCCAGGGGTTTGAGTCCATATTCATGCACACCCTGTTAAAATCCATGCGCACAACCCTGCCCGGGGATGCCCTGTTTGAAA
>DATFJY010000144.1:0-3455 GCA_035268905.1 Desulfotignum sp.
CAGCACCTTTTCAAAAAAGGCAAAACAGGCGGCCAGTCTCCTGGTGGTATCGGCCTCTCTGATCGCCAACTGGGAAGAGGAGATCAACCGGTTTCTGCCCACACTCAAGACCTTTGCCGCGCATCCGGGATTTGTCAATACAAAAGAGCGGCAGCACCAAAATACACAAAACCGGAGCCGGGACCTTTCCCTTTCCAAATCCCGGCTGGACCAGCTGGACCTGGTCATCACCAGTTACACCCTGGTCAAAAAGTACCAGTGGCTGCAGAACTATACCTGGCACTGCCTGATCCTGGACGAAGCCCAGGCCATCAAAAATCCCGGCACCCACCAGACCCGGGCCGTCAAAGCCCTGCCCGCCATCCACCGCATCGCCATGACCGGGACCCCGGTGGAAAACCGGCTGTCGGATCTCTGGTCTTTGTTCGATTTTCTCAATCCCGGACTCCTGGGCAGCAAATCCGAATTTTCCTTGTTTGCCAAAACACTGAAAGACAACCCCAAAGGGTATGCCCGGCTGCGGCAGTTAATTTCTCCCTATATCCTCCGCCGATTGAAGACCGACAAAACCGTGATTTCCGATCTGCCGGACAAGGTGGAAATGACGGTTTTTTCAGATTTGAGCCCCAAACAGGTGATCCTGTACAAACAGGCAGTGGAAAACCTGGAACACCAGATCGAAAACACCTCCGGCATTCAGCGCAAAGGCCTGATCCTGTCTTCCATCATGCGGTTCAAACAGCTGTGCAACCACCCGGACCAGCTGACCGGTTCCGGAGATTTCACGGCAAAACACAGCGGCAAATTCCGCCGCCTGGCCGAGATCTGTGAAACCATCCATGACAAACGGGAACGGGTCCTGGTGTTCACCCAGTTCAAGGAGATGACCCGTCCTTTGCAGTCTTTTCTGGAATCGATTTTTCACCACCCGGGACTGGTGCTTCACGGCAGTGTGTCCGTGGCAAAAAGAAAACAGCTGATTGCGCAGTTTCAGGATGAAACTTACTGCCCGTTTATGGTATTGTCATTAAAAGCCGGGGGCGTGGGACTCAATCTCACCCGGGCCGGCCATGTGGTGCATTTTGACCGGTGGTGGAACCCGGCCGTAGAAAACCAGGCCACGGACAGGGCCTTCCGGATCGGCCAGGAAAAAAAGGTACTGGTGCACAAATTCGTGACCAAAGGGACCATCGAGGAAAAAATTGACCGGATGATCCGGGAAAAACAGGAACTGGCAGACCAGGTGGTGGCCCCGTCCGGGGAAACCCTGGTCACTGAAATGGATGACCATAATCTGATGGATCTGTTCCGGCTCTCCCTGCCGGGTTGATGCCGGAACAAGGATCATTGCCAAGGATTTACCCATGTACTATTACCCCCCATATGTCAGCGTGGCCCAGAAAAAAGCCCGGGCGGAAAAAAAACGCAACGCCCTGAGAAAGAAGAACCCGAAAATTCAACCGGTCATCATCGAAGGCAGAACCCTGGCCAAAACCTGGTGGGGCAAATCCTGGAACCGGAACCTGGAGCAGTATGCCGACTATGCCAACCGAATCGGCCGGGGCAGAAGCTATGTCCGGCACGGGGCGATCCTGGACCTTCAAATCACACCCGGAACCATCACAGCACTGGTGGCCGGCAGCGCAGGCCCACCATACCGGGTAACCATCACCATCCAGCCGATCCCAAAAAAACAGTGGCGTCATATCCAGGCCCAGTGCAAGGACCAGATGGACAGCCTGAAACAGCTGCTGGCCGGCCAGTTTCCCAAAACCCTGGAAGCGGTGTTCACCCAGAAAGGGAAAGGGCTTTTCCCGGCCCCGGAGGAGATCTCTCTGGACTGCTCCTGCCCGGACTGGGCTGTGATGTGCAAACATGTGGCAGCGGTATTGTATGGTGTCGGGGCCCGGCTGGACCATGACCCGTCCCTGTTTTTTGTGCTGCGCAAAGCCGATGTCAAAGACCTGGTGTCTGAAACAGTCAACGCCGGCAAAAAAGAGCTGCTGACCCGCTCCGGACAGAAATCTTCGCGTATCATGGAAGACCAGGCAGACCTGTCAGGATTGTTCGGCATTGACCTGGACGGGGGTGCAGCAGCGGATGCCCCCCCTGCCAAACAGAAACAGGCCAAAAAGAAGCCAGCCGCATCCACCCGGCAAAAACTGCTGAAAAAAAGCAAGGCTACCACCGCCCGGCCGGCCGCCAAAAAATCGCCTGCCCCTCAAGCCGTCCTCAAAAAAGAACCACAAAAGCCTGTCCCGCCTGAAAACAGATCACGGAAAATCACAGATGCCGCCGGCATCGAAACCCTTTTCAAACGGCGGACCAAACGGCTCACCCGGGTGGCTGAAGTGATCGAAAATTCGGACATGGATCCCCAGAAGGTCAGAAACATCCTATTCCGCCTGGTGCAGCTGGGCAAACTCGAACGGGTATCCCGGGGAGTTTACCGGTGGATCAGGTGATCTGACACCTTTTTGTTGTAATTATTTTTCCTCAATAGCAACATGAGCCACATGTAAAATTTTATAAACAATTTCAGTTTGTATTAAAAAGTATATTGCGGTATAATACAAACTATGGTTGATGATAATGAAAAATCCGCCCTGAAAAACCTGGGCCTGCGTTTGAAAACAGCCCGGCTGGAACGAAATGACTCCCAGAAAGAGTTTGCATGGCGGATAGGGATATCCATTCCCACGCTGCAAAACATGGAGCAGGGCAAACCCACTGTGGCGATAGGCACCTGGGTAAAGGCACTGGCGGTTCATGACAGGCTCGATGATTTGGATCACTTGTTCACACCCGGAGAATCATTATTTGCACAGCATGAAAGAATCAAAAAAACAAAAGGCCGGCAGCGTGCCAGGAGGAAAAAATAATTGCTTCATCTCGATGTAACCCTCATTTTCCCAAACAGTCTGAAAATTAAATGCGGCGAAATTATCACCGGACCGCCGGAAGCAAATGGCAGGATTAAAGGGGCATTTCGCTATACACCGGAATATTTGCAGCATCCTGATGCGTTCCCGCTGGATCCTGCCAACCTGCCGCTGACCCCGAAAGAATTCCCATCCAATCGGCCCCAGGGAATTCACGGGGTTTTTGAAGATGCCCTGCCGGATGACTGGGGCAGGAAAATTCTGGTACGCAAAGCTACCCTCCGCCCCCGTGAACAGACAGAACCCAGATTACTTGAAGCGCTTGGCAGCAGCGGCATGGGAGCACTCTGTTTTGAAACCGGCAATACAATCGGAACACAGGACCCCTCTGCTGATATTCTGAATCTGGAACAATTGCTTGAACTGGCAGTAAGATATGACGCCGGCGAACAATTGAGCGATCAGGAATTTTGCTCATTAGCTATTTACGGCAGTTCTCCCGGTGGTGCCAGGCCAAAATCACTTGTTCGGGATAAAGACAATTCCCTTTGGCTTGCAAAATTTCCTAAACAC
>DATFJY010000145.1:0-29394 GCA_035268905.1 Desulfotignum sp.
GGCAATGATCTGAACCACTTTGTCTTTCACTGCCGGCAGAAGCAGGGTGAAATCCGTGTCTTTTTTTCGGCCACCGAGGATCAGGACAATACGGGTTTCAAAATACGCCAAAGCCCTGATAACGGCATCTGTGTTCGTGGCTTTGGCGTCATTGTAAAATGCTATGTCATTGATGCGTGCAACAAACGCCATGCGGTGGGGCAGGGGATGGAATGCTGTGACAGCAGCTGTGATTGCCCCGGGATCCGCCCCGGCGCTTACGCCTGCCAGGGCCGCAGCAGCAATGTTTTCCAGATTGTGGGTGCCTGGCAGATTTTTCAGGTGCCGGCAGTCAATGCGCAGTGACCGGTCGGTGAATGTTTCCGGCAGTATCAGGTCAATGGCCTGGTCCTCGATTCTGGCACCCCGGGTGATGGTGTGGTCAGGGTTGACAGAAAATGCATACACCCTGGCTGCCAGGTCTGGTTTGGCACAAAAAGCATCAGATATGCCGGCGTTGATGATGGCTGTATGGTCCGGGGCCTGGTTTCTGAATATGGACCACTTGGAACGGGCATAGTCCGCCATGCTTTCATACCGGTCCAGATGGTCCGGTGCCAGGTTCAGCAGAACCGCCGTCTCAGGGGCGAAGTGTCTGGCCAGGTCCAGTTGAAAGCTGGAAATTTCCGCCACCACCACCCGGGCCGGCTCCGGGTTCATGAGATATTCCACCAGGGGGGTTCCGATATTTCCTCCCATGAATGTGGGTATGCCGGATGCACAAAGTATGTCCCGCACCAGGGTAGTGACCGTGGTTTTGCCGTTGGTGCCGGTAATGGCCACCATGGGGGTTTTGTTGTACCGGCTGAAAATGTCCAGGTCCCCCAGAAGTGGGATGCCCAGGGATGCGGCTTTTTTCAGAAAAGGCATGTCCAGGGGGATCCCGGGACTTACCACAATGGCATCTGCCCGGTTGAAGGTTTCCTGGTCATGGAACCCGATCTGGGTGTCGATTCCCAGGCGGTTGAGCTCTTCCGCACTATGTGCTGCAGCAGGATCAATATCCGTGGCTGTGACTGTGTATCCCTTTGCGGCCAGAAACCGGGCCATGGAAAGACCGGATCTTCCCAGGCCAACTACCAGTGTGTATGATTTTCGGGATACCTGCATGGGGGTTACCTTATCTTTAATGTGCCCAGTGAAATCAGGGCCAGGGTAATGGAAATGATCCAGAACCTGACGATTACTTTTGATTCATGCCAGCCTTTGAGTTCAAAATGGTGGTGCAGGGGTGCCATTCTGAAGATGCGCTTTCCCTTGGAAATTTTAAAATATGACACCTGGATGATCACGGATAATGCTTCTATGGCAAACAGTCCTCCTACTATAAGCAGCAGGATCTCCTGTTTCACCACCACGGCAATGGTACCCAGAATGGCGCCTAAGGGAATGGAACCGGAATCCCCCATGAAGATCTGGGCCGGGTGGGCATTGAACCACAAAAACCCCAGGCCCGCGCCTGCCAGTATGCCGCAGACCACGGAAAGCTCCCCGGCAGACATGATATGGCGCACATGCAGATACTGGGCAAACTGGGTGTGACCGGCCACATAGGCAAAGAACATGTAGGTGACAGATGCCACGATATAGGGACCGATGGCCAGTCCGTCCAGGCCGTCGGTGAGGTTCACGGCATTGGAGGTGCCCACAATCACCAGGCAGGCAAAGGGGATGTACCAGATGCCCAGATCCGGGGAAATATTTTTGAAAAACGGGATTGTCAGTGTGGTATCAAAGTCGGGGCTCAAGAAGATGAGCAGGCTGATCACCAGCCCGCATACTATTTGGATGGCAAATTTTCCTTTTGCAGTGAATCCCATGTTTCTTTTTTTGACCTGCATGAGGTAGTCATCCACAAAACCGATGGCCCCGAACAGGAGAGTGGTGAGCAGCAGGATGGCCACATAGTGGTTGGACAGACTGCCCCAGATTACCGTTGCCATGAAAACCGAAAACAAAATGAGAATCCCCCCCATGGTGGGGGTTCCCTGCTTGCCCAGATGGGTCTGGGGACCGTCGGTCTGGATGACCTGCCCTACCTGCAGAGCAGAAAGTTTTCTGATCACAAAGGGCCCCAGAACAAAACAGATCACAAAGGCGGTCAGCCCCCCGTAAATGGTTCTGAAGGTGATATACCGGAAAATGTTTAAAAAGGTGAACTGGTCATGCAATGGGTATAAAAATTCGTACAGCATGGGCTACACCTTTTCTTCTTTCCGGGATACAGCAATCGTCTGACGCTCCCATTGCTGGATAATGGTTTCCATGGCCATGCCCCTGGATCCTTTGACCAGGACCCAGTCATTCTGGCCGGCATGGGCCAGGGCATGATCGGCAATTTTTTCTTTGGAGCCGGAAAATATCCGGTCCAAAGCCATGCCGTTATCCACGGCCCCTTGACAGGTATGTCTGCTGTGGGGACCATACAGATACAGCCGGGTGATGCCCAGTTGCGCTGCTGTTTTGCCCACAGCATAGTGAAGATCTGCTGATGCCTCTCCCAGTTCCAGCATATCACCGAGTATGGCCATGGTCCGGGCCTTTCGGTTTGCACCGGATGCAGCAGCCTGTGATGAAAGCGTTTTCAGGGCATGGGTTACAGATGCCGGATTGGCATTATAGGTGTCGTCAATCAGCTGAATGCCGTTGGCAAGGCAGCGGATATCCATTCTCCCGGATGCCGGCGCAAAGGCGGCCAGACCAGCCTGCATGTCACTGATGGGGATGCCGGCTGCTGATGCGGCAGCCAGGGCAGCCAGGGCGTTGTTGACCATGAAAAGGGCCGGGGAGTTGATATGGAACCGGGCAGATCTGTTTTTGATGCTGGCTGTAAACCAGATCCGGTTTTCAGAAATCTGGATATCTGTGGCAGAAACATCGGCTGTTTCATTGGATCCAAAAGAGATTGTCTGTGTGATATCCGGGTTGTTCCTTGCCCCTTTTTCCAGAATAGGCGCCCTGGCATCATCCCCAAAAAATATGGCCGTGCTGTTTTCTTGTGCATGGTCAAAAATCTGGGCTTTGGCAACAGCCACATTGTCAGCGGTTTTCAATCCTTCCAGATGGGCGCCGGAGGTGTTGGTGACCATGGCAATGTCCGGGCAGGCAATGGCGGACAGGCGTTTCATTTCTCCTGTCTGGTTCATGCCCATTTCCACCACGGCCCACTGATGGGCGCAGGAAAGCGATAAAAGGGTGGCGGGCACCCCGATTTCATTGTTGAAATTTTTTCGGGTGGCCAGGGTGTCAAAGCAGGTGTCAAAAATTTTTTTGGCCATTTTCCTTGTGGTGGTTTTGCCGTTGGATCCGGTGATGGCCAGCACCTTGACCCTGGAGCGCAGCCGCTGGAATCGGCCCAGCCTGCCCAGTGCAGCCAGGGTATCAGGGGTTTCAAATACCAGCAGCTTTGTTTTTTGTGCCTGTTCCCATAGGCTGTCACCTGACGGTTGAAAGGTGCCGGTCCGGAGCACAAATGCCCGGATGCCTTTGTTTACAAGATCCGGGATATAATCATGGCCGTCAAAATTCTCCCCTGCCAGGGCCACAAACACGTCATTGGTGCTTATGGTCCGGGAATCGGTGCTGATCCCGGCAAAAAGGGTGTCTGGATTCAGGGTGTTGAGAACCGGGGCATTGCCAAGGGCAGCTTCCAGGTCGGCCCGGGTCCAGGCAATGGGAGAGAATTTTTTGGCAAATGCATTGCAGGCATCCTGCAGTTGTTCTTTGTCATCAAAATGGATGGTCCCGCTGTTGGTTATCTGGTAGGTTTCATGCCCTTTGCCTGCAGCCAGAATGATGTCATTGGGTTGGGAGATCATCACAGCCGTGTGCAGTGCTTTTTTTCGGTCCACCAGCTGGATAACGCCGCTGACAGGGATGCCGGTCTTTGAACAGGGACCATTGCAGACATCGTTGGGAATGGGTGTGGCTGTGATCCCTTTCATGATATCTGCCACAATCTGTTCCGGGTTTTCGGTTCTGGGATTGTCTGAGGTCACAATGGCCATATCACTGTATTGGCAGGCAATTTTTCCCATGAGGGGGCGTTTGGATCTGTCCCTGTCACCGCCACACCCGAATACGGTTATCAGCCGCTTGGGGGCCCGCTGCTTCAGGGTTTTGAGGGTGGATGCCAAGGCATCTGGGGTGTGGGCATAGTCCACAAACAGATACCGGTTTATGGCAGTGTTCACCTTTTCCAGGCGCCCGGGCACCCCTTTGCAGTCGGCAATTCCCTGCTGGATAGCCCGGGGGGGGACACCCAAAGAAGACGCTGCACCGGCCGCACACAGGATGTTTTCCAGGTTAAACCCGCCTGTGAGGGCCGAGGCAAAAGCAAATTCATCTTTTTTCAGACAGATGCGGCCGGAAATTCCCTGGATGGTGTCATTGATATCGTTGGCGGTAATATCTGCCCGGTTCCGGCAGCCCACCCGGATAACCGGATAATCCAGACCATCAGCCAGTTTCTGTCCCCATGTATCATCCACATTTATGACAGCCGGGGCAGACGCGTTTTTGCCCCGGGGCCCCAGAAATTGGGTGAAAAACCGCTGCTTGCATGAAAAATAGGTTTCCATGTCTGGGTGATAATCCAGGTGGTCCTGGCTCAGGTTGGTATATACCCCTGCAGCGAACCGGCAGCCGTCCACACGGAACTGGTCCAGTCCATGGGAAGAAACTTCCATGATGACGTGGGTTACCCCTGCCTGTTTCATTTGAAAAAGGGTGTGCTGGAGTACCATGGCATCAGGTGTGGTAATGGGGTTGTCCAGGGTTTTGTTGTTGTAGCGGATGTTGATGGTGCCGATGACCCCGCAGTTGTAACCGGCTGCCAGAAAAATGCTTTCCAGCAGATAGGCAGTGGTGGTCTTGCCGTTGGTGCCGGTGATACCCACCAGTGTCATGTCCCTGGACGGTTCTCCAGAAAACCGGGCAGCTATGGCAGCAGCCGCTTTTCTGGAATCCGGCACCAGAATGACCCGGTCCAGGTTTTCGGGATTATGCTGGGCAATCACGGCGGTCGCGCCGCAGGCAAAGGCTTTTTCCATGTAATCATGCCCATCTGCGGCATACCCCTTCATTGCCAGAAACAATTGGCCCGGCAGAATGTCCTGGGCCCTGGTTTGAATGCCGGAAATTTCCATGTCAGCCATATCCGGTATCAGGTCCCGGGCAATTCCCTGGAGCAGAAAAGAGAGTTTCATAATGCGCCTTTCAGGGTATTGGCTGGCGTTTTTGCATCAAGGCCCTTTGTTGCTGTCTTGTGAAAGCCGGCCGTCACCTTATGCGGCACCGCTGCCACCAGGCTGGCAGTGACAGGGGGAATGCTCAGATAATTACAGGACTGGGCCATGATGGTTTTAAAGGCAGGGGCAGCCACATCTCCGCCGTAATATTTTTTTTGCGGTTCATCCACCACCACCAGAATTGCCAGCCGGGGATTTTTTTCCGGTGCAAACCCGGCAAAAACAGACATGTATTTGTTTTTGGCATACTGTTTTTGGCCGGCTGCCACTTTCTGGGCAGTGCCGGTTTTGCCGCACACAGCATAGCCGGTAAGGTTTGCCTTGGTGCCGGTGCCCTTTTCCTGGACAGCCAGGCGCATCATGTGTCTGACCTGAGCGGCAACCAGGGGGGATACGGCCTGGCGCACCAGGGTGGGGGAAAAGACCTGGACCGTTTTGCCGGTATTGGAAAGGATTTTTTTGACGAGCATGGGTTTCATGAGCTGCCCGTTGTTGGCAATGGCGCTGATGCCGGAAATCAGCTGGATGGCGGAAACCGACACCCCCTGTCCAAAAGAGATGGCCCCGGCATCTATATCAGACCATTGGTCCGGGGAGGTGAGTGTTCCGCTGGTTTCCCCGGGGGATTCCACCCGGGTTCTGGTGCCGAATCCAAACCGGGTCAGACAGGCATGCAGGGCTTGTCTGCCGATGGTTTCAGATATCTTCACAGCACCGATATTGCTGGAATAGGTGATTATCTGGTCAATGGAAAGCCAGTCATGGGGATGGGTGTCATTGACAACATATCTGCCGATACGGTATTTGCCGTTTTCACAAAAAAAGATGGATGAAGGGGTAAACCCTTTTTCCAGGGCAGCAGCAGCGGTAAACACTTTCATGGCAGATCCGGGTTCAAACGCATCTGTGACAGCCCGGTTTCTATAAGGAATATCGCTGAAATCCTGGTAATTGTTGGGATTGAACCGGGGATAATGGGCAATGGCCAAAATTTCTCCTGTGACCGGCCGCATGACCAAAGCCAGACCCGATTTTGCCTGGTGTTCTTTAACTGCCTGCTCCAGGGCTGTTTCAGACAGAAACTGGATTTTTTTGTCCAGGGTCAATACAATGGTGTTGCCCCGCAGGTCATCCTGGGTTTTTTTGTCAATATCCAGCACCCGGCCGACACCATCTTTTCTGACGGTGACGGCAAATTCTCTGCCTTCCAGGATGGTATTGTATTTGAACTCAAGCCCTTCTCTGCCGACATCGTTTTTCCCTGTGAATCCGATGACCTGGGCCGCCAGATCCCGGTTGGGGTAGAAGCGTTTGAAACTTTTTTTAAAATAGATGCCCGGCAGATGCAGTTTTCGGATGTCATCGGCCAGTTCCGGTGTCACCGCCTCCGACAAAACTGTATACCGATTGTCAGCGGAAAATTTTCCCGTCAGCGTTTTGGAATCGATTTCCAAATGTTTGGCCAGTATCCGGGCAATTTTGACCGGGGCCTCTATGCGCTGCGGGTCAGCGATAATTGTCATGGCATCCAGGCTGGTTCCCAGTTTGTTCAGGTTCCGGTCCAGAATCTGTCCCCTTTCTCCTTTGATGGTCAAAAGTCTGGAATATCCATTTTCCGCCCGCCTGGCATACAGGTCTGCCTTGCGGATCTGGATGTCAAAGGATTTGGCCCCCAGCAGCAGCAGGGTGCCCACAAGGAATACCTGGATCACCATCACCCGTTTTTTTATGTGCACATCATCAGCCATTACAGATTTTCTTTGCCCAGATAGATGGTCTGGTTGAATACATCACTTGTCAGGCCCAGCTGTGATCGGGCGATGCGGATAATCCGATCATCGGATTTGAGCCGGTCCCGTTCCAGTGTCAATGCCTTCTGGTAGGAGATCAGGTCTGACAAACGGGCCTGGGCAGTGGAGATTTCGACAATCGTCTGGGTACTCTCTGTTCTCACCCAGGTATGTACCAGCAGTTCCCCGAACAAAACACAAATGAGTACCAGCCATTTTACCCCGGTGCTGCTCTTTTTCGGCCCTGTGCGTTTCTGGTTCATATGCTATATCCTTTCAGCAACCCTGAGTTTTGCACTTCTGGCCATGGGATTTTCCGCCATCTCTTTGGAAGATGGTATCAGCGGCTTTTTGAAGATGGACCGCATGGTCGGCTGTGTATTACAGACACATCGGGGCAGGTCTTTGGGGCAGGTGCAAAGGGCTTCAAAGGATTTGAGGTGCTGTTTTACAATGCGGTCTTCCAGGGAATGAAAACAGATGACGCAGATTCTGCCGCCTTTGACCAGCAGGTCAGGAACCTGCTGCATGAAAATGGCAAGATTTTCCAGTTCCTGATTGACAGCAATGCGCAGGGCCTGAAACACCCGGGTGGCAGGATGAATTTTTTGGGCGGCGGCCCGGCCTTTCGGAACTGAGTCACAAATGATGCGGGTTAAATCCTGGGTGGTTGCGATGGGGTGAACCTGTCTGTCCCTGACAATGGCCCTGGCTATCCTGCGGGAGAATTTTTCTTCACCAAATCTGAAGAACAGATCTGCCAGTTCTTTTTCTTCAAAAGCGTTGACAATGGTTTCAGCTGTCAGATCGTTTCTGATGTCCATGCGCATATCCAAAGGTTCATCCAGGTTAAAACTGAATCCCCGGTGTGCCCGGGTGATCTGGTTCAAAGAAAATCCCAGGTCCAGGACAATGGCATTCACCCCGGTGATATTATACCGGTCCAGGATCTGTGAAAGACGGGAGAAATTGTCATGTACCAGTATACTGTTTTGGGCAAATCGGTGAAGCACCTTTTTTGCATTGGCAATGGCCTCATGGTCCTGGTCAATACCGATCAGGGTGCCGCCGGGAAGTATGGCGTTTATGGTAGATTTTGCATGGCCGGCACCTCCGAGTGTACAGTCCACACACACATGCCCGGGTTTCAGGTTCTGATACGCAAGTACCTCGGCAGGCATGACAGACGTATGCACAAATCCCATGGTTACAGCCCCAGGGAAGCAATTTCCTCCCTTACTTCCGCTTGTTCAAGTTCCTGTTCCATTTTCAGGTTCTCCTGGTCCCATTTTTCCCGGGCCCAAATCTCGAACCGGTCCAAAACCCCCACCAGAACAATATCTTTTTCGATGCCGGCATAGGTGCGCAGGCTCTGGGGGAGTAAAATCCGGTCCTGCTTGTCACATTTCAGGGGGCAGGCATTTCCCAGGAAAAAGCGTTTGAATTTTTCCATTGCCGCACTTTTGGCAGCCAGGATTTTTTTCTCCAGCTGTTTCCATTCACTGAACGTGTAAGCATACAGACAACCATCCTTGATGGAGACCACCACCCCGTATTCATCATCCGCCTTTAAGACATTCCGGAACCTTGCCGGAATGATTATCCTGCCCTTTGGGTCGATTGTATGAAAGGAGCTTGATCGGAACACGTATTTTTACGCCTTTGTTTTGGGTGTAAGGTCCACTTTCCACCACCTTTTGGCACACTTTTACGAAAACTGTGGTATAAGTCAAGAAAAAAATGGGGATAAGCTGAAAAAATTCCCGGAAAAAAGGTTTATCAAATTGATTTTACAGAAAAAGAGGAAAGGGGAGTAAAGTGGATAATTTTTTATAGATGTGGTGGAGCAAAAAAACGGGATGGTTTACATGGGAGCTACGGGGAAATGTATACAGTGATTACGGCATCGATGGCGAAGCTATTACTGCATCAATGGTGCGGCAATGGTGGCACGGACCGATGCAATGACCGCATCCAGCCGGTCCGGATCATCTGCCAGTACATACACGGGGCGGTGAACAATGAGCGCCACTTTCCCCGGTACAAGGTCCAGAGAATCCGGCGGCATGATCTGGTATGAATTTTTGATGGTGACCGGCAGAATAGGAAGTCCGGTTTCCCTGGCAAAGACAAACGCCCCTTTTTTAAAGGGACGTACCTGACCGTCACGGCTTCTGGTGCCTTCTGCAAAGAACAGTACCGATGCCCTGGGGGAAAGGCGTTTTCTGGACTGGTGAATGGATCGAATGGCAGCATCCCTGTGGGACCGGTCTATGAAAATACAGCCCAGATAATGGCAGGCGATCCCGAAAATGGGGATTTTCCGCAGTTCCTGCTTCATGACCCATTTGATGTGCAGCCCCATGAACCCGTGGATCACCGGTATATCCACCATGGATTGGTGGTTGGCCACCACCACATAGGCATTCTTGGGGGTGAAATTTTTCTTTCCCTTCAGAGCAACCCGGACAGGGGCGATGGCACAGCAAAGCCTGGACCATAAAACAGCTGTTACATTGGCCGCATCCTGGGAGAAAACAGCCCCCACAGTTATGCAGACCAGTCCCATGACCATGGTGATGGCCAGCGTGAAGGGGAGCACCACGATCCATTTATAGGGCTGATATAAAAGCTTGAATATCTGCTTCACTGGGTGGTGTGCTTCTCCTCTTCTGTCTGCTCCAGCCCCGCCAGTTCATGGGCCCACGACCGGATGTCTTTGGCAACATATTCTTCCAGGACAAAACCATACCCGTTCATGGAAGAAGTCCCGAAAACCGAACCTTCTTCCCCCTGATCAAACAGATGCAAAACAATGGGGGTACCGTTTTCAAGGGTGATTGTCAGATCCGGGGTATCCTTTTCCAGTTGCTGTTTGTCCGGATCATCGACAAAGCGGTCACAGGAGAGCACCGACAGGGTGGACAAAAGATTGGAAATCGTTTGGGGATCCGGTGCACTGCCATCTTTATATTTAAAGCCTGTCCCGGCTTCATCTTGTGAACCGGAACCGGATTTTTGGCCGCTCAAGTGGGTTTGTTTCCCCCGGACTTCAATGGTCATGCCTGTGATGGATGCTTCAGCAAAACTCATGACCTGCTTGTCTCTGAACCCATTGACGGTTTTATCGAAATGCTGCCGGAAGCTGTCTGTGGCATGGTACACATTGGGATCGTTTTCCAGCATGACAAAGGTGTGGTTGAAAGTGGGGGCGGTTTTTCCTATCTTGAATGACAAAAGGGCCTTGTTTTGGTCATAGGCGGTGACATCCAGGCAATGGCCGTCATCCAGTTCATACCGGACAAGATCCTGATTTTCCGACACCAGGGCGGAAAATTTCAGCCCTGTGATGACATCCAGCATCTGGCGCATGGCAGCATCATCAGCCGGATATGCCTGGTCCGTTACCACCCAGCCCTGTTCTGTTCTGGTAAAGGCTATGGTGTCCTCCGGTTTTTGGACGACCAGGCGGTCCACGCTGTCTGCCGCCACCTTCGGGGGATCAGGCAGGGTATAATGGGTACGGTCCTGTTTATGGAACAAAAGATAACCGCTCAGGGCAACGATGCAAAGGGTCAGAATCAGGTATTCTTTTTTCATGGCAGTGTCATCCTTATGAATTGAACAAGGTGGCAATTTTTTTCTTTTTTGCATTTCTGGCCGCCCAGACCCCTATGCCGAAAAGCACGACCAGGGCCGGCAGTCCGGCAATGTTAACGGATTTTATCACCCCGCGCACCATGGGGGTGGTGGGGTCCAGGGGATTCAAGGACTGCTGTTTGCTGCGCATGGCAGCAATGTCATCTCTGCCGTTCAAATGATCGATGGCGTTGAGGATGAAGGTGGCGTTGGTGGTTTTCCCCTGGGGATCCAGCATGTTGTCCTGGAGCATCTGGGAACATCCCAGCACAAAGATCTTTGCAGGGCTGGAAGTGTCCCTGAGCCGGTTTTCCGCCACTAGCCCCCTGGGAGCTGCGGCACCGGTTTCGCCCGGCTGGGTCTCTTTTTTTGTCGGATCATCTTCATCTGTTGTGGCACCTGCCCCATCTTTTGCATCCGGGGTGTCGGTGTCCCCCACCTCTTTTCTGGGGATGGGTTTGTCCTTGAAATAGCTGGTAAAGGTGCCTTCCAGGATATAGGCCAGGTCATGGGTGCCCAGTTCTTCTGGGGATTCGGGAGGTGAGATGAACATGGGGTTGAGATTGATACTGCCCTGCATGAGCCATGATTCCTCGGATGTGTGCAGCAGCCTTGTGGGGGTAACCTGTGCGTCATCAATATTGTCTTTTACCAGTTCCACAGGAGATGCCTGCATGGCAATGAGTCCTTTGATATTGTGCATGAAGGGCGGGGTATTGTTAATGGATTTTTCCTTGAGCATGGGCGCAAAATATATAATCTGTTCGCCGCCTTCTCTGGGCTGGTGCTTGTAGGCGGATTTGTCCAGAACATAGGCTGGTTTCAAGGATATGCCGTAATGGGCCAGCAGTTTTTCCAGGCCGGTGTCAATGGGTTTGTATTGGGGCATGCCCATGCCGCCCCTGGCCATGATTTCCTGAAAGGCATCCCCGAAAAAGGCGATATTGGTGCCCCGCATCAGGGCCTGGTCGATCTGGAACAGTGCATAATCGGAAAACGGCTCTGTGGGTTTGGCAATGATCAGGCAGTTGAGACCCTCTGGAATATCCTCTTCTGCCAGCGCAATCTGTTTGATGTTGTACCTGGCGGACAACAGGTTGTTGAACACCTGCATGCCCGCCCCCTGCTGTCCCTGCATCATGGCCATGCGGTCAGGACCCAGGGTGTGGGTGCCGTGGTCGGCCAGAAACCCGATATCCTGGTTGATGCCGATCATTTTTTCCATGATGGCGGTGATCTCCTCTTGCAGGGCATCCGGATCAGCCATTTGGTAGGAGGTGCCGATGATGGGCAGCTCCATGGCCGTGATCAACGGGAGGCTGGCAGACTGATCTTTGTATTCCAGCACCAGGGCTGCCGCTCCCTGGCCGGCAGCGATGTTTTTATCCGGGATGGCGGGCCAGGACAAGGCCATGATATCATGTTTTTCAGCAACCCTGTCCAGGGTTTGTCTGTCGGAAATGTCGGTGTGTTCAAACGCCAGTATGTCCCGGCTTCTGGCGTTGATGTCTGCAATGGTGTCTTTGACGGACCCGGCCAGTTGTGGGAGATTGTCCAAACCGATGAGCGGGGCGATGGTGAGCAAAGAAGAGGACAGGTATAATTTTGCCTGAATGGTATCTGTGACACGCAAGAGTGCGGAAACCTTGTTGTTGAGTTTCTGGATGGCGGTGGTCAACTGGTATTCCAGCCCGTCGGTGGATGTGACAGCATTGATTTTTTCAACGAGATCGCCGTGGATAATTACCAGGCCCATGAATGCGTTCTTGAATTTGATTTCATCATTTTCCATGATCCGGATCTGGATGGGAGAGATGCCGTAACTTCCGGCCATCTCTCTGTTCTCATTGGCCCGGGAAGAAAGGTCGCCTGCTTCGGAAGATACATTGTAAAAGCTGTAGTTGAACTGACGTCCGGCCCGGGCAGCATACTCTTCCAGAAGATCCCGCAGATACCGTTCCGTGTTGTTGTGGGGGGCAGGCAGGTTTTTGGAAAAGAAAACCTTGACGCTCAAGGGTTCGGACAGGGTTGCCACTGCCTCTTTGCTGGCTTTGGACAGAGAAAAGATCTGGCTGCGGGTGAGATCAGCCCGGAAAAACAGGGTCAGTCCCGCGATGTTCACCAGCACGATTACGGCAATATAGAGAATGAATTTGATATAGGGTTCTTTCATATGTCCCATGGTGTCTCCTTAGTTTTTTTCCTGCATGACAAGATAGGTTGAGAACATAAAAATGCAGACCAGGCTGATGAAATAGATGATGTCCCGGGTATCGAGAATGCCTTTGGAAAAATTGGTGAAATGGGAACTGGCCCCGAAGTATTCGACCACAGCCACGATCTTTGGGGGCATGAAAAACAGCATCCGGTTGATGATGGTCAGGGTGAAACACAGGGCACACCCGATGATAAAGGCGATGATCTGGTTTCGGGTCAATGCGGACGCAAACAGCCCCATGGCACAATATGCAGCAGCCAGAAAAAGGGCCCCCAGGTACCCGCCCGCAACCGGGCCGGGATCCACATCCCCGATAAAGGAGATGAAAACAGGATAGGCCAGGGTAGGTAACAGCATGGCAGCGGAAAACAAGGTGGCGGCAAAAAATTTGCCCAGCGCAATGTCGGTAAAGGAAACCGGCATGGTCAAAAGGGTTTCATAGGATCCCACATTTCTTTCTTCGGCAAACAGCCGCATGGTAATGGCAGGAATGAAAAATGAAAACACAATGGGCAGCAGGGAAAAAAAATCCCGCATATCCGCCCTGCTGTAAATAAAAAAAGTGGAAAAGAAAAACCACCCGGTAACAATAAGGAAAAGGGCAATCACAATATATGCGATGGGTGATATGAAATAGTCTTTGAACTCTTTGACGGCAATATGCTTGATTTGTGACATGGTTAGGCCTCCTGCCGGGTCAGTTGCTGGAATATTTTTTCAAGGGCCTGGGTTTCTGTTGCAAGCTCCATGATGATCCAGTCCGTTTGTTTGATCTTCAGGTATATGTCGGATCGCACATCCCGGTTGTCCGGGGGACGGATTTCAAAGCATACCAGGCCCTCCTCCTTTGCCTGTGCAGGCCTGATATCAAGGGCAGGATCCATGGATGCCAGCAGGTCAAGGGCAGTTGTCTGGTCAGGGCCCTTCAAGGCCAGGCGTACAACACTGTTCTGCAGGCCTTTGTTTTTGAGGCTGGCGGTGGTGTCATCCGCCACCACCCGGCCTTTGTTGATAATGACAATGCGGTCGCAGGTGGCTTCCGCCTCACTGAGGATATGGGTGGAGACGATTATGGTCTTTTCTTTGCCGATCTGCCGGATAATGGATCGGATTTCGGCAATCTGGTTGGGGTCCAGTCCGGAGGTGGGCTCGTCAAGTACCAGGATTTCCGGGTCCGTCATCATGGCATGGGCCAGTCCCACCCGCTGTTTTAGTCCCTTGGACAGGGTGGCGATGGGCTTGTCCATGATCGTGGACAGTCCGCACAGATCCACCAGGGTCCTGAACCGCGCCATCTGTTTGTCCGGATCAATAATGCCCTTTATTCTGGCCACATAGACCAGGTAATCATATACCAGCATATTGTGGTACAAAGGCGCTGATTCCGGCAGATACCCCATCAAAGATTTGATGTGCAGGGTGTCTTTTGGCATCTGAAGGTGTTTTACTGAGATCCTTCCGGATGTGGGCCTGAAATATCCGGTGAGCATGCGCAGGGTTGTGGTTTTTCCGGCCCCGTTGGGCCCCAGCAGTCCCAGAATTTCTCCGGGCGCAACCGACAGATTGATGTGATCCACCGCGCAAAAGTCGTTGTAATACTTGGTCAGGTCTTGAACATCTATCAATGCGTCCTCCTCATGGGTCATTCATATATATGAAAGTTTTAAGTTTTAAGTGTTGCGTTGTAAGCGAATACCTGACGGATAACTGCTTTTACTTTCATCATTGGTTGTGGTCTCTGGGTCATGATTGTTTAAAAGTCTTCTAAAACCTGGCTTTTTTGCAAAAATTCATGGAGATCTTCTGCTGTTTTGCGGGCTGCCTGCACCGCTTTGGCCAGGTGCCGGCAAAAAGGGTCATCTTTGCCCAGGGTTTTGACCACAGACCGGTATACCTGCTCTCCTTTTTCAAAATGTGCCATGACCTCTGCCGCCATTTTTTTGCGTTCTGCATGGCGCATTTTTTCACTGTAAATAACCGATTCCAGTTTCTGCACCGCATATTCCACCAGGGCATCCCTGGGCATATCATAGGTCTGGGAGATGGAGCGCAGTGCATCAATGGTCCTGCGGCTCATGACAAAGGTTTTCTGACGTCTGGGGATTTTTTTGAATTGCCGGAGGTGGATGGTTTGGGCCAGATTCTCCAGGGATTTTTTGTCTTCTATGATATGATCGAACAAAGATTTCTGCTTGATACCCATGTGGACCGCCACCAGGCCGATGGCATCGATGGCCTTCTGGGACAACTTGAAGGTCGCCCTGACAGATTGTCGTCCCTGCAGATCAAACATGGAAGAACCTGAAAAAGGATCCAGCGGTTTTGGCATATGCGCCCTTTGTTTGTCCCTGTATGGTTTTTTTACCTATTTACATTATTAAAACAATGCATTCATAAAAGTAATGAAAACTGATTGTGACTCAAACTGTACAATAAATTTTTTGGCGGTTCAACCATAAATGTTTATTATAACCAAAATGTCATGTTACACATATATGAAACGGATAGACCATTGCCAGGCACAGACAAAGGCCTGCAGCCAAAAACCGCATTTCATTTCTGCCGGTTTCAAAAACAGGATCGGTTCTGTCTTCATTGTAGCACCGGGCATCCATGGCAAGGCACAGGCTGTCCCCTGCCAGAAAAATTTTTTTGAGCAACGGCAGCACCAGGTAACGGATACGGCGTACAGGATTTTTGTTCAGGTTGCCGCAGCGGGCATTTACCGCATCTGATACCTGGTGGGCCTGGGTAAGAATCAGGGGCAGAAACCGCAGAAACAGGCTGATCATGATGGCCACCCGTTTTTCCGGAACAAAGGGGATGGGGTGTAAATACCACTGGGCAGCACTTTTCAGGTCTGTGGGCCGGGTGGTTGCAGAAAAAAGCAGGCCGGTTATCATGACCAGAAAAAACCGCAGTGCCACAAGTGCCCCCTGGCGCAGTCCTTCCTGGCTGAAAACAAGCCCGAAAAAAGAAAATAGTGGTGTGCCCGGCACGGTGAGGCTTCTGGTAATAAACATGATGCCCAGCAGCAGGATAAACCATTTTAATTGTGCCGCAATAAGAAAAAAGGATATCCTTGTGGTGTAAACCAGCCAGGACAGGACCAGAAAACAGACAAAACAACCGGTAAAACCGGTTTTTAACAGGGCCAGGCTCACCAGGCACACAAGGGCGGTTTTGTACCGGACATCCAGGCGGTGCAGGGCGGAAACCCCCGGGCAAAAAGTGAAAATATTCATGTCTGCCATGGTGGTGCACCGTACCCCATGCGGGAAAAACAGGGTTGTTTGATGCCATGGGCCGCAAGATCCAAAAGCAGGTCTCCGGGGCGGCCGTCCCTGGCCAGGCACCCCTGCCGGTCCAGGATAAGCATCCGGGTGGCGCAGGTGATGACCTCTTCCAGGTCATGGGTGGCCATAATGATGGTCCGCCCCCCTGCGTGTAATGCACGTATGGTTGTGATCAAAGATAGGGATGACGGGTAATCCATATTGGCAAACGGTTCATCCAGTACAATGATTTCAGGATCCATGACCAGAATGCCGGCAATGGTCAGCCGGCGTTTTTCCCCGCCGGACAGGGTGGCGGGGTTCCGGTCTTTCAGGTGAAACAGGTCCAGTTTTTTCAATGTTTGGGGCACTTTTTTTTGGATCACGGACCTGGGCATTTTCAGATTTTCCGGGCCGAATGCCACTTCATCATATACCGTATCCCCCACAATCTGGGTGTCTGCATCCTGAAATACCATGCCCACAGTTTTGCGGGCGTTGGTTATATCAGATGTCACCGGTTTGCCATGCAGAAGGATTTGGCCTGATGATGGCAGCAGCAGGCCGTTGAGATGCCGTATCAAGGTGGTTTTTCCACACCCGTTGGGACCGGCCACCAGGATAAATTCTTTTGGGAACACCTGGAAGGAAATATCCAGTATGCCCCCGCCGGATGGGAAACAATGGGTCAGGTGATCAATTTCCAGAATCGGGTGTTCCATACTATTTACAGCTTGACCAGGGGCCGGATTTTTTTGGCAATGGCTGCGGCAGCCGCTATTTTTATTGCATCTCCCAAAAGAAAAGGCACCATCCCCGCTGTCACGGCCTTTGGCCAGGACAGGGAAAAGGCCATCTTGAGCCATGGAACCCCGGCAGCGTACACAACCAAAGATCCTGCAGCCGCAGCCAGTATATCACCGCCCAGTTTTTTCCCAAAAGCCCTGGACAAAACACCGGTGACCAGAACAGCCGGCAGATATCCCAGCAGGTAACCGCCGGTGGGGCCGAACAGTTTGCCGATGCCGGAGGTGCCGCCGGCAAACACCGGGAGTCCGGCCAGCCCTGTCAGCAGGTATACCCCCACGCAGGCAAGTCCCCAGGCTGGCCCCAGGATCAGGCCGGCCAGCAGGACAAACATGTTCTGGAGGACAATGGGTACCGGCCCGATGGGGATGGCGATAAATGCCCCCACGGAAATGAGGGCGACAAACAGGGCGGTGTTAACCATGGGTCTTAAAGGGTATGCCGGCGGCATGGCGGTCTCCTTGCAGCGTTTTTTTATATGAGCAACATAATAACCGCTTTCAGGTGTGAAAGCAGTCTCCGTAAATGATGCGGTGCACCTGCTGGTTGTCATCTTTCAACAGCAGGGTGCCGGTGTCATCCACATCCAGGGCCAGGCCCTGAAACGTCTGTTTATGTGTCTTTACCCTGACCCTGGATCCGATGGTGGCGGTGCGCTCTTTCCATGCTTTCATAATTGCAGCTGGTTCCATATTCCGGGTATGAAAAAGAAGTTCCTGTAAAAACGCCACCAGGATTTTTTTGCGGGAAACAGGCCGTCCCAGTATCTGCCGGATGGAGACGGCATCGAACAACTCTGAGGCAGGATCATTATTGGCATTGATACCGATGCCCACCAGCAGAAACCGGATCATATCTGCCTGGGTTTCAATTTCAGACAAAAGGCCCACCAGTTTACTGCCGTTCCAAAGCAGGTCATTGGGCCATTTGACCCGGACATCAATATGGAAAAGTTTTTCCAAAGCCTTTGACAGGCTCAAAGAAGCGGCAAAGTTGTAAAGATATGCCATGGGCGGGGGAATATCTGGAACCAGGATCAGCGTAAACCACAGCCCCCCACGGCCGGACTCCCATTGCCGGTTGAGCCGTCCCCTGCCCCGGGTCTGGTGCTCCGCCACCACACAGCTTAAGTGCAAGGCTCCCTGTCTGGCCAGGTTCCGGGCCGTGTCCATGGTGGTTTCCACCTGCGGAAAGTAAAATATCCGGTCCTGTAAAGGCGTATCAGCACTGCCGGGCAGAGCGCCGTCAAAGCAGAAGGGCAGCAACAGATCGTGGGAGTCAATCAGATGATAGCCAGTGGGACCGGATCCAATGGCGAACCCCGCATTTTTCAGGGCAGTGATATGCTTCCACACCGCCACCCGGGAAATTCCGATACGTCTGCTGAGGGTGACCCCGGAAACGATGCCTCCCTTTTCCCGGTACAGCAGTTCCAGGATGGTATCGCGGATATGTTGTGCTTGGTTAACCATAACAGGGTATGATGGTTAACAAAATATCAGAACCAGGTCAAGAAAAATGGTTGTTCCCTAAGCATTTGCCATGAATGCATCAGTTTTTCAATGGTGCCATGGCATGTCCTGGTCAAGCCCGCCCCTGGAGGTATGCTGTGACCGGCCCGAGATTTCCCGGGGCCGGTTACCGCAGTTATTTTCACCAGGGGAACAGATCACCGGTAAACGGTTTTGTCATCCTGGTATGTCTGCTGGCCCCTCCGGATCTGACGGTCCTGTCACAGCACACCTCCAGGGGCTCCCTGCCAAGTTCCCTGGGATACACAATGTAGTACAGGAAATATCCAGCATAGGAAATATCCCGATTTTTGTGGTTTTGCTTGCACATGGCGGTTATCTGGTTTATAAAAAAATTTTGAAAAAAACAGGAAATACCCATGCAGGTGTTGCGACAGATACTGCCCCATGCAGCAGATTTCAAACGGTTCTGGAAACAGGCTGGCCCCTTTTCTTTTGCGTTGACCAGTGCAGAATTCCCGCCGGTCCTTCTATCGGCGGAAGAATGGATTTTCGGTCACACAGCCAGGGATTTGCTCCAAGAATTGATGCAGTTCAAACAGAAAAACATGGCCTTTGTTCCGTCTGATCTTCATCCGGAAAAACAGGGCATTCTGCGGCCTGAAAACCTCATTCCCTGGAAAATCCGCCATTTCCCGGAGGAATGGAACCATATGACCACCGATTTTTTTATGCCCCGGGGACATCTGACACAGGCGGTGGCAGAACAGGTCGGGACGGCTTCCAGACAGGAGGATCAAGCCCTGCAGGTGGCTGCTGCATTTTTTGTGCTTCTGGAAAAAAATCTGGGTGCCATGGGATATGTTCTCTTAAAGCCCCGGGCCGGATCGAAATATGCAGCCATCCGCAAATATCTGGCAGAATGGGAACAGGATGATGCAGATGCCGGTCTGATATAAGGTTTTGGGTCACACCATATCCGTGCGTATCAGGCGGCATAACAGTTCTTTATAGTTGATCCCCGCTTTTTGAAATCCTTTGGTGCCATATTTCATATTGCCTTCCAGCACAAAATACCGGCTGCCTGACGGCAGAATGTCAATACCCACATCATCCCAGCCGCAAGCCTTTGCCGTTGAAAGGGCAAGGTCCAGGGCGGGTTCGGGCAAAGGATCAAAACAGATGCTGCCCCCCTGGGATAGATTGGTCTTAAACGAGGATGCTTCAGCGGTCCGCCAATACGCCAGTACCACTTTTTGGCCGATCACTATGATGCGCATATCTTTTTTCACCGGCAGGTACTCCTGGATATAGGCCGGGCATTTCAGTGCCAGATATGCTGCCAGATCTGTCTGGTTCTGGATCAGAAATATGCCCTGCCCCCTGGCAGATCCCCTTGGAATCTTGGCGATAAAGGGAAAGGAAAACCAATCCAGAATGGTTTTTTTTTGTTTTAGACCGTAAAATACCCGGGTTCTGGGGTGGGGGATGCCTAGCATCTGAAACATGGCGGTCTGCCGGATTTTGTCCATGGCACAGGTATAGGTGTGGAAACTCGGAAAGGTTGGTTTTCCCATGGCGTTGAAAAGACCGGCATAAAAGGCTGTGGGATAGAGCACCCGCCGGGCGGATAACAGGGCCTGTCTCTGGGCGGGATCATAATCGAAAAAATTGGGACGAAATCCCAGGGTGTGGATTTCAGGACAGGTTTTGAGACGGGCCCCGATGGCAACCGGCTTGTGCATCCGGTTCATGGGGCTGTTATCCAGGATTGTATGGTTCCGGGTGCAGCCGGAAATGGAAAAAAACCGGTAACACCTGATTGATTCATTGTATCTGCCAGAAGATCTTTGTTTTGGTTTTTGTGCAGGGCTGAGATGATAACCGGCAAATCTTTTTTGCCATACAGCTCCCTGATTTCTCTGGAAAAGTCAAAACCCGAAATGTGGTGCAGAAACAGATCGCATACAACAGCATTCGGTTTCTGTGAGACAATGGCTTCAAAAGCATCCTGGAGGCTTGTGAAGGGAAGTGCCCGGAAACCGGCGGCATAAACCAGTTTTGTGTAGACATCCAGGTATGTTCGGGACAAACTTGTTACAACAATGGTCTTTCTGGGTTCGCAGGTTTTTGCATCAAGTATCTGCCGGTATTTTGCGGCACTTGCCCTGCGCTTCCGGGTTTCCAGTATGCGGATAAAGGTTGCCAGCACAGGTTCACAGGCCGTTTTTTCCAGGTGGTTGGAGGCGGCATAAAAAAAGGTGTCTGTGTTGATCAGGGCAGATATCAGTTTTGCGGCCCGGGCATCTAAAATGTCCTGGACCAGGAGTTCTGCTGTTTTGGTGCCGGATTCCACCATGCTGCGGACCTGGGAAAGGATGCGGACTGAACCGTTTTTTTCCAGCACCCTGGCTGCAGCCATCCTGACGTGGGAGGCGGTGTCGGTTAATCCCCTGATGGCGGCATCGGCAGCCCCGGAACCTGGAAAAGCCTGCAGGGCATCATAGGCCGCAAATTTCAGGTGGCTGTTGATTCTGTTTCTGGATATCAGGGCCAGGATATCTTTGGCAGCCGTCTGGGGGGTGGTTGTGTACACCAGGTGCAGCAGCCTGATGAGCAGGTCATGGTTTTGGCTGTCAAGGTTTTCGGTCAGGCCGGCCGCCGCCTGGCTGCCGTGGTGTAAAAAATATGCAAATGCCTGGCAGTATTTTTCCGGATGCCGGGACCCCAGGCGGGCCAGATTTTTTTTGTATTCAGATGTTTTCTGCTGCTGTAAACCCGGATCATGTTCGGGTGTCCGGGAATCGGCAATGGCTGCTTTGAGACCGGCAATAGCATGTAGAATTTCCTGATCGCACTTATCGGTTTTTGCCACCTGCTCAAGACAGCTGAGGGCATGGGGGCTAGCGATCTTTTCCAGGGTCCGGACCGCTTGGGTTTTGAGCAGGGCATTGTCATAAAACAAAAATTCTGCCACATCAGTTACCATATCCCTGCGCCTGAACTTTCCTATGGTGTGCAGAATGCCTGCCAGAAGGGTTTCCTCGGTTTGTCTGACCAGCAGATGTCTGAGCATGGCACCAGCATGCGCACCCGGTGTCAAAGCCAGCAGTTCCAATGCCTGACGTTTTTGTGTTTCCGGCTGTTGTCCGATTCTGTCCAAAAGTGATCTGCACTGCTCCAGCCGTTCTGTTCTGACCATCTGTTTCAACTGGATCAGATAGTCTGTCATGACTGCTTTCCTTTGTTTTTACACTGTTTATACAGCTGCATACCCCTGGGGATTGTTTTTCTGCCAGTTCCAGGTATCTTTGCACATATCATCCAGTGTTTTTTCCGCTTCCCATCCAAGCTCAGTTTTCGCCTTGAAGGGATCTGCCCAGCAGGCGGCAATATCCCCCGGTCTTCTGGGAACGATGTCATAGGGGATGGCGCGGCCGCAGGCCCGTTGGAATCCTTCCACCATTTCAAGTACGGAAAACCCCCTGCCTGTGCCCAGGTTGTAGGTGACGATGCCGGAATTGGAAAACAGTTTGGGAAGGGTTTTGATATGGCCGCATGCCAGGTCTGTCACATGGATGAAATCGCGTACCCCGGTTCCGTCCGGGGTGTCATAGTCATTGCCGAACACCTGGAGCCGGTCCAGAGACCCTATGGCCACCCGGGATATATAGGGTACCAGGTTGTTGGGAATACCCTGGGGATCTTCTCCGATCAACCCGCTGGCATGGGCACCCACCGGGTTGAAATACCGCAGCAGGGCAATATTCCATTCCGGGTCTGCGTGAAAAAGATCTGTGAGGATTTCTTCAATCATCAGCTTGGTTCTGCCGTAGGGGTTTGCTGCGGACAAGGGAAAGTCCTCTGTGATGGGAAGGCTTGCAGGGTCTCCGTATACGGTTGCCGAAGATGAAAAAACCATGTTTTTCACCCCTGAATCTGCCATCACAGACAGCAGGTTCAGGGTGCCGGTGATGTTGTTGTGAAAATAGGTCAATGGCATGCTCACGGATTCCCCCACAGCCTTGAGCCCGGCAAAATGGATCACTGCATCAGCCTTGAACCGGGAAAAAATCCGGGTCACCGCCGCTTTGTCCAGCAGGTCTGCCTGGAAAAATGCCAAAGATTTTTTGGTGATTTTTTCCACACGGATCAAAGACTCCTCTGAGCTGTTGGACAGATTGTCCAGCACCGCAACATCATAGCCTTCCTGTAAAAGTTCCACGCAGGTATGGCTGCCGATATATCCGGCACCACCGGTGACAAGTATTTTCATTGCATATCCTTGTATGGTTTTATGGTTATGGGCTGTTTTTGGGCTGCATGGTGGAACAGTTCCCGGCAAATTCCGCATTTTTTGCAGAATTTGTCACAATTTGCAAGGGTATCGAGAAAATCCGGTCCCAGCTTTTTGTTGTCAATATAATATGTATCAGCCAGAAAACCGGTGGCATCCATGAGTTCCAGAAGATTGCCGTCAAAAGATCTTTGGGTATAAGCGGCGATCACTTTTTCCAGAAAATTGGGTCCCAGGGTCCTGCCGCTGATCTTGACGGTGTCGGCCAGACCGGCATAGGCATGCATATCTTCGGGCCGGATAAAAGGGGCGCTTAAAAACAGGTGGGGATGGTGAAAAAAAGTATCATGACACCCGAGGGTACGACTGATACGGTGGGTCTGCTCCTGGACCAGGCCCGTGTTTGACAGGGAAATCTGGGCATCATGGGTGAGCTTGAAAGGGCAGTGAAGCAGGCAGCCTTCATTTGCCATCAGTTCAATGCCCATCCGGGGATATGCCTTTCTGATACCCTGGACCGTTTTTTCAAGAGCATGAAAATCCCGGTTCAAAGACCGGTCCAGAACCAGTTTGCCGGGCAGTCTGAACCCGGTTTTTCCGATGGCATCCAGAAGAAAAAAGGCTTTGGGGGCCGAGTCTGTCATCATATTGATGCCCGGCACTGCTTCCAGAAGAGGAATCAGTCCATGGCCGGTTCTGGAAAGGGCATGCAAAAGATACAGATCGGAAAATACAATACCCTGAAGACCGATTGTTTCATGCAGTTTCTGGAGGGTGTCCAAAGTCTGGGATAAAAAAAGGTCATCCAGATACAGATCCGGCCTGACAAAGCGTGAATTAAGCAGGCAGTATGTGTGTATGCCGGTCACCATTCCCAGGGTTTTGGCAAACAAAGACGGCGCCACCGGGGTGGGCTGCACCCTGGCATCCAGCGCCGGTCCGGAATGAAGGCCAAAATAGACAGATGCCAGATCCTTTTTTTTGTGTGCCAGGGTTTTGGCAAATGCAACGTCCGGAATAAAGGGTACGGATAGTTTCATATGGGCATGCTACAATAACCAATGGTTTGTTGGCAATAAATTAGATCCATTTGTGCAAAATTATGGGAAAAACAGATCTATACATTGACAGGTTCAGGGGCCGTGGTTAAAATATGAATATTCAGGCAGGTTTTCCCTGAATCGAATAAACCAAAAGGAGAATTTACACATGATTGAACTGACCGATCCTGCCAAAGCGCAGATTGATGACTATTTTCAGGGGAAAGAACCTACCCCTATCCGGATTTTTCTCAATTCCGGCGGCTGAGGGGGACCTTCCCTTGCCATGGCTCTGGATGAGCCTAAAAACACAGATGATGCCTTTGATGTGAAAGGCCATAAGTTTGTCGTGGACAAAGATTTCATGCAAAAGGCGGAACGTATAAAGATTGATTTCACAGGTATGGGGTTTGCCCTGGATTCCAATATGGATCTTGGGGCTTCCGGCTGCGGCAGCTGCGGTTCCGGCAGCTCCTGCGGTGACTGATTTCCCGTCCTGGTTTCTTGAAAAAGGTGTCCTGTTATAATAGGGCACCTTTTTTTTATTCCACAATTATGGCACACAAGCACCCTGGTTATGGTTTCAGGTATGCTTGACCCTTGTTTGTCTTCATGATAGCCTTGTCATTGTGCGTTTACAAAAATTTTGGGATGGTTGGATTCTTTTGATGATACGCATTGCCTGTAAATGTTTTACAGCCCTTTTCATGGCCGGGATATTTTTTTTCATGGCCGGCTGTGGTGACAGAAAAACATCAGACAAAGAAATGGTGCTTGGCAATTGGGCCCAGCACAGAAACCGTGCCTATATCCTGCTGATCATAAATCCCAAGGAAACCTGGCAGTCTTCGGTGCGCATTGCTGATGCCACCTCCAAGATCGTCGCCAGCAAAGGGGATGCAGAGGGTACCTGGCACCTGCAGGACAGCCAGTTGCTGTTTACTGTCATGGCATCCACGATTGAAAATGTGTGGGCCAAAAATCACACCTATGTGTTTGACGTTTTGGAATTAGAGGACCACCGCATGCTCCTGCAGGAGGAAAACGGGCGCAAGGTCGAATGGAAGAAAACAGGTGCCCGTAAACCCGGGGATAAAGATGAAAACACGGCATTGGTAATTCCCATGGCCCCCATAGCAGTGAATTTGAATAAAATCAGTTCCGGCGCTCCTGACCGGTATCTTTGTATCAGCATGGAACTGGGCCTCAGGGAATTGATGCCTGGTCAGAAAATTCCCCGGGTGCATCCCAGGGCCAAAGAAGCGGCCATTGTGTTTCTCAGTTCACTTATACACAGCGATGTTGAAGATTTTGACAAGGTCAGGGACCAGCAGTCCCGTCTGAAAGAGGTGCTCAATCCCTATATGGACGGCGTTATTGAAGATATCAACATCAAGCGTGTGATTGTGTCCACCGACATGGAAAAGGTGGAGGAATTTTTGATTGAGCATACCATTGGTGCTGAAAAACAAGGCAGCCCTGAACACAATGATAAAGAAAAACAAGACCAGGATGCCGCATCTGACGATGACCGGCAGACCTGATGATCCATCCGGTTCAATCCATGGACCTGGCGGCAATGAGAATGCCTGACCGGATGGATATCACCGCCTTTTTTTCCATGAAATAGTTGCTGATGCCAAGGGAACTGCCCAGATACAGGGTATGGTTCTCCAGCGGATAGGCAAGTCCCTGGAGGGTTACCCCTTCCACCATGGGGGATACCGGGATAAGGGAGAGCAGATCACCGGGATCTCCTGAAAGTTCCAACCGGTCTTTCACCAGGCAGATTTCATTATGGGGATCCAGGATCCGGGCCTGAACACCGGCATCTGTCAGCTGCGTCAGCATAAAAATATTGGCCAAAGTGTGGTCAAGCCGTGTGCCGGTGGCCGCCAGAAAGGTGATATCATCAGCCCCCAGATCAAGGGCATGGGTAAGGCACAACTGCGTGTCTGTCCGGTTCTTGCGTATGGGATGGCTCTGGATATCAATCCCCTTTTTTTCAAAAAATTGCAGTGTCCGGGGGGCAATGGAATCCAGGTCCCCGATGATGATGTGGGGCAGGCGGTTCAGTGCCATCAGATGGGCTGCTCCGCTGTCTGCAGCAATGATCAGATCAGCTGCCGCCAGAAGGTGATCAAGGTGCTGCTGCCATTTTGCTTTTTTATCCGGTCCCGGATGCTGGCTGCTGTCGTCAGGTACGGTTCCGCTGAAGCCTAAGTATCCGCCGGCAATGATGATGCATTTCATACCCTTTTTTTATCACGAAACAGCAGGCAAGAAAACCGGTATTTGTTTTGTGTCTTGACACTTTGGGTGCAAGCTTATATTTTTCATCAAAAAATGATACCTGTGCACATTATACACCGATATGTCTTCAAAGAATTTTTGCCGCCTTTTGGCATCAGCCTTTTTTTTCTGACCTTTGTGTTCCTGATGACACGGATTCCGGATATCACCAATCTGGTGGTGAACTATAATGCAGATATTGTTGCCATTCTGATGATGGTTTTGTATACGCTGCCCCGGTTTCTGGAGTTCACCATTCCCATGTCTGTCATGATCTCCGTGCTCCTCACATTCATGCGTATGTCCGGGGAAAATGAAATTCTTGCGTTAAAAGGGGCTGGGCTGTCCCTGTACCGGCTGTTGCCCCCTGTGCTGATTTTCTGCCTTTTGGGAACTGGGCTGACCCTGTGGATCACCATATCCGGTGTAGCCTGGGGCAAATTGGCTATCAAGCAGAAAACCATTGAGATGGCCCGGTCAAGTATTGATCTGGCCCTCCAGGAAAGGCAGTTCAACTCCCAGCTCAAAGATATCATGGTCTATGTGTCCCATGTGGACATGAAAACAAAGGAACTATCCGATGTTTTTATCGAGGACCGCACTGTTTCGGGCATGACCCGGATATCAATGGCACCCCGGGGCCGGCTGATTCATTCAGAAAATGAAAATGTGTATACTATCCGCCTGTATGATGGGATGATAAACCAGGTGGATGTGGGGGATAAAACAGTTTCCACCATTCATTTCGGCAGCTATGACATCAATATTGATCTGGCTGCCCTTCACCAGGGGCCGGGCAGAATAAGAAAAGACCTGGATGAACAGAATTTGAAAGATCTTGTCGGATTCATCCGCAAAGGTCACGGGGACAGTGCAGAAGAGATGCGGGAAGCTTTGATGGTGCTGCATGAAAAATTTTCCGTCCCCTTCGCCTGTCTGGCAATGGGACTTCTGGCCTTCCCCCTGGGGGTCCAGTCCCTTTCTTTGCGCAGGTCTTCCGGATTTGGAATGGGGGTGTTTTTTTTGCTGGTGTATTATGTTTTTCTGGCTGCCGGATGGTCGGCCGGAGAAACTGGTTATTTTCCGCCTGTTCTGGGCATGTGGCTGCCCAATCTGATCATGGGTGCTGCCGGTATCTACCTGCTCATGCGCAATGCCCGGGAAAAACCGGTGAAAATGCCATTGGCTGTCACCAGGATGGTGCGCCGGCTGCAAAATCGCTTTATGAGAATGATGCACCATGACATGTCTGCATAGATACTGGCTCAAGGAATTTGCCAAATTTTTCGGTATTGTTCAGACCGTGGTCCTGGTGCTGTTTGTGGTCATTGATTATCTTTCCCGGATGGACAAATTTCTGGAATCCGATGTTTCCATGGGCCAGGCCCTCTGGTATGTGGTGCTGAAACTGCCGTTCATGTTTGTGCAGCTTACACCGGCCGCCATTCTGCTGGCCACCATTGCCGTGTTCGGGCTGATGAACAAAAACAATGAACTCACGGCGGTCAAGTCTTCGGGCATTTCTGTATATTTTCTGGTCAAGCCCGCCCTTGCTGCAAGTGTCGTGCTGGTGGGCGCGGTGTTTTTCATGGGGGAATCCCTGGTGCCCTTGTCCATGGCAAAGGCCAACCATATCCGCCAGAATGAGATACGCAAGCAGGACAATATTTCCCGGAACCGCAATGATATCTGGATAAAATCCGAAAACACCATCGTACATATCCGTTTTTTTGATCCGGTCCAGCAGACAGTGGCGGGCATCTGTGCCACCACCATGGCAGATGATTTTACCCTTGCTTCCAGGATCGATGCCGGTCATGGCCGGTATGAGCTGGGCCGGTGGCTTTTGGAGGATGTGGTCGAGCAGACGTATAATCCCGACACCGGGGATTATGATGTGGTGCTGTCAGACATGAAACTGGTGGACTGGGGCATGGGCCTGGTACCGGAAAATCTTGGCCAATTGGTCAGAACATCAGATGAGATGGGCTTTTTTGAACTCAAGGCCTATGTGGACAAGGTCAAAAGCGAAGGGTATGATGCCACCACCTATCAGGTGGATATGCATGGCAAAGCTGCCTTTCCCTTTATCTGTATCATCATGGCCCTCTTCGGCGCAGCCACAGGCATGCGCAGCTTTGTCAAGGCCAATCTGCCGGCAGGTATCGGCGTTGGTGTGGTGATTGCCTTTTTTTACTGGGTCATGTACGGCATCTGTCTGTCCATGGGATATGCCGGAGTCCTGCCGGCAGCGGCGGCCCCCTGGGCAGCCAATATCTTTTTTCTGTGCGCAGGCACAATTTTTCTCATCAATACGGAATAATGAGATGCTGCTGCTGTATCAAATAGTTGTCTCTGCGGGATTTGTCTTTTTGCTGCCTTTTTTACCCCTTGTCTGGCTGGTATCTGAAAAAAGGCGGGCCAATCTGCTCCAGCGGTTAGGGATAAAAACAGGGATTCAAAAAAAAACCGGGTTGCAAAAACGCATCTGGATACATGCCCTTTCCGTGGGAGAGGTGCGGTCTGCCCTGCCGCTGGTCAAATCTGTCAAACAGCGGTTTCCGAAAATCCATATCGTTTTTACCGCCACCACCCGGACAGGGTTTGATACAGCGCAGCATCTTTTCTGCAGCCCCGGTCACCACCTGGTATCACAGATTGCCTATTTCCCCTTTGATCTGCCATGGGCCGTTGCCAGGGTCCGGCATCTCATCTCACCGAACCTGGTCTGTCTGATGGAAACAGATTTGTGGCCCTGCTTTCTCCACAGTATGGTGAACAACAATATCCCGGTGGTTCTGGCCAATGCACGGCTTTCAAAAAAATCCTTTGCCCGATACCGCCGGCTGGGGCGGGCAGGGGCATTGTTTTTTTCCGGACTGTCCCATGTACTGGTGCAGACCAAAAAAGACCAGGACCGGTTTGAAGCACTGGGGCTTCCTAATGAACGCCTGACACAGGCCGGCAATATCAAGTTCGATCAGCCGCTTCTGGTTCTGGACAAAAAACAGAAATTAGATCTTAAGACATGGTTTGGTATGCACAATGCCGACAGACTCTGGATAGCCGGCTCCACCCATCCGAGGGAAGAAAGCGTGCTTCTGACAGTTTTCCAGCAGGTGCGGCAGGCAGTACCCGGCCTGAAACTGGTTGTGGCCCCCAGGGACCCGGCCAGATGCGCACAGGTGGCAGATGACCTGGCCCGCCAGGGGTGCCGGCCCAGGCTGCTTTCACAGACCCGGTATCAGCCGGACAATACCCCGGTGATGCTTCTGG
>DATFJY010000146.1:0-5533 GCA_035268905.1 Desulfotignum sp.
CCAGGACAAACTCAAGACCCTGGGTCATTACGATCACATCACCATTGAGGTGAACAAGGAGAAGGGGGAGCCCTGTGGAAATATATAACCCCCCATGTCCTGGCGGACACAACGAAGCATGAAACAGGAGAGTGCCGCCCCCAGCGGTTGCCTGTCAGGAACGAAAAAGTCTGATCTCCTTTGGTTCTCAATGTTCCTGACAGGCAACCGCCGGGGGTTCTAAATCGGCTGTTTCATATAAAATGATATGGCCAGCTGTCGCCTGGGAGACATTGTGATTGCCCATCACTTTCAAAGTGTTCAATTTCCATACTTTCTTCCCGGTCCAGGGTAATGGTATCAAAGGTCTTTCTGATGAAGAAGCGTATCCAAAATCCCGACACAAGAGGTGTTCAGCATATCATCCGTGCAACGGGTTATTCCCTTAAAGGGGTGAAAGGGGCCTGGGCCCATGAAGAGGCATTCCGTCAGGAAATCTGGGCATCTGCCCTCCTCATTCCCCTGGCCCTGTTTCTGGGACAGGGTGGGTTTGAAAAAGCAGTCCTTTGTGCCAGTCTTTTTCTGGTTCTGATTGTTGAACTTGTCAATTCAGCCATTGAAGCAGCGATTGACCGCATCGGTAAGGAAAATCATCCCTTGTCCGGTCGGGCCAAAGATCTGGGTTCGGCTGCAGTCATGGTTTCCCTGATCAATGTGGTCATTGTGTGGAGCCTGATCCTCTGGGACCGCTTTCTTTAGATCGACCAGCTCTTTTTGAAACGTGACGGGCAATTTCTGCCACCAAAGCTGGATTACCATTCTGATCAACCGCTGCCACTGCGGTATACCCTTCAAATTTTTTTACCGATCCGTCTGGATAACTCACTTCGCTGACATTGAAAATATTCTTTCCTGAATCAAAGGTCTTCAGGGTGTGACAATTTTCACACGGCTTATTACTGTCCATATACACCTTGTAACACTTTTGGTTTAAAGGCGGAGAAAGCGCTGCTTCAACAGCCTTTTTATTGGCCCATACAATATTTAAATCCTCATCCAGCACAATAATCACTTCAGGCATAATATCAGTGATTTTCTCAAAATTTATCTCGGGTTTCACGGAATGGTCCTCCTGTAAAATTTTTGACATGCCCAAAATATTTTCCACACAGGCCACCGCTCCAAATTCATTGTCACTGGTCATACCGGATGCATCCAGTTGCATGGTCCGGCCATCGCTCCTCACCTGTGAGCCCAAACCGGCATTAAACCGGGGGTCATCTTCTAAATACGTCACAGCACCAACCACAGCGGTCAATGCGGTTTCACCATTGGCATCAGATCCATTCCTCTGTCCACGGCAGATTTTGGCCCATCAAAATCGTTTGGATCCGAGCCTGCTCCCCCATGGATGATCATTGCACGTTGAAAGTCTGGCACGATTGCTCTCCAATTTTAATTTTAATAAGTTATACATGCATCTTGATTGTATGACAGTTCATCTCCCACCTGATCAGGGATGATCCCTGGGCGTTTGTTCTATTCAGAGAGACCCTTACCAACCGATCAGTGGGGCCATGATGGTTTCTTACCCCCCTGTTCTGGCCACGTAAACAGCGCCCTCGGAGGTCCCGCCGGTGATGGGGTTGTCAAAGGTGATGGTGTGGGCGTCGGCCCTGTCAAACACTTTCCTTAGATGCCGGGTGAACGCTTCTTCCGGGAAGCCGTCCGACCACAGGGCAAACACCCCGCCGGGTTTGAGGTGTCCGGCCAGCTCTTCCAGGCCCTGTTCTGTGTAAAACCGGGTGTTGGTCTGGTCCAATACATGGGTTGGGGTGTGGTCGATATCCAGAAGAATTGCGTCGTGTTTTTTGACCGGCTCTTCCGGGTCAAAGCTTGTTGGCAGATCCCTGGAAAGGGCAAAAAAATCGGCATTGATCAGACGGCACCGGGGATCTGCTGACAGGACCCGGCCCAGGGGAACAAGCTGGTTTTGGTGCCACTTGATCACATCCTGGAGATACTCCACCACCACAAGGGAGGTGACGCGTTTGTCTTCCAATGCCGCAGCGGCGGTGTATCCAAGCCCGAGCCCGCCGATGACAACATCCAGGGTTTCGTGTTCCAGGGCGCCAAGCCCCAGCCTGGCCAGCTGTTCTTCCGCCTCGTGGAAGAGGCTGGACATGAGAAAATAGTCACCGAGCTTCACCTCGTAGACATCCATGCCGCCCAGCTGCAGCAGCCGCCGGCGGCGCAGCATCAGATCCCCCAGAGGGGTCTGCTGAAAATCCAGTTCTTCGTAGTTTAAACTCATTTTATTCCTTTCGTTTTCTGCATCACCGGCATGGTCGGTATGGTTCCAGTAAACCATGAATCCATGAAAAAAGCGAGAACTCCTCTCGAGTTCAGCAATTCTGATTGATTCATCCGGGTTACCCTGGCCCTCCGTCTCATTTTGTTATGAACGTTGAGTGGCAAACTTGTTTTACAACCTGCTGAAAATAAGTTATTTTCTTTTTTAGGGCAATGGTCTATTTAGCGTTTTATACATCATGCTTTCATATAACGCCCATGAGCAGGGTGCTCACAACAAAGAGAGAAAGTCGAATTAGAGGCAACCGGTCCGGGTTTTGCCCGTAGCGGTTTTGAGCGGCAGCTGTGAGCACGGATGCTCAAGAGAGCTGCCGCTCACCTCGGAGCAGCCCATGGACGGGCTGCGAGAATGAGCGTAGGGTAAAACCCGGACCGGTTGCCGCCGCAACACGACTTTCATATAAACGGCCATGCCCTGCGGGCACAACAAAGCATGAAATAGAAGAGAGCCGCCCCCAAAGCTTGCCCTGTCAGGAACGAGAACGTCGGAGGACTTTTTGCCCCGCCAGGCTAATTGGTTGTGGTGCACAGCACCATGGTCGTTATTCAATGATGTCACAACAGGAGCAAGCGTACAATTCCGATTATGATCAGCATCATTTTTGAAATAATACCTGTCACCATCCAGAAAAAATCATTTGACACCCGGTTGGACATCGGCTTATTTTAAGAGATTTGACAAATAAACAATCCTGAGGAATTCATAGTGAAAAAAAAGATCCATGTCATATCCTGTGCAGTGCTGGCCAGGGATATCAAGGAAGTGGCCCGGGAGCTGGGCCTGAATCTGGAATACACATTTCTGGAAGCCGGACTGCACCAAAATCCCCACAAGCTCAACCAACAGGTCCAGGAAGCCATCGATCACATTTCCGATCAAAAGGATGCGGACCGCATCATCATCGGGTACGGGGTCTGCGGCAAAGGCACGGTGGGGCTTAATTCCCGGAATGTCACCCTGGTGATCCCCAAAGTCCACGACTGTATCTCTTTGTTTCTGGGAGGAGATGCCGCTTATCAGGAACAGTTCAAAAAATATCCCGGCACCTATTATCTGTCTGCCGGCTGGTGTGAGGAAAAAGCGGAGCCCGTATCCCGGCGCCGGGGCCGGGCCTGGTTCGGCAACCGTCAGCTGGTGTATGAAGATGTGAAAAATGCCCATGGCCGGGCATCGGCCGACCAGACCTTTGCATTTCTCAACTCCTGGCAGAAAAACTACCAGCGGGCCGCATTCATCGAAACCCGGTCCGGTCAGGCAGCCGGATACGAGCAGATGGCAAAGGATATGGCCGATGAATATGGATGGCGGTTTGAACGGATCAAAGGAGACCAGGGTCTGATCCGCCAGATGCTGACCACCACCAAATCCACCTCCGGGATTCTGGTGGTCCCTCCCGGCCATACCATTGCTTTTGACCCGTTGGGATCCACGCTCACTGCCAGTCCCGTGTGGGATCCGGGTGCCGGCGGTGCTGCCCAGGAAACCGAATGTGTGGTCCCGTCTGACCGTCCGGACATGGACTGGGGGCTGAAAATCAAAACCGGCCTGGGCATCGATGCCGGCGGCACCTACACGGATGCCGTGGTATATGACCTGGAAAACCGCTCAACCTTGTGCAAGGCCAAGGCGTTGACCACCAAGTGGGATTTCACCCTCGGCATTGAGAATGCGCTCACCCAGCTGAAACCGGATCACCTGGCTTCTGTGGAACTGGTGGCATTGTCCACCACCCTGGCCACCAATGCCATTGTGGAAAACGAGGGCCAGACCGTGGGCATGCTCCTGATGCCGCCTCCGGGCCTGGATGAACACACCATTGCCTATTCCCCCAAAGCCGTGATCAAAGGCAAGCTGGACATTGCCGGCCGGGAAAAGACCCCCGTGGATCCGGACCAGGTCAGACAGATCGCCGATGACATGATCCGCCGTCAGAACGTGACCGCCTTTGCCGTGTCCGGCTATGCCGGGGCCGTGAACCCGGTCCATGAACTGGCCGTGAAACAGATTCTGTCCGACCACACCGGTCTGTTTGTCAGCTGCGGCCATGAATTGTCCGACACCTTGAATTTTGAAACCCGGGCCGTCACGGCCATGCTCAACGCCCGGATCATTCCCCGGCTCAAACACCTGCTGGCCGACCTGGAACAGGTCCTGGACCGGTTTGATATCGCCGGCCCCATTGTGATGGTCAAAGGGGACGGGACGCTTATGGATGCGGCCATGGCCAAAAAACGGCCCGTGGAAACCATTTTGTCGGGACCGGCTGCGTCTGTGGCCGGGGCCCGGCATCTTACCGGCAGAACCGATGCCCTGGTGGTGGACATGGGCGGCACCACCACGGACACGGCCGCCTTGAAAAACAACCTGGTGCGCCTCAATGAAAAAGGCTCCAGAGTCGGGGGCCGTCGCACCCATGTCCAGGCTTTAGACATCCGCACCACGGGATTGGGCGGGGATTCCTTAATCGCTTTTGAAAAAGGGGCATTTTCAATCGGACCGGGCCGGGTGGCGCCCATTGCCTGGCTGGCTGGGCACCGACCCGGAACCGATGCGGCCCTGGATTTTATCAAACACAACCTGAACCAGTTCACCACGGCCACCAAAAAAATGCAGGTTATCACTGCCACCGGATCAGTGAACCTGTCCCATCTCTCCTCCATGGAAGAAAAGGTGATGTCTCTGGTAACTCAGCGTCCCTATTCCATTGAAGAACTGGTCACCCACACCGGGGTCCTCACGGATGCCGGTTTGCCCCTGGCCCGGCTGGAGGAACGCTTTGCCATCCAGCGGTGCGGCCTGACCTTTACAGATCTGCTGCATATCCAGAAAAAATTCACCCGGTGGAACCAGGGCGCCGCGAAAAAATACGGTGGTTTCATGGCCTTTCTGGCCGGCATGGACATGGAAAAGATGATCCATCTGCTCATGGAAAAAGGGATCCGGCGCCTGACCCTGGAGCTGCTCAAACGACAGTTAGATGATGAGATCGATCCGGATGGATTGACTTCCTGCCCGGTGTGCCAGGCATTGATCGACAACCTGATGGCCGGCGGCAGCCCGGATTTTCAAGTGAAAATCCATTTGAAGCGGCCCGTGATAGGCATCGGAGCCCCCATCAAGTTTTTCCTGCCGGATGCGGCCCGGGCCTTAGGTGCAAAAGCCATACTGCCGGAAGACGCG
>DATFJY010000147.1:0-8194 GCA_035268905.1 Desulfotignum sp.
GCGGAAGCGGAGATAGTCGCCAATGCCGGACAGAAAGGGGCGGTGACCATCTCCACCAACATGGCCGGCCGGGGAACCGACATCAAGCTCGGAGACGGGGTGGTGGCACTGGGGGGGCTGCATATCCTGGGCACCTCCCGCCATGAATCCCGGCGCATCGACAACCAGCTGCGGGGCCGGTCCGGCCGCCAGGGAGACCCGGGATCATCCCGGTTCTACCTGTCTTTGGAAGATGATCTGCTGCGCATTTTCGGCGGGGAGCGCATCCATTCGGTCATGGACAAACTGGGCATTGAAGAAGGCGAACACATCGAACATTCCTTTATTTCCAAAGCCATTGAAAACGCCCAGTCCAAGGTGGAAGGCCACAACTTTGAAATCAGAAAGCATTTGCTGGAATTTGACGATGTCATGAACCAGCAGCGGGAGGTGATCTACCGCCAGCGGCGCCAGGCCCTCATGGAAGAGGACCTCAAATCGGTTGTCATGGACATGGTTGCAGACAAGGCCGGGGAATTGGTGTACGCCATTGTTCCGGAAAAAACCCCGGTGGCCCAGTGGGACCTGGCAGGTCTTGAAAAATCGGTCAAGCAGGTGTTCAACTTTGATCTGGACCTGGCACCAGATGCCGCATCCTTTGCTGATGCAGATGCCCTGGCAGAATATGTTTTTGAAAAAGCCAAAGCCCATTATGAAGAAAAGGAAGCCATGATCGGACAGGAACAGGCCCGGTCCCTGGAACGGTTTGTCATCCTGCAGACCGTGGACACCCGGTGGAAGGAACACCTGTTGTCCATGGATCACCTCAAAGAGGGCATCGGCCTGCGGGGGTATGCCCAGCAGGACCCGCTGCGGATATACAAAAAAGAGGGCTTTGATATGTTCCACGGGCTCATGGACCGTATCAAGGAAGAGATTGTGGATATTTTGTTCAAAATCCAGATATCCATGTCAGTGCCGGCAGATGAACTGCTGCCCAGGGAAAAACAGGACCTTACCTTTTCTTCCCATGCTGACGAGACAGCGGTTAAAAAACCGGTGAAACGCACCACCACAAAAGTGAAACGCAATGATCCCTGCCCCTGCGGCAGCGGAAAAAAATACAAAAAATGCTGTATGGAATAGGAAAGACAAATGGCTCCCACTGATTCCAGTACAAAGGCGGTCACTTCCTCGAAAACCAGAGATGATCATCCGCCCAGATATAAAGTCATTCTCCATAATGACGATTATTCCACCATGGAATTTGTTGTGGAAATTCTTGTCAAGGTTTTTGGAAAATCCCTTGAAAAAGCGACACAAATAATGCTTAATGTACATAATAAGGGGAAAGCGGTATGCGGAATATACCCCAGAGAAATCGCAGAGACCAAAGTTGAGACAGTTCACCATCTGGCCGGCAGCAGGGGGTTTCCTTTAAAAAGTACGATGGAAAAGGAGTAGGCAGTTATGATAAGCAAAGAACTGAGCACAGCCTTGGGGTTTGCCGTCCGGGAAGCAAAAAAACGGCGGCATGAATATGTATGCGTGGAACACGTTCTTTATGCAATACTGAACCACCAAACAGGGTCCCAGACCATTGAAAAATGCGGTGGAAACCCTGCACAGATAAGAAACGAACTGGAAAAATTCTTCGAGGAAAAACTGACCAAAATCGATTCCCAGGAAGAATATGTTCTCCAGCAGACCATCGGATTTCAGCGCATGATCCAGCGGGCCATCAACCATGCCCGGTCAGCGGAAAAAAGCGAGGTGAATCTCGGGGATATCCTGGCATCCATTTTCCAGGAAAAAGACTCCCACGCCGCCTTTTACCTGGAATCCGAGGGCATTACCCGCCTGGATGTGCTGCGCCATATCTCCCATGCAACGGCTGCGGAAAACAAAGCCAAGCAGCACCCGGATCCGGCCCAGAAAATGTTCAAAATGGATGACCGGAAAACCCAGCGCCAGAAAAAGAAAAATCCGTTGGAAATATTTACCACCAACCTGCTGGCCCGGGCCATGGAAAACAAGATCGACCCGCTCATCGGCCGGGATAATGAAACCGACCGGGTGATGCAGGTGCTGGTGCGGCGCAGAAAAAACAACCCCATCCTGGTGGGGGATCCGGGGGTGGGCAAGACCGCCATTGCCGAAGGCCTGGCATTGAAAATTCACCAAAAAACGGTACCCGACCTGCTCCAGCAAAGTGAGCTGTTCTCCCTGGACATGGGGGCCCTGCTGGCCGGCACCAAATACAGAGGCGATTTTGAACAGCGGCTCAAGGATGTTATCACCGCTCTGGAAGAAAAAGAGAACGCCCTGCTGGTGATCGATGAAATCCACACGGTGGTGGGGGCCGGGGCCACCAGTTCCGGGTCCATGGATGCCTCCAACATCCTGAAACCCGCCCTGTCCTCCGGTGAGCTCAAATGCATCGGCACCACCACCTATGAGGAATACAAAAACCATTTTGAAAAAGACCGGGCATTTTCCCGGCGGTTTGAAAAGATCGAGGTGTCCGAGCCCAGTGTGGAAGAAACCCGGATGATCCTCATGGGGCTGCGGCCTTATTATGAAAAACACCACGGTCTGCACTATTCAGACCAGACCATCGAGGCGGCAGCCTACCTGTCCGACAAATACATCAATGACCGGTTTCTGCCGGACAAGGCCATCGATGTCATCGATGAGACCGGGGCGTTTCTCCGGCTCAAGGGGGCTGCCAACCGCAAAAATGTCACCCCCAAAGACATTGAAACCATCGTGGCCAAGATCGCCAAGGTACCGGTGACATCGGTGACCTCCACGGACAAGGCCAACCTGGAATCTTTGCCGGAAAAACTGTTCAAGGTGATTTACGGCCAGGATGATGCCATCCAGACCCTGACCACGGCCATCAAACGGTCCAGGGCAGGCCTGGCAGCCCCTGACCGGCCCATCGGGTCATTTCTCTTCTCCGGGCCCACCGGTGTGGGCAAGACCGAGGTGGCCAAACAGCTGGCCGAAAACATGGGCATTGCCTTTCTGCGGTTCGACATGAGCGAATACATGGAAAAGCACGCGGTCTCCCGCCTCATCGGCGCACCTCCGGGATATGTGGGATTCGACCAGGGAGGCATCCTCACGGACAATATCCGGAAAACCCCCCATTGTGTGCTGCTGCTGGATGAGATTGAAAAAGCCCACATGGACCTGTTCAATATCCTGCTCCAGGTGATGGATTATGCCACCCTCACGGACAACAACGGCAAGGCTGCCGATTTCCGGAATGTGGTCATCATCATGACCTCCAATGCCGGTGCCAGGGAGATGAGTGCCAACAGCATCGGATTCGGGGCCCAGGTAGCTGAGAATGATACCAAGGGACTCAAAGCGGTGGAAAAAACCTTCAGCCCGGAATTCCGCAACCGGCTGGACGGCATTGTCCAGTTCAACCACCTGTCTGAACCGGTGATGGAAATGATTGTGGACAAAAACATGCATGACGTCAAAAAAATGCTCAAGACCAAGGACATTGCGCTGACCTATTCATCCAAGGTACGGACCTGGCTGGCCCAAAAAGGGTATGATCCCAAATTCGGGGCACGCCCCCTTGACCGGCTGATCCAGACCACCATCAAAGACCGGCTGACAGATGAAATTCTTTTCGGCAAACTGGCAAAAGGCGGAAAAATCACCATCGGCCTGAAAAAAGATGCGCTGACCTTTCATTTCAAGAGCTGAATGCCCCTTTTCCGCTTGTCACACCAGATAGAGTTCCCGCCGGCATGGCTGGCCAGGTCTGACGGCCTTTTGTGCATCGGCGGGGATCTGTCCTGTGAGCGGCTGCTGCTGGCCTATCAGAACGGTATTTTCCCCTGGTTTTCCGAAAACGAACCCATCCTGTGGTGGTCCCCAGACCCCCGCCTGGTGCTGTTTCCCTCACAGATAAAGATCTCCAGAAGCCTGCGCAAAACCATCAAAAAAAACATATTCCAGATCACCCTAAACCAGGCGTTTGCCCGGACCATCAACGCCTGTGCCGCCCCCAGAAAGCATGCACAGGAAGGCACCTGGCTGGTGGATGACATGAAGGAGGCCTATATTGCCCTGCACAGGCTGGGATATGCCCATTCAGTGGAAACCTGGTACCAGGGGCAGCTTGCCGGGGGGTTGTACGGCCTCAGCATGGGAGGGGCTTTTTTCGGGGAATCCATGTTCAGCCGGAAAAGTGATGCCTCAAAAGTCGCCCTGGTGGCCCTGTCGCGCCTGCTCCAGGCCCATGGGTTTGATTTCATCGACTGCCAGGTGACCACGGACCATCTGTGTCAGATGGGGGCGAAGGAGATCCCCAGACAGCACTTTCTGGATATCCTGCACCGGTCCATCCGCCACAAAACCGATCCCGGCATCTGGCGGCAGAACACCATCCCGGAAATTGCTGTCTGATCCTCCAGATTTTATTGTACCCGTGCCGGGGGGTGGCTGCTGCCTGCGCATGCTTGCACCGGTTGACATGGTGTAAGGCATGCCCCGCTAAACGGCAAAAACTCCGGTCCAGCTGGTCCTCAAACAGTTTGCCGTTCTTAACGCCGGGCATGCCAACACCATGTAACACCCGGCTGCAAAATATGCGCAAACAGCAGCCACCCCCCGGCACTAGTCAGTGACTTCACGTTGGATTGCCCGGCATGTATCGTGACAAAACTGCTTTGCCGCTTACGGGAAATCAGGACAATGCACAATCTTGTTATGAGCCCCTGGGGGTGGGCTGTGACAGGACCGTCAGATCCCAAGGGGGCTGGTGAAAAAAAATCTGATGGTTACACTTCTGTCATAGACTGTATCACGGTTATCAGTCCGACATCTGAAAGCCCCCGACGATCTCGGGCCGGTCACAGCCCACCCCCAGGGGCGGGTACCCTGCTGGGCCGTGTATGCTGTTTTCCTTGACAAAGCGGTATGCATCATCATAATGTGGGCATAACCAATTTTTCAGGAGTTACCAATGCTGCTCAAGCTTTTTTTATGCTTCACCCTGATTCCGGTGGTGGAGCTGTATCTGCTCATAAAAGTGGGGACCGTCATCGGCGGGTTCAACACCATTCTGCTGGTGATCCTCACAGGATTTGCCGGGGCCTGGCTGGCCAAAATGGAAGGGATGCACACCATGCTCAAGGTCAGAATGAACCTGCAGCAGGGCATTACACCGGCCGAGGAGCTGCTGGATGCCGTGATCATTCTGGTTGCCGGCGTGGTGTTGATCACACCGGGACTTATCACGGATTGTTTCGGCCTGCTGCTGCTGTGGCCGGTTTCCAGAAACTACTTTAAACGGATGTTGCGCAGAAAATTCGACGAGATACAGGCCAGAGGCAATATCAATATCACCCGTTACCCATGAAACCCGCAGGAGGCCGTATGTTTATAGACCAGATCCGAGAACGCAGAAGCATCCGAAAATACACGAACCAGGCGGTTGAAAAGGAAAAAGTCGATCTGCTGGTGGAAGCGGCCCTGCGGTCTTTTTCCTCCAGAGACTTCAAACCCTGGCAGTTTGTGGTGGTGGACGATAAAGCACTGCTGGAACAGCTTGGGGCTGCAAAACCCCATGGGGCTTCTTTTCTGAAAAACGCGCCCCTGGCCATTGTGGTGTGTGCTGATACAGCTGCCAGCGACGTGTGGGTGGAGGATACCGCGGTTGCTTCCACGTTTATTCACCTGGCTGCCCGGGACCTGGGGCTTGGGTCCTGCTGGATACAGATCCGCAAACGGGACCATGCTTCCGGCAAAACCGCTGATACCCGTGTCAAAGAGATTCTGCACATACCCGAAACCCTGCAGGTTGCCGCCATTATCGCCATTGGGTATCCTGATGAGAGCAAACCAGGGCATGCAAAAGAAACCCTGGCCCATGACAAGGTATTCTTCAACCAGTACACCCCGATGCGGTAAATGGACGTCAAAGACAACATCCTGCAGATGATCCAGAAACGGGAGAGTGACCTCCCGGCCCTTTCTGCGGTCATGGACAATATCATCCGTTCGGTGTCAGATGACAAAACCACCACAGAGGAACTGGCCGATATCATCTCCCATGAACCGGCAATGTCCACAAAGCTTCTGAAGCTGGCCAATGCGGTTTACTATGCCCAGAAGAACCGGGTGGAGACCATCAAACGGGCCATCACCGTTATCGGATTTGATGAAATCATCGGCATTGCTCTGGGTATGGGCACCCTGTCTGCCTTTGCCGGGAAAAAAGGCCTGCCCCTGGACATGAAAGCCCTGTGGATTCACAGCATCGGGGTGGCCACTGCAGCAAAATCTTTGGCCATGAGAACCAACCCGGGCATTGCCAACAAAATCTTTATCCCCGCCCTTCTCCATGACATGGGAAAAATTGTTTTTGCCATGAATTTCAAGGAAGAATATACCAAGGTGCGGCAGCTTGCCATGGAAAACAAAAAACCGTTGTATCTTGCTGAAACCGGGCTCCTGCAGCTGGACCATGCCATTTTGACAGGGTTGCTCATGAAGCGGTGGAATTTCCCCAAATCCATCATGCTGCCCTGCCGTTTTCACCATGCACCGGATGCGTCTCCAGTGCAGTTCCGGTACCATTCGCTGATCATCAATCTGGCGGACTACCTGACCCAGAAAGCCAGGATCGGCTATAGCGGGAACCCGGTGCCGGTAACCGTCAAAAACTGCCCCAGGAAAATCGGTGTCAATGAATCCGTCCTCCGGCTCACCATTGACCAGATCAAACGCAAGGAGATCGAAATCAAAGAGTTCTTTGATATCACCAGCAAATAGACATCCATACCCTGTCAGCAATCAGAATCAGCGATCAGAGACTTTGGGATACCGCCCACAGGATACCGATCGGGGCGCGGTAGTGCCATGTCATGCCCTGCCCTGCCCTGCCCTTCCGTTCCTGTCAAATCCTGCATCAATTTTTTTGGGACAAATACTGCTCCAGGCGTTTGAGACCCTCCTGCGTGGATATTTTCGGGTAATACCCCAGTTCTTTTTTGGCCCGGGAGATATCAAACCAATGGGAGGTGGCCAGTTCCCTGGCTGCAAAACGGGTCATGGGCGGCTCTTTCCGGACCCTCAATGCCTTGTACACCGCTTCAAAAAACCACCCGGCTGCATAGGCAACCCCTGCTGAAACATGCCCCTTTATAGGTGGCAGACCGGCAGCGTGTAAAAATGCATTGGCCATCTGCCATTTGGAAACCGGGTCATCCTGGCTGATAAAATAGATCCTGCCGGACAGATCCGGGTGCTGTTCCAATTTTTCCGCCGCCAGGATATGGGCCCAGGCCGCATTGTCCACATAGATGGTATCCACCAGATCATCTGTGGGCCCCACCATTTTCAACTTTTTCGCCCGGTTGATAATACCCGGAACCACATGGTTGTCTTCCGGCCCCCAGATCAGGTGGGGCCGCAGGATAATGGCAGGAAGTCCCTGTTCTTCTGCCGCTTTTCGCACCAGTTTTTCCGCCATGGCCTTGGTTTCCGGATAAGGGGCCAGATAGACGTCGGGATAGGGGACTGATTCATCCACATTCTCCATGTGGGCATCATTGAACACAACACTGGGGGAACTGGTGTACACCAGCTTGTCCACTTCCCTTGCCCGGCAGGCATCGATCACATGCCGGGTGCCAATGACATTCACCTGAAAATAGCTGTCATAAGATCCCCATAATCCGGGTTTTGCCGCCACATGAAACACCGTGTCCATGCCTTTTACCGCTGCCATGACAGCCGGTGCATCTGTCAGATCTCCCTGGATCTGCTCCACCCCCATCTGCTCCAGGGCCTGGTACCTGCCCCGGGAAAAAGAGGTGACCCTGATCTTTTTGTGCAGCAGCTGCTTTACAATGGCTTTGCCCAGAAAGCCGCCGCCGCCGGTAACCAGTACGTTTTTCATGAATGAACCGCCCTTTTGCCCCCTTTTTCCTTTCTGCCTGAAATTTTCCATAATATCCTTGACAAGGCAGATATTTTACAGTAAAAAATACAAACTTTTTTGCTGAGCGGGAATAACTCAGTGGTAGAGTGCGACCTTGCCAAGGTCGAAGTCGCGGGTTCAAATCCCGTTTCCCGCTCCATCTCCCGTTTCCCGCTCCGTTTCCCGCTTCATCCTTATGCCAACTTATTATTTGAAAGCTGTTAGCTGTCAGCCCTTAGCTGTTAGCTATTAGCTGTTAGC
>DATFJY010000148.1:0-3355 GCA_035268905.1 Desulfotignum sp.
CCGTGGCTGTCCAGGGAAACCAGGATTCTGTGACCGGAAAAATCCGGCCGGTCCGGGGCCGGCATATCCGCCTCATCCACCCGTACCACCAAACGCTTGATCGGGGATGCCGGGTCGGGAAACAGGTCATCAGATCCTGCAGTTTCAGGTGCTGCTTTGCTTTCCCCACCCGCATCAGATGACCCGGTGGCCGGGATGCCGTCTTCTGCCGACACAGGGGCAGCCGGCAAACGGGCCTGGATATAAGCGGTGAGCTTTTCAATGGTGTTCAGGTCCCGCAGGCGCAAATCATCCGGCACCGCAAAACCGAAATGGCCTGCCACCTTGCCGAAAATCTCCACCTGCTTTACCGTGTCAATGCCCAGGTCCGCTTCCAGGTCCAGGTCATCCGCCAGCATATCCGGGGTATATCCGGTCTGGCGGGCGATCACATCCTTGACCACGGCAGCGGTGTCTTCTTCTCCGGAGGCAGCCCGGGTTACCACCCGCTCCCCGGAATCCATGGTATGGGCCGCAGCCGGCATCGGAACATCATTGGCATCCGGGGAATCATCAAGCCCGCCGGTGGCAGCTTTGGTTCCGGCATCAGTGACAGTTTGGGGATCGGTTACAGTTTGGGGATCAGTGACGGTTCGGGTATCTGTGCCGGCAGCAGCAGATCCTTCTTCTGTCCCGGCGGTGCGGGCAGCCACATAGGCGGCCAGTCTGGCAATGGTGTTCAGGTCCCGCAGCCGCAGATCATCCGGCACGGCAAAACCGAACTGGGAGGCCACCTTGCCGAAAATCTCCACCTGTTTGACCGTGTCAATGCCCAGGTCTGCTTCCAGGTCCAGGTCGTCTTCCAGCATGTCCGGGGTATACCCGGTCTGGGCCGCTATGACCTCTTTGACCGCAGCCGATACCTGATCAGCAGGCACCTCCGGGGTAACAATACGTTCACCGGAATCCATGGTATGGGCCGCAGCCGGCCGGGCAGATGCCTGGTCTGATGACGCAGGTACCTGATCAGTGCTGGATGCAGAAGCTGCAGCAACGCCGGCCCCGCTCATGGCAGCACCGGATGCAGGGACGGACCGGGCCGCCACATATCCGGCCAGCTTGTCAATGGTGTTCAGGTCCCGCAGCTTGAGATCATCAGGCACAGGAAATCCGAACTGGGTGGCGATCTTGCCGAAGATCTCCACCTGCTTCACCGTATCAATGCCCAGGTCTGCTTCCAGGTCCAGGTCATTTTCCAGCATGTCCGGGGTATACCCGGTCTGGGCCGCGATCACCTGTTTGATCTTTTCAGCAGCAAGCGCGCTGTCCTGTCCGGCACCGGATGCTGTTGTATCTGACCGGTCCGGGGCTGCTGCCGGTGCCTGCCGGCCAGCGGGAGCTGCAGCAGGTACCGGTGCGGGCGGGGCTGCGGCTGCCGGCCGGGATATGGGCGCTGCAGCAGACGGTATAGATGCGGCAGGAGCCGGCACCTGTACGGGTTGGGGCGAAGGTTCCGGGGCCGCGGCTGCCGGGTCTCCCCCCACCACGCACAGGGTGTTGTCAATGATTTTCAATTCCGGTTTCTGTGCACCGGTAATATGGCGCAGCCACCTGTGGTAAGCCAGGTTGCCCTGAACCGCATTCTCCTGGATCCGTTTCACAAACATGAAGGCAAAGTGGGAACCGAATCCGGCAGACAGGTGCAGGCCGTATTCACTGTCGATATTTTTTGGGCCGGAAAAATTCAGCTTTTTAAAATGTTCGGGAATTTTGGTCAGGTTGGCAATGGGCGGTGCCTTGCGCTGCTGCAGGGCCTTGACCAGGACCACATCTTCTATGGCCGCCCCCAGGGTATGACCGGTGAACCCTTTGGTGTTGGAGATGCAGATGCTGTTCAAATGGTCTGCAAAGGTGGTTTCAAGGGCCGTCACCTCGGCATCGGCACTGCCTCCCCTGGCCGGGGTATAGGTTTCATGGGACATGAACAAAAGCTTGTCTGCATAGTTTTGTTTTTTCAGACCGGTGCGCTTTTCCACCTTGTTGATGAATTTTGTCATCTCCTTTGCCATGTGGGGCACATCGATATTGTAAGTGTGAAAGGCGGAATTGGCGATATGGGTGCCCAGGATCTCGCACTGGCCGTTCATGCCCCGGCGGTGCACCTCTGATTCCGCCTCGATGACCAGGCCCACGGCACCGGATCCCAAAATGGTGCCGTTGCGGTCTTCATCAAAGGGCTTGGCTGCCTCTGACACCCGCTTTTTAATGGTGGCCGCCCCCAGGGCCAGGAACCCGGAGCCCACCCACTGGTTCTGCTGGGTGGATGTGGCGTTTTCACCGCCCACCACCAGGACCCGTTTGCACCGGTCGGTGCGGATCCAGTCCTCGGCAATACCGACGGCCAGGGTGGTGGAGGCGCAGGCCGATGACACCAGGGTATTGGGACCTTTGGCCTTGATGATCATGGCCAGGTGGGCCGATCCCAGGGGACAGGCATTGGCCAGAAAGTTTCTGTCAAAGGTGTAGGTGGAAAAATCCTTTCTCTTCCTTGCTTTGGACTTGAAAAACCACTCAGTGAGCTCCTCTTTGATCTCCATGTCCTTGATGCGCTCCATGAGAAAATAGTAGATTTTTTCCACCTCCTCATGGGGCCGCAGAAAGAATTTTTCATAATAGTATTTTTCCAGCTCCGCCATCAGGGTCTCGCCGTTGGGCCACAGAGAGGTAATGATGACACCGGTGTCCTCCTGCATTTCCACTGGCAGGGCAAACCCGTCCGGCACCATGTTTCTGCCCCCTTTCATCTTTTTATACTGCATGACCAGCGGAATGTTGGCATCCTTGAGTGCCTCGATGCCTGCCGCAATGCCCAGGGACATGGCCACATCATATTCTTCTTTGATGCCGTACTCATCGGTGAGGTCAAAATATCCGAGCTGGCCTGCCAGGTGGATCACATCTTCGGTGCGGGTGATCTGGACAAACCGTGCATTGCCGTCCGGCTGCTTGTACAGCTTGGTGATGTTCTTGTCGGTGATCAGTTCCTGGTCCTCCCGGGTCAGGGGTTCAATGAAATTCTCCCCGTTGAGGATGGCATCGAAATTATCCTTGGCAAACACCCGGCGGCCCTTTCCGGGCAGCCCCACTGACACACCGGAGATCAGAACCCTGCCGGTATTGAAATCAAACCGGTCAATGGCATCGATGGCAGCTTCCCGTTTTCTGCGCGCAAACTCTTCATAGAGTATCCGGTCCAGCAGTTCCTTGTTCTCTTCTTTAAATGCTTCAAAATCCCGGGTCATATTGATCTGCGGTAACGCCTCCATAACCGGTGTCCGGTTTTGCTGTTCTGTCTGGTTCTGTTGATCTGTTTCAG
>DATFJY010000149.1:0-5996 GCA_035268905.1 Desulfotignum sp.
ATTCTCGGGAGGTCCAGACATCTGTTTCCCCGCCCTGGCTGTGCATCTTTTTTTCTTTCCATTGCTGTAATGGGGTGTTCTGCCCCTGTTTGGTATACTTTTGCCGCTCCCATAACTGGCGGTCGATCTGCACCTGGTCCACAATATCTTTGAAACCCAGGACATCCTGTACAATACCCATCAAAATTTCATGCTGGGTCCTGGAGGGCAGACAGCCTTCCAGATACACCCATCCATCTTCACCGTAGACAATGAGTTCATCGGTTTCAACCCGGTGGTCCAGGTCTAACTGCTCCTGTATCATTTCTTTGATCTGGGTGCCATTGTAGCCTTGCCCTGTTTTGTCCCGGGAGATATCAGGGCTTTTTTCCAGAGGTGGTGTCACCCTGGCCGGACCCTGTTCCTGTTTTTCGGCACAGTCAATACAAAAAGAAGCCCAGGGAATGGCTTTGATCCGGGATTCGGCAATCTGTCTGCCGCAGGATTCACACATGCCGAAACCACCGGTTCTGATTTTTGCCAGAGCCGTATCTATCTGCTCGATTTCCTGTTTTTCCCGGTCATCGAGTTGTGCAAGCACCCCGGCCATTTTTTCTTTGGCCGCCGCTTCTTCAAATTCCACTTCCGGTTCCTTGAGTTTTTGCCAGGAAGTGTTTGTGCTGTTGCGTTGTTCAAGGATCTGTTCGCGCTGTTTGATCAGCCGACTGCGGATTTCTGATATCTGCATGAAGGGTATCCTCCCGAAAAAAGTAAAAATTTTCAATATATGCCTGCATGCTTTTGTTTTTTGTCGGGTATGTTTTTATTCAAGTAAATGCATGATTTCGTTTTCAGACAGATCATGCCAGTTTTTATAAGCATCAGCCACGGCAAAGGCCATGCCTTCCCGGATATTGGCACAAAAGATGTCTGCTGAAAAAAGATCATGCAGCTCCTGCACGGTGTGCAAAGGTGCTGTGGGAACTGCCACAATGGTTTTGGCAGCCTTGCGCTTTTTGCAAAGATGTATGGATGCTTTCATGGTGAATCCGGAGGCAAGACCATCATCCACCAGGATGACGGTCTTGCCCTGGATATCCGGAAAATGCCGGCCCTGCCGGAGTTTTTCACGCCGCTGCGCCAGTTCCTCACTTACTTTGTCCGACTGTTCCTGAATCTGTTTTTCATTGAGTCTGAGCCCGGAGATCAGCACCTTGTTATAAAAAATATCGTTTTCTTCTGTCATGGCCCCAAAGCCGGACTCTGTATTGCCCGGAACCTGTATTTTCCGGACAATGACGACATCCATGGGGCATGCCAGTTTTTTTGACACCTCTGATGCCAGGGGAATGCCTCCCATGGGAATGCCCAGAACCATGAGACCGGGAAGGCTTTTATAAGAATGGGCAAGCATGTCAGCCACTGCCCGGCCCGCATCAAAGCGGTCGGTAAACACCCTTGTTTTGTTCCGCAATTCTTTATTTTCGTAAACAGTATGCATCATCTAAGCTGACTCACTGGTGCCTGCCTCTCCTTCAAGCCTGCACTGGGTAAAATTTATCTGGGTATTGCAATTTCTGCATGTGTGGGGACGGTCAAACTCGTCTGAAAAAATTTCTTTTTTCTTTCCGCATTCAGGGCATGCGCAGACAAATGACTTGAGGTCCTTAAAATTTTCAAAACCCGGGCAATGTTGTGGTGTTGATGGCATTTTCAAGCCTCCTTTTTGGTTTATACCACTGCCGGGCCCAAGAACAGGCCGGCAGTGATTGGTTGTTATCGGGTTACGGGTTCACGCGGGAGATGGTCAGTTCATTGTCCACAACCACGGCACCGCCTTCAAGGGCATTTTGGGCTGCAGCATCATATTCAGACCAGGAATCCACCTGTCCGGTGAGCGTGGCTTTGCCGTCATCCACCATCACGGTTACCTGGTCCGAATCAACAAAAGGACTCCAGAACAATTCGCTTTCAATATTGTCTTTTAATTCCTGGTCATCTTTGGTTACGGTCACATTGGGCTGGTAAGAATACCAGTCATAATCATAGATATAGGAGTCATCCACATAGGGCTTATACACGTAAGAATCCCAGTCCTGTTGCACGATCAGGTTGTTGTTTACCGAATACACCCCTTTTACCTCTGAGACCAGATCCTCGGCCCTGGCTTTTTCATAGTAAGTGTCCACTGTTCCATACAGGCTCACCATCCCGCCCAGGGCAGTTACCGTGATTTCGAAATTATCCACATACGCATCTCTTCTGAATTTGTCCACGATGGTTTCTTCCAGTTCCTGGTTGCTCACTGCCTGTGCCGGCGGGGTGACTTTTATCTGGTTTTTCACCCGGATTACACCCACCGTATTTCTGGCATCCTCTGCCGCAGCCTGTTTTGCTGAAAGGGTGTTGACCTTGCCGGTCAAGGTCACCCGGGCATTGTCCACCTGGGTGTTCACTCTTGTGGACAGCACTCTTGGGTCATATGAAATGGCCTTGTCTACAGCCTCCCCAATTTTGTCATCAGACTTTTGTACATATTTTTCGGTCCGCAGATCCGTGTCCCGTGCCCAGCGCGCTACCGTAAGCCGGCTTGCATCCACGTCTTTGATGCCCGCAGGCAGCCATGCCTTGGTCATGGCCCGTCTTTTTTCCGCAGCACTGCCCACGGTTCCCTTAAGACTGACGTTGCGGTTGTTTACCGATACCTGCACCAATGCATCATCCACCAGGGTGTCCCACTGAAGAGCTGCTTTGATTTCACTGGCCAATTCCGTATCTGAACGGGATGTTGTATAGTCATATGTGACAAAGTTTTTCACCTTTGTCACCCCGCCGATGCTTTTGGCCACCTTTTCAGCGGCTTTTTTTTCAAGATAGGAATCGACTGTGCCCTCAAGGGTAACCACGTTGTCATTTACACTGACATCAATTACAAAGGTTTCCGTGACCGGATCAGCGAACAATGCACTGACCACATCTGTCTGAATCTCCATGTCTGTTTTTTCAATTTCCGGGGTCACTTCAATACGGTTGACCACCGAACGGACCCCTTTGACCGTTTCTGCAATGCCACGTGCCCGTTCTTTGGCCAAAAGGGTGTTCACACTGCCGGTGAGGGTGACAATACCCTCTGTGGACTGGATCTCCACCAGATAGGATGGTACGGCCTGGTCCTGCATCAGTTCATCTTCCACCGCAATTTCAATATTGGTGTCTGTCATCGTTATGGAGGCCATGCCTGTGCCGCTGCCTGTCGGCAGGAAAAAAAACAGTGTGGTGACTGCAATGCAAAAAAAGATGAGCGGTTTTTGTTTTGGGGTGAAAGGCTTCATGAACTCCTCCTTATGGTTGTAAAAGATTGTTAAAATACTAAGCGTAAGGTTGTTTTGTTGCAAGAAACGCCCAATGCCCTTAATTTTGCTTTTTTGGAAAGTGATGTGCAATCAGGAAAACCATGTACATGCCGCAGCGCCTGTATGTAAAAAAACAGATGCCGGATATGTAGAATTTATGTGGGTTCGGCAATGTCTTTGTTCCGGAAAATGGTGGAAAAAGGGTTATAAAACCGACTGTCTTCTACAGGGATAAATTTTTGAATATACAGTGTTTTCCCGATGGATCAATCGGTGTCCAGTGTATTAGTGTAAAGTGAAAAGCAACCAACACCTATGACAAAACAGAGCCGGAGGGGGAAAATATGCTTGAAATAAGATGGCATGGCCGGGGCGGACAGGGGGCCAAAACCGCTGCCATGCTGTTGGCTCAGACTGCCATGACAGCCGGATTTGAAATACAGGCTTTCCCGGAATACGGACCTGAAAGATCCGGAGCGCCTATAACCGCATACACCCGTATCAGTGAATCGCCCATCCGCATTCATTCAGGAATCAAAAACCCGAGTGCTGTCGTGGTCCTTGATGCCGGTCTGATGGATGTGGTGGATGTTACAGCGGGTCTGGCCGAAGAGGAAGGGCTGCTTCTGGTTAATTCCGCCAAAGATCCGGATCAGGTGCAAGAAAACATAAAACATGACATTGCCAGACTGGTGACAGTGGATGCAACCGCCATTGCCCGGGAGGAAACCGGAAGTGATGTACCCAATATGCCCATGCTGGGGGCATTTATACAGATCGAAAAAATCGTTTCTTTGGAAAAGCTGATAGAGAGTGTCAAAGAAAAACTGTCGGCCAAACTGGGTGAAAAAAAGGGACAAGCCAATATTGCCTGTATTAAAAGAGCTTTTCAGGAGGTACGGACACCATGAAAGCACCAGGATGGAAAACACTGCCCGCTGGCGGTCTTATTACCGAAGCGGGGAATGCGGTAACATATAACACCGGGAGCTGGCGAACGTTACGCCCGGCAGTGGATAAGCAGGCATGTCGGGATTGCCTGATATGCTGGGTATATTGTCCGGAGGGTGCGGTAAAAGTTAAAGACACCCGCTTTCTGGGAATTGATTACGCCCATTGCAAAGGATGCGGTATCTGCGCTTCGGTGTGTCCGCAAAATGTGATTGAAATGCAAAAGGAGTAACCCATGGACCGGAAAATTGCCGTAACCGGGGATGCCGCCGCCGCATATGCCATGAAACAGATCAACCCGGATGTGGTGGCAGCTTTTCCCATTACCCCCCAGACCGAAATTGTGATGAATTTTTCCCAATATATTGCGGATGGGGAAGTCGACACGCTGATGATAGCTGTAGAATCAGAGCACAGTGCCATGAGTGCCTGCGTGGGTGCCAGTGCAGCAGGTGCCAGGACCATGACCGCAACTTCCGCCAACGGCCTGGCCCTGATGTGGGAAATCCTGTATATCGCCTCTTCCACCCGTCTGCCGGTGGTGATGCCGGTGGTCAATCGGGCCCTGAGCGCCCCCATTAATATTCATTGCGATCATTCTGATACAATGGGTGCCAGGGATTCGGGCTGGATACAGATATATTGTGAAAATGCCGCAGAAGTGTATGAAAATGTGATTATGGCGGTGCGGATTGCGGAACATCCGGATATCAGGCTGCCGGTGATGGTGTGTCAGGACGGGTTTATCACCTCTCATACCCTGGAGGCCACAGATACCTTTGACACAGACACAATCAGACAATTCATCGGTGAATACACCCCTTTTTATCCCCTGCTTGACACGGATAATCCAGTGACATACGGGCCCCTCGATCTTCAGGATTACTATTTTGAACACAAACGCCAGCACAGTGACGCCATGGTTCGGGCCCTGGAAATAATCCCCAGGATTTTTCATGCATTTGAAAAGACATTTCACCGAAAATATGGATTCGTGGAAGAATACCGGCTGGAAGATGCAGACATCGCTGTCATTGTGTTAAGTTCCACTGCCGGAACAGCGAAAGCAACCGTGGATCATCTCAGAGAGCAGGGTGTCAGGGCAGGGGTGCTCAAACTCAGATTCATCCGCCCTTTTCCGGCAAAAGCAATTTGCCGGGCACTTCAAAACATAAAAGCCGTGGGTGTCATGGATCGCAGTGACACCTTCTCCTCAAGAGGGGGACCGTTGTATTCGGAAATCACTTCGGCCCTGTATGAAAATAAACAATCCATCCCGGTCGCTGATTATGTTTTCGGATTGGGGGGAAGGGAAATCGATCCCCGGATGATTGAAACGATTTTTAACCAGCTGTTGCATATAATGAACACACAAAGAGTGGAACAGCCTGTCAATTATATTGGCGTGCGGGAATAGGAGCTGTTTTATGACCAATTTGAAAAAATTATCTGAAATGCCTGAAAAACTGACACCAGGCCACAGACTGTGTGCCGGGTGCGGCGCTGCCATTGCCGCACGCCAGATTCTGATGGGTACCCATGATCCGGTGGTCGCCGCAGTGGCCACCGGGTGTCTGGAAGTGGCCACCACGATTTATCCCTATACGGCCTGGAATATTCCGTTTATCCATAATGCCTTTGAAAATGCAGCAGCAACCATCAGCGGGGTGGAAACCGCCTGGCGTGCGCTGCAGTCCAGGGGCAGACTTCCCA
>DATFJY010000150.1:0-3414 GCA_035268905.1 Desulfotignum sp.
AAAACAGGGCAAACAGCCAGAACCCGAAATACAGGGTCATCTCTTCACCGGCCAGTTCGGGCGGCTGAAACAAAAACAGAATGGATACGGCCAGTCCCAGCGCACCGCCGGCAATATAGGGTTTGCGCCTGCCGAATGCACATAACGCGGGTATTCCGGGAAAGAGCCGCCTGAAAAACTGCGGGTCAGTATACCCGGTTTTTCCCATAATATCCCCTTTGCTTTATACGCCTGAATTGCAGTCTCCACACCGGAGGTGCAAGGCGTTAACCGGCTCTGGAAATAACCGTGCCGGTTTCCAGCATTGTTTTCAGGTAATGGCCGGTATGGCTTCCGGAAACTGCAGCAACGGTTTCCGGGGAACCCTGGGCCACAATGTCTCCGCCGCCGGCACCGCCTTCCGGTCCCAGGTCCAGCACCCAGTCCGCGGTCTTGATCACATCCAGGTTGTGCTCGATGATGATCACGGTGTTGCCGGCCGCAGTAAGGCGCTGCAGCACATCCAGGAGCATGCGCACATCCCGGAAGTGCAGGCCGGTGGTGGGCTCGTCCAGGATATACAGGGTATCGCCGGTTTCTCTTTTGGCCAGTTCCCGGGCCAGTTTGATGCGCTGGGCTTCTCCCCCGGACAGGGTGGTGGCGGCCTGCCCCAGCTTGATATAGGAGAGGCCCACATCCATGAGGGTGTCCAGGATCTGGGTGATTCTGGGGTGGGCCTCGAACAGCTCCCTGGCCTGGTGCACGGACAGGTCCAGGACATCGGCAATGGAATGGCCCTTGTAGGTGATTTCCAGGGTGGCCCGGTTGAACCGCCGGCCGTGGCAGACCTCGCAGGGCACAAACACATCCGCCAGAAAATGCATTTCCACCTTGATATACCCGTCTCCGCTGCAGGCCTCGCACCGGCCGCCCTTGACATTGAAGGAGTACCGCCCTTTTTTATACCCCCGGGCCCTGGATTCCGGGAGCATGGCAAACAGGTCCCGGATGGGGTCGAACACCTTGGTATAGGTGGCGGGATTGCTCCGGGGGGTCCGGCCGATGGGCTTCTGGTCGATGTTAATGACTTTGTTCAAATGGGACAGGCCGGTGATCTTTTCATGTTTTCCCACGCTCAGCTGGGAATCGTGCAGTTTCACGGCCAGGGCCGGGTACAGAATCTGGTTGATGAGGGTGGATTTTCCCGCCCCGGACACACCGGTGACCGCCACCAGCAGCCCCAGGGGCAGCTTCACCGTCACCTGCCGGAGATTGTTTTCCCCTGCCTTTACAATGGAGATCCATTTTCCGGATTTGGGTGATCTGCGCTGTACCGGAACGGCAATGGATTCTTCCCCGGTGAGAAATTTCCCCGTGATGGAGGCAGGGTTGGACCGAATCTGGGACGGGTTTCCCTGGGCCACGATACGCCCCCCCAGATGCCCTGCCCCCGGACCGATGTCCACGATCCAGTCCGATGATTCCATGGTTTCCTGGTCATGTTCCACCACGATAAGGGTGTTGCCGATGTCCCGCAGGTGCTGGAGGGTTTTGAGCAGCTTGATATTGTCCCGCTGGTGCAGGCCGATGCTGGGCTCATCCAGAATATAGAGCACGCCGGTAAGTTCCGATCCCACCTGGGAGGCCAGGCGGATGCGCTGGGATTCTCCGCCGGACAGGGTGGGGCCGCTGCGGTCCAGGGACAGGTAGTCCAGGCCCACATTCACCAGAAATCCCAGACGGTCCCGGATCTCCTTGAGCAGTTCCCCGGCAATGAGCCGGCGGCTGCCGGACAAATCCAGGGAAGAAACAAATTCATGGGCCTGTCTCACGGTCATTTCCGTCACATCAATGATGGACTTTTCCTGGATCCGGACATTAAGCACCTCATCCCGCAGGCGTTTTCCCTGACAGGCCGCACAGGTTTTGGCGGTCATGAATTCGGTGTAATATTTTTTCTGGTTTTCCGACTGGGTGTTGCGGTACCTGCGCATCAGGGTGTGGAGCAGCCCCTCATGGGTCCGGGTGAACTCCCCCTGGATCTTGGCGGACTGCCAGTTCACCCGCATTTTTTTGGTATCCGACCCATAGAGCAGCAGATGTTTCTGGGCTTTGGACAGCTGTTTCCAGGGCCGGTCAAAATCGATGCCCCACTGCTCCTCCATGGCGGTGAGCTGGCCCAGACCCCAGGAGTTGTCATTCTGGTACCGGGGATTTTTTAGAAAATAGTTTTTCCAGGGTTTCACCGCCCCCTGGCGGATGGAAAGGTCCCTGTCCGGCACCACCTTGTCCGGGTCCATGGACAGCAGGGTGCCGATGCCGTTGCACTCCGGGCACATGCCCAGCGGCGAATTGAATGAAAAAATTTGAGGAGACAGCTCCGGGTAGGCGACACCGCAGCAGGAACGGGCCTCGCTCATTTTGATATCCTCTCTGCCCAGGATGTGCAAGATGATCTGGCCGCCCCCCAGCTTCAGGGCGGTTTCCACCGAATCGGTGAGCCGCTCTTCAAAAGCGCCTTCCGCTTTTATGACCAGCCGGTCCACCACCACGTCAATATGGTGTTTTTTGTTTTTTGCCAGGGTCTGGATATTTTCCAGGTCCTGGACCACTCCGTCCACCCGGACCCTTGCATATCCCTGTTTTTTCAATTCCTCCAGCCGCTCCCTGTGCTCGCCTTTGCGGTTCTCCACTATAGGTGCCAGGATCAGTATTTTTGAACCGGCAGGCAGGGCCATGATCTGGGACACCATGCCCTGGGCATGTCCCCGGCCCACTTTTTTGCCGCAGTGAAAACAATACTGGGTTCCCACCCGGGCAAACAGCACCCGGAGGTAATCATAAATTTCGGTAATCGTACCCACGGTGGACCGGGGGTTTTTGCTGGCTGACTTCTGCTCGATGGCAATGGTGGGGGACAGGCCCCGGATGGTGTCATACCGGGGTTTTTCCATCTGGCCGATGAACTGCCGGGCATAGGAGGACAATGACTCCACATACCGGCGCTGGCCCTCGGCAAAGATCGTGTCAAAGGCCAGGCTGGATTTGCCGGACCCGGAGACCCCGGTGAACACCACCAGTTGTTTTTTGGGGATCTCCACCTCAATATTCTTGAGGTTGTGTTCCCTGGCCCCTTTGACGATAATGCGGTCCAGTTCTCTGGCAGGAGGCAGGCCTGGTATTGTTTCAGCAGATGACGGTGTATCACCTGTCAGGTGCAGGTTTTTTCTCTGTGCGCCCATATATTGACATCCTTTGGGAAGTGTGGTTTTACCATAACCAAAAAATGATAAGCACGGCAGCCAAAATGTAAAGATTGCCAGATGACATGACATGGGTCTTCAGCCTTTATAGACCGCCTGATACAGAACCGTCAAAATCACACCAGATCTAAAAAATCCACCCTTCTCCGGGTGATCCACTGTGGGACTGCCA
>DATFJY010000151.1:0-5307 GCA_035268905.1 Desulfotignum sp.
GGCTTCACCTGCCCCTGGTTTTCCAGATCCGCCGGAAGAGATATACGGCCTGTTTTACACAAATTTTACACTGATCCCTTGCAACCAGCGCCTTTCTCCATTATATGACCCCCTATGACATCCCATGCCCAGCATATCGCCGTGGTTTCCATGGCCGGCATCTTTCCGGGGGCGGCTGACACAGACCGGTTCATCCGCAATGTTCTGGAAAAAAAAGCATCCATTGTGCAGATTCCCGGACACCGGTGGGCCGCACCCGCAGAAAAAATGGTGGTTTCCTCCCTGTGCCCGGACCGGGCGGTTTCAGACCGGGCAGGCGTTATCACGGATTTCTCCTTTGACCCGTATGGCCTGGACCTGGACACGGATCTGGCACAAAATCTGGATCCGGTCCACCACCTGGTGCTCACCGCCGGCAGAACCGCCTGTGAATCCTGCTTTCTGCCCCGTGACATAAAAAAACGCACCGGCGTGATCCTGGCGGCCATTGCCCTGCCCACTGACACGGCATCTGCGGTTTCCCGGGAAATTTTATGCAGAAAAAAACCACGGTCCTTCACGACCATGGATGCCTTACAGACCGCCATGGTGTCCGGACCTGCCGCTGTCCTGGCCCGGGCCCTGGGGCTTGAGGGAGGCAGCTTCACCCTGGATGCGGCCTGTGCATCCGCTTTGTATGCAGTCAAGCTGGCCTGTGAACACCTGAACCTGGGCAAAGCAGATATGATGGTGGCAGGCGGGGTATCCCGGCCGGATGCTTTGTACACCCAGATCGGGTTCAGCCAGCTGTCCGCCTTGTCCCCGTCCGGGCGGTGCGCCCCTTTTGACTGTACCGCAGACGGGCTGGTGGTGGGGGAAGGCTGCGGCATCATTGTGCTCAAGCGCCTGGCAGATGCCCTGGCCTGCCATGATCCCATCTTAGGCGTCATCAAGGGCTGGGGGGTGTCCAATGACATTGACGGCAACCTGGTGGCACCGGCATCGGAAGGCCAGGTCCGGGCCATGGCAGGGGCCTGTGACATGGCAGATCTTTTGCCGGACACCATCCAGTACATGGAATGCCACGGATCAGGCACCCCTGTGGGGGACAAAGTGGAACTTGCCAGTATCAGCACCATTCTGGAAAAATATCCCTGCTACAGCCGCAGCCTTGCCATTGGATCGGTAAAATCCAATATCGGCCATCTGCTCACTGCTGCCGGTGCAGCCGGTTTCATCAAAACACTGCTGGCCATGCAGGCAAAAACCCTGCCCCCGTCCCTGCATTTTACCGCACTGCCGGATAACAGCCCTGTGGACGGCACCCGGGTGCATGTCCAGACCCGGGCATCCCAGTGGGATCCCCCGGCAGCCGGGGTTCCCCGGACAGCCGCAATATCCGCGTTCGGCTTCGGGGGCATCAATGCCCATCTGCTGGTGGAAGCATATCCCCCCTCCCGGTCACAATTTGCCGTTCCCCGGATGCACACACCTGTGCTGCCTGATCCTTTGAATCCTGTGCCGCCTGAATCTTTGAAATCTGCACCGCCGCAGAAAACAGGCTTTGCCATCGTGGGCATGCACACCTTTACCCGGGAATGCCCGGATCTTGCCGCCTTCACCAACCGGGTGCTGGGCCGGGTGTCGCCTGCGCCCGCCCCTGCTGCCCCAAGATGGCGGCGAAGGGATCACCTGCCCAAAAATGTGCAGAACATGGCTGCCGATTTCCTGGACACCCTGTCCGTGGGCATGGGAGAGTTCCACATCCCCCCGGTCCAGATAAAAGACATTCTGCCCCAGCACCTGGTAGTGCTCAAGGCTGCCGCAGGCGCCCTCACAGATGCCGGCATTCCGATACGGCCAAAGGAAAATGATCTGGTGCGCCACAGGTTCGGCTGTGCCGTGGGCATTGGATTCGACTTCGGGGCCACGGATTTTTCTTTGCGCTGGAACGCCCATCATCTGCCTGATACCATGCTGGACCAGCTGTCCCCGCCGTTGACCTTTAACCGAACCCTGGGGGCCTTGGGCGGCATTGCCGCCTCCCGGGTGGCCAGAGAATGCCGGCTCGGGGGCCCGTGCTTCACGGTGTCAGCCAATACTGCTTCCGGCATCAAAGCCCTTGAAACCGGTATCCATTCCCTGGCTGCCAAAGAAACCGATATTTTCCTGTGCGCGGCCGTGGACATGGCCGGGGACATCAGGCAGTTTTCCCTGCACCAGGGGACAGATCCTGCAGGCCCGGCCATTCCGGCGGAAGGGGCCGGGGCCGTGGTCATCAAACGCCTGGATGATGCACTCAAAGACAATGACCGGATTTACAGCATCATTACCGGCATATCCGGCAGCAGCGGGGGCAGTATGGCATCGGAAAACCAGGAATCTGCATCTCATATATCCCAGACCCCCCAGTCCACCGCCGGTCCCTTTTTGACAGCCATGGAAAAAGGTCTGGCAGACAGCCATATCCATTTTTCAGATCTTTCTTTTGTGGATACCAGTTCCGGCGGATACGGCAGATGGGGAAAAGAGGAGGCCCATGCCCTGGCACAGGCGGCTGCCAAAGAAACCCTTTCCGGCTGCACCCTGGGATGGACCAGCCTGGCACCCGGAGACACACAGGCGGCATCCGGGATGTTTTCCGTTATCAGAACCGCGTTGTGCCTGTTTCACCGCACGTTGCCGCCCTGCCCCCTGCCCCGGGATTCTCTGCTCCATTCCCTGAAAAAAAACGGATTTGTCCTGCATGATACCGCCACCCCCTGGCCCAGTCCGGCATCCGGCCCCAGACAGGCTGCAGCATCTGCCATGACAGACGACGGGTGTGCGGCAATCTGTATGCTCCAGCAGGCAGATTGCCAGGCATCTGACAAAGCACCTGACCAGGCCCCCGACCAGGCATCTAACCAGACTTTTGACCAGACTCCAGGCCAGACAACTGATCAAGCATCTGACCTGAGACCGGACCCGTCATCTGCCGCTCTGCAGCCGCAACCAGAAAACACCGGTTCCCGGGAAACCCGGAGCAAGGCCTCAAAAAACGCCCAAAAGCCCGCCCCCCTGGTGATTCCCACAACCCTTCCTCCTTTGCCGCAGGACCTTTTGGAAATGCTGGACCCGGACCCATCTGTATCCGGCTCCCCTGGCGGCCCGCAATCCATCCCTGGGTCACGAACCGTCCCTGCTTTGGGAAATAACCCTGCTTCTGAAACGGCACCTGGTTCAGCTCCCCACCCAACATCAGAAACCATTCCTGCTTCGGAAACAACCCCTGCAATGATGGATCCGACGACGGTAATGGAGACATCGGCTGCCACGGCCCGGGCCCATGAAACCTTTCTGGCACTTTCCCGGGCCAATATGCAAAAGATGCAGACACAGATGTCCGCCCTGGTCACGGCAGCGGCCCAGGAAACCCACAAAAATACCGATAGCCGACACCATTCCCACACGGCCCCGCCGGTGCCTGCCCGGCACCAGACAAAAACGGTCCGGCCTGTGCCTGCCCGGGACCAGACAAAAACAGCGCCGCCTGTGTTCACCCGGGACCAATGCCTGGAATTTGCCACCGGAAAGGCCGGCAACGTCCTGGGACCGGCATTTGCCGTTCTCGATACCTATCCGGTGCGGGTCCGGCTCCCGGATGAACCCCTGATGCTGGTGGACCGGATCATGCACATTGCAGGGGAACCCCTGTCTCTGGGGCCGGGAAAGATCATCACCCAGCATGATGTGCTGCCCGGTGCCTGGTACCTGGACGGCGGTGCAGCACCGGTATCCATTTCCATTGAAGCCGGCCAGGCTGACCTGTTTTTGTGTGCCTGGCTGGGCATTGACCACGTGGTAAAAGGCCTTCGCAGATACCGGCTACTGGATGCCAAGGTTACCTTTCACCGGCCCCTGCCAAAGCCCGGTGAAACCATAGAATACCATATCAGCATTGACCGGTTCCTCAGACAGGGGGAGGTGTTTCTGTTCTTTTTCCATTACCAGGGCTTTATTGACAACCGGTTGTTCATCTCCATGCGGGACGGGTGTGCCGGTTTTTTTACCGAAGCGGAGGTAGAACATTCCGGCGGGATTGTCCTGAAAAAACAGGACCGGGCTGTCACCGCCCCTGCCAATCCTGCCAATCCTGCCAATCCTGCCAAGCCTGCCGATCCTGCCGATCCTGCCAAGGCTGCCGCACCAGTCAGTCCGTTTGCCCCCCTGGTGCCGGTCTTTCCCGCGGCATTCCATGACGATCAAGTGCACTGCCTGCGTAAAGGGGATCTGGCAGGGGCGTTCGGCCCTGGTTTTGCCGGTATCCGCCCGGGAAACGCCCAGCACCTGCCAGGCGGCCCCATGCATCTCATTGACAGGGTGCTGTCCTTTGATCCCTTCGGGGGCAGATTCGGCATGGGCACCATCATTGCAGAGGCAGATATCCATCCGGATGCCTGGTTTCTCACCTGCCACTTCATCGATGACCCGGTCATGCCCGGCACGTTGATGTACGAATGCTGCGCCCATGCCCTGCGGATATTTGTCCAGCGCATGGGGTGGGTGAGCCCTGATGATCAGGTGCATTTTGATGTGCTGCCGGGCAATGAAAGTGATTTGAAATGCCGGGGACCGGTGACACCGGAAACCCAAAAAGCCCGGTATGAAATTGAGATCAAACAGATGGGGTACATGGATGCAGACCAGACCCCGTTTGTGATTGCAGATGCCCATATGTTTGCCGATGACCTGCGCATCGTTCTGTACAGGGATATGGGAATGACACTGTCCGGGGGTTCCCGGGACGCTTTGAACCACTTGTGGAGCCAGACATGAAATACACAAAGGTATATATCACCTCATTTGGATATGAACTGCCCCCCCACATCATCACCACCGCCGAGATTGAAGAAAGGCTCGCCCCGTTCTTTGATGCCATGGGACTGGAAAAAGGGCAGATAGAAGCGCTCACCGGGATCAGGGAGCGCAGATACTGGGATGTGGACCACACCCTTGCGGAACATGCCGCCGTGGCAGGACAAAGGGCCATTGCCGAAGCAGACATCGATCCGGATGAAATCGGGGCTCTGGTGTTCTGCGGGGTCTGCCAGGACGGGTTCGAACCTGCCACCTCCTGTGCGGTTGCCAGCCGGCTCAACATCGGCCCTGCGGCCCATGTGTATGATGTCAAATCCGCGTGCCTTGGCATGGTCACGGGCATGGTCCAGGTGGCCAATGAAATCGAGCTGGGCAATATCCGGGCCGGCCTGGTGGTCTCCTGTGAGACCGCCAGACAGATTGTGGATGCCACCATTGCCGACATCAATCACCACAAAAGCATCGCTT
>DATFJY010000152.1:0-5880 GCA_035268905.1 Desulfotignum sp.
TTGAGGCCATCCTCCTTGACTTGGGACAGACTCCCGACCCATTTTTGTTCAGGGATTTAATCCATGACAGCGGTCATATAACCCTGGATACGGCAGTACCCGATTTTTCAGACTATAAAACCGTTGCTGTGCATCCGGTGCTCACAGACAGACTGCATGCGCTTCCTGATGAAGCGCGGGTTAACATTGATATCAAAGATCCTTTTCTCATTGATCCGGATAATATTGAATTTTCCCCTTATCTGCTGGATGTGTATGAGGATTACACCCTGCAGGGCACCAAACTGCTGCAGCCCTTTGATTTCCTGTTCACGGGAGGATTTCCGGATGACCCGGAAACCCAAGAGGACGAAGCCGCGATAAACCTGGCAATACCGGGAGATTTCACCCACCTGATAATGTATCTGGGAAGGCTTGCCGACGGCACGCCTGTGGGAGCGGAAATGACAACGACACAAGCGGAGAAACAATTTTCCATCCGGCTGATCAAACTGCTGGAAACCGTGGATGACCCTTTTGATTCCAGTGGGTACGACCTGCCCCTGGTAACCGTGAACACCCAAAAATACAAAAATGTCAATGCCCGGCGTCTGAACAGCGTTGACCTGGATAAGCTGATGTCTCACAGCCGTGACATTTACCACCGGGTAATGGCGAATATTTATGATTCACTGGATTACCAGTACCAGTTTTACTGGTCCGGGGATCTGAATGACAAAAACATCTATCTGGTGGATGATGGACTGGCCAACGGGGCCGCATGCACCGATTACTGGCTGGCACTTTTTGAGGAAACCGCCGGTATCTGCATAAAAGATGCCAGAATGGACCGAGCCGGTTTCATTGATTACTATACCAGCGACCCTGTGGGCACGACCGTAACCATTCCCGAATTTTTGAATCCGTTTCCCTTTGAAGTCGATGTCGCAACCCTTATCAATTCTTTTGGATTTACCGTCATAAACCCGGAACCTCACATCTTTTTGTGTGACCATTCAAGCGAAACAGGTGTTGCCATACCGGACAGGCTTTTTGGTTCACAAGATCTCAAGGATATCGACTTTATCCGATAGCGGCTACTCTCTTAGCAGCTATTCACTTAGCAGCTGCTCACTGCCGTTTTTTCTGCTGCCGGGCATTGCTTTTTTGTCTGTAACAGGAAAAACCACGCCTGTTTTGGATGATATGGTTTTGGAAAGCGGGGCCATCTGCTTATCCACCATCGGCGGCAGTCCCTGTTCATCTGGCAGCGTCAAAAAGGTGCTGCCGGATTTGGTGCGGGAAACATGCACCTTGCGCAGAATCACATTTTCCGGCGGCAGTTTTTTCCCATTGAACGCCCTGCCGGACACCCCCGTATCCTGGTCCGGGATACTGGAAAGCCGCCTGTCATCCAAGGGAGTGTTGCTGGAAGTCCAGCCGAAAACAGGCACACCGCCCCAGCTGTAAGAGCCGTTGTTCAGTTCATTGCTTTCCTCTTCCATGTTGAGATCATCCACCCAGATCGCCATGAAGTACACACCGGCCGGGACAGGATTTTTTCTGTAATCCTGGTAAAGATTGAAACGGACAGCTGAAAAATCATCTCTGTAGACATATTCATTGGGATCAAGATAATAATTGGCCTGTTCACGAAACAGATAGATCTCATTTCCATTGCCCTGGACCTGGTCCTCGTCCAGAACAAGGCTGATGAACCAGTCGGTTCTGCTTGTCCTGGTCTCGCCGCTGTTGATCACTTCGTAGGTCAACAGCCCCTCACCGAAATTGTCCCATTCCGCATACCAGGTATTGACCTTGAGGTCCGGCAGTGAACTGGTGATGGTGATGACATCGCTCCCCAGGGAAATATTGTCATTTTCGCTGGATTCCACCACCACATCCAGATCATCCACCCACAGGGCCATGTAATACGCTCCCGGCTCCAACCGGTCCGGAAACTGAAAAGAAAGGGCATTGTCTGCATTCCGGTAGACTGATTCTCCGGGTGTCAGATCAAAAGGGATGGTTTCATACACCACATAGTAATCCGACTGGCTTATGTCCGGGTCCCTCGACAACATCAGATTGATGTCCGCGCCGGCATAGGCGGCGCTGTTTCCGTTGTTGACCACATTATAGGTCAGTGTCCCGGACCCTCTGGGCCGCGGGTCATACGAAACCTCCCATGTGGCAACAGTCAGGTTGGGCAGCGTGTTTGTATCCGGTTCCGGCTCGCTCCTGTCGTCGGGCACGGGATCCACCCCGGTATTTTCCGCATCCAGCAGTACATATGCTTCGGACAGAATGTTTTGGGCCGCAAAGTTGTAAGGCATCCAGAAATATCCGTCATCTCCCCAGCTGCGACCCCATGAATTTACCACCTTGAAGGCACCACCGTACCGGGTATCATCATATCCGACAATGGTTACGGCATGCCCGCCAAGGTTCTGGCCCGAAGCGGTATTATACACCGCATCCGGCCCGTACAGATCCATCAGCTGTTGATAGGTCTTAATTCCAGCCACCACCGGATTCCGGTTCACAAGGGCCGCCTTGATCTGCGAGGTATCATTGATGCGGTACCATTCCGCAGCTTTATAGCCTGACGCTTCGGCCACAGCTGCTGCAGAGGGCTGGGTCATAAAATCCGTATCTGAATAGGGCATGCGCCGCAATGTGGCCACACCCTGATTGACGGCAAGATCCAGTGCATGGAAAATATAGGACCCCTGGTCCTGGCCGCCGTTGATCTGGTTGTATACAAATGCCGGACTGAACAAATGATCTGCCGTGTTCAGCGACCATCCCATTTCCAGTTTTTCATGATAGCTCTTCAGGGCATAGGCGGTTGCCCATCCCACGCAGCTGCCCTGCCGGCCCTGGTCTCCGGGGGCGGGAAAATTGGAGCTCAGATCGACGGAAAGCGGCTGGGAAGGCGGCACATCACCGCCCAGCAGATAACTGTTATAGGTGCTAAGGCTGAAGGCCGCATAATCTCTGGGATCCACTTCCTGTTTACCGGTGTGCTTTTCCTCTTCAGACAGATAGGACACCTGCACCGTGACAGATGCCGGATCACTGAAAAGCTGGCCGTCGGTTACGCGATAGGTTATGGTAAAGGAATCATTTCCGCTGGGTTCGTTGGTGATATACAGCATACCGGTGTCCGGGTTTACATAGGCAAAAGAATACCCTGTTCCGCTGTCAGAAGAGACCAGGGTATAGCTGATGGTATCCCCGTCAGGATCATGGCCGGTGAGCTGTTGTTCAAAATAGGGCACAGATGAATCCACATCCAGTGAAATGGATTCGGCAACGGGACGGTTATTTGCACCGTTGCGCCCGATCTCCCGGTCACCCAGCATCACCCGGCCGCCACTGATATGCAGGTCATAGCTTGTATCAGTGAAGGAAACCGTCTGACTGGATCCGGTTGCCGGCATTTTCACAACCGTACCATCCGAGCCTTCAAACGTGACAACTGCACCGGAACGAAACACATTGAACAATTGAAACGCAGCATTTATGCTGACGGTGTTGCTGCCCGGAAAATGGAAAATCTCCGCATGTGTCCCCTTTTCCAGGGTGACATGGTTGGGAGCGGGGGAACCGTAAATTTTCGCACTGCCCCCATTGATACGGGTATCAGGCGCCGCATCCGTCAACACGACCATCTCCTGGGCCCATGCAGAACAACCCGGGTGAAACACAATACTGGAAAAGGGGACAAAGCCCAACAGACAAAGGGTTACAAAAACAGATAATATCTTATGGGATTTCATTGTTCTCTCCTGCCGGGCCCTGCCGAACCCTGGTAGTTTCCGCATAAAGCACAACCGAAACCTGCACCTGCCGGTATTGTCTTTATTGCCGGTCTATTGCAGTGTATCCTTACTATTGTTGTTCTGCTCAGCCTGCTCCTTTATCTGGGCATCGAGCCGCTTGAGACCATTGGCCAGTCCATTGACAAAATTATTGGCCTGGCTCACCGGTATGATCAATGTGCCAACTTCCACAGATGCATTGTCCGCAGCTTTCTGGGTGAGTTCTATGCGGAGGTTGTAGTTGGACAGGCTGACTTTGCTGATCTGGTCTGCAAAAATGTGCATTGGTTACACTCCTTTTATGTTAATTTCCACAATTAAACTGATAATATACCGGCGTAACAAAAGGTTGTCAATGGTTCCTGACCCCAGGAAAAAACAAAAAACAGGTTGCTTTTTACTGCCCTGAAACACAGACAGCACAATAAATCATGAATTTTTAAATACTTTTTTATATAAAATCTATGGTTTTTATATAAAAAGTTCAATACTTTTATATATATAACTTGACAACTGTATTCTTTTACTTCTATATTTTCTCTACATCCGTGCCCGGCAACCGGGTATCAACTTCTGAAGGAAGGAGGAATTTATGGGCGTTGTGTATAAATTGTCACGAATAATGACGGTTCTGCTGTTGACCGGCTGGCTGGCTGCATCGGCATCCGCATTTACTCCTGGAGATTTCAGTGTATCACCCCAGGCCATTGATATCGGAACGCTCAGGCTGCTTCCCGGTTCCGCGGCCGGTCCTTTTTCCTTCTCTATCTCTGTTGTAGGCGGCCCTGTGCCCGATGCCCCCGTCCAGGAAGAAGAAGGAGAAGGAGAAGAAGCAGAAACTGTAGAGGAAACCGCCACCTTTATTGCTGCCACTGATGCATCTTGGATAACCCTGTCTTCCGCAGAAGGGGAATCACCGGGATCCATAACAGCTGAGGTCAATGTCTCAGAAACCATGGGCGAAGGCAGATGGGACGGCAGTATCACCATCATGTCCGGTCTGGATCCGGCTACTGAGACGGTATCCATTCCCGTTTCAATGACCGTGCTGCGCAGCATAGGGGACCTGTTAACGGTTTCACCTGCTGCCATGGACCTGGTTGTCACGGAAAAAAATGCAGGACAGCAGACATTTCCCGTTGATATTACCAATGCCGATCCGGACAAAACCGATTTTGACTGGAGCGCCCGGACAGATGCGGCATGGTTGTCCCTTTCCCGGGACTCGGGCACCGGGAATACTACGATTTCTGTAACGGCGCATCCGCAGCAGTTGACCCTGACGGAAGACTTTGACGGCGACGGCAGCCTGGATGGTGCAACCGGCACTGTGACCGTCAGATCGAACCTGAACGAAAGTCAAACCACTGATCCGGTAGTTCTGACCGTCAATCTGCGAATTTCCCGGTCAACCGATCTGTCCGTGCATCCGGGACAGCTTTTCTGGAGCTTTGAAAAAGATCCAGGCACCGGTACTGTCTCCTTTGATCCCCAGATTGTTCAGATTTTTTCAGGACCGGCGGGCTGGACAGCATCCACGGATGTCAATTTTTTGTCCATAGACGGCGGTGCAGGCCTTGTCAGTGCAGACCCATACGGCCAGCTGTCTGTTTCCCCGATCCCCGATCTCATCCAGGCCATGGCGTATGGCAACCACACCGGAACCATAACAATATCAGACCGGTTCAGCCAGTTTTACCGCCAAATACCCGTAACCATCAATATCAGACGCCCGGGCGATCCAGTCTCCCTGCCTGTACCGGCACCGGAAACATATCAAATATCCCCTTATTACAGCATGATTGAAACCCCTGCCGCCAGGCAGCTGCACCTGCAGCTGCCCGTACCTGACGGCTTTTCATACCAGCCAACCGAAATGATGTGCCAAAACGCCGGCGGACAATGGCTTGACCCGGACAATGTCCCGGGTAACCTCAATGAATACTGCAGCCTGAACCAATTTGTATATGTTCTCATGGAATTTCCCGAAATGGCCCCCGGCCTGGTTTACGCCTGGGATAAATCAGGACAATTTTTTCTTGCATATAATAATGGAATAAAAACCAGCGGGGCC
>DATFJY010000153.1:0-11826 GCA_035268905.1 Desulfotignum sp.
CGCTCGTCCGGAATGCCTTTGCAGGACATCACCCCGGGGACGGCGCATCCGCCCACATATATCCCTCCCAGCACCATGGGCAGGGTGGACTGGCCGTGCAGCCCGTACCGGCTGAAAAGTCGGTCCATGATGAACGCCATTCTGGGCATGTATCCGCTGTCCTCCAGAAACGCGATGCAGGCGAACAGGATCAGAAAGATGGGGATGTAGTTGAGCAGGGCGTTCACCGAATCAATCAGCCACAGGAAGAATGCCCGGGTCAACGGCACATCGATGAAACCGGATGCCGGAAGGATGTCCGCCACCAGGTTACGGAACCCTGCCAGCAAAGGCCAGGTGTAGTTGGTAATCTGGTACCCCTGGACAATGGACAGGTAGTACAGGGTCCACAGCACCCCCACCATGAACACCGGCCCGGCCAGCTTGTGGCAGACCAGGGCATCGATGCGGTCGGACATGCTTTTTTGGGTTTTTGCGGACCGGGTGACACAGGGCCGGGCGATCCCTTCGGCGGCCCGGTAGCGGCAGCCGGCCACATGCATGTCCGGGGCCGTGTCCATGGCTGCTTCGAACTGCTGCCTGAACCGGTCCACATCCAGCAGCAGCTGGGCATAGTTGTCGGTTTTTTCCCGGACCAGGTCCCGCACCGCTTCATCCCCCTCCATGAGCTTGATGGCCAGCCAACGCACCGGATACCGGTCCCCCAGATCCGTCAGTGCGGTCACCCGCTCCTGGACAGAGGTAATATAGGAAGTCATCTCCCGGTAATCCACCCGGGCCGGTACAGTGGATAGTCCCTGGCCGGCGCTTTCCAGGATCGCTGCCTGGAGATCGGTTTTGCCCCGGCCCCTGGTGATGGCGGTGGGCACCACCGGCACCCCCAGGCCCCGGGACAATGCCGCGGTATCGATGTTAATGCCCCGGTTTTCAGCCACATCCATCATGTTCAGGTTCAGGATCACCGGGATTTCCATTTCCATCAGCTGTAAGGTGAAATACAGGCAGCGCTTGAGGTTGGATGCATCCATGGTATTGACCACCACGGACGGGGCCTGGTGCAGGATGAAATCCCGGGTCACCCGCTCTTCCGGAGAATAGGAGGTCAGGCTGTAGGTGCCGGGCAGGTCCACCACCGTCACCCGGACATCCCCGTACCGGTACCATCCGGTCATTTTTTCCACCGTGACCCCGGGATAGTTGGCCACATGCTGGCGGGCCCCGGTCAGGGCGTTGAACACCGTGGATTTGCCGCAGTTGGGCTGGCCCGCCAGGGCCACGATGATCTTATCGGTCTTCATCGGTTTTCACCTCGACGAACCGGGCCTCTTCATGGCGCAGGCTGATGGAATAGCCCTCGATCTCCACCTGCATGGGGTCTTCCAAAGGGGCGTTGCGGACCACCCGCAATGTCAGTCCCGGAAAAATCCCCATGTCCAGCAGGCGCTGTCCCAGCATGTTTGCAGCGGACAGCCCGGTGATGGTGCAACTGCTTCCCGGTGTGAGTTGATCCAGCGTCATGCTGCACTTTCTCCTCAATAATAACGTGTCAAGGTTCCAGTACCCACAACTCACCCACAGAGTCTGCTGTACGATATGATTTTCTGCTCTTTGATTGAAAAACCCTTCCAGCGCGCTGCTGCGACAGGGTGCTCACCGTCCTGCGTATTTTTATCTCTTTTGGTTTGTCAATTGCATTTTTGACAACTGTGACATCCTAATGTTGTGAATACGGATCGGTATGGATGTCATAGTCGACCACGAACCTGAAATCTTTTCCGCACCGGATAATGATCTCTTTTTGTTTTTTCTTCAAAAACTTCATTTCGATCTTGAGCTCTCCGAAACCGTCATGCAGAAACAGTTCATAATAGAGTTCTTTGATCTTTTCCAGTATCCGGGCATGTTCTGTTGTTAACTGCATTTTTACGTCTGGCATATCCTTATCCTGAAGTGTTGGGGTTGCCGGCAGAAGCCGCTGGAAACGGACAAAAAGCTGTGACGGTGCCGGGGTGAATGATGGGTTTTTTTGAAACACACATGAAGTTGCTGCCTCCTTATGTTTTTTGGATCTGCATTTTCCGGCAGGGGGAAATGGCCCTGCTGTATGATCTGGAAAGGTTTATATTGCAAAGAAAGATCTATGTCAATAAAAAAATAAGGTTAGACTAAATTTTTTTATTAGTCCGTATATTATAGGTACATTCAGCTATTGTTTTGTGCACACTTTTTCTTGACAATGCCGGCCGGATATGGTTGTTTATACCGGCATGGATCAAAATGAATTCATCGACACCCGTCTGGTGGGAGCGGCCCTGTTTTTCACCAGGTGATCCCCGGGCCGGCATCCGGCCACCCCCTATGCGACCCTGGATGGGATTATTTTGTATTGACATTTCCATATAAAGGCAGGATATGATATATAGAAGAACGACGGTCGGATTATCTGGTCCCTGTGTTCGAGAGCGCGCCCGCCGGGGCGGTGCCCGGCGCCGAACCCGCAGGCAGCATAAACGGATAACTTGAACGCCCATCCCCGTGCACACCCTGACCGAACAATCAAGTAACTTCACGGGAAGTTATGAAAACAAATTTAACCGTCTCAGGAGTTTTGCCATGAAAGCAGACCTGTTGAAAAAAATGCAATCTGTTGAACCTGCCATACGTGATGTACTGATTTTGATGATGGAAGAGTTCAATCATCAATCGAATCAGGCACCTGTCACTCGAACTGATTTTGAAGAGTTGAAAGGGATCGTCAAAGATCTCGCTGTTGCACAGAACCGCACGGAACAACGGCTGGAAAGCCTGACCTTACGTGTGGAAGAGCTTGCGCAGGCACAGAACCGGACAGAACAGCGGCTGGAAAGCCTGACCATACGTGTTGATGAACTCGCGGAGGCACAGAACCGGACCGAAAAGCGGCTGGAGGAACTTGCCCAGGCACAGAACCGCACGGAAAAAGGGCTGGAAAGCCTGACCGCACGAGTGGATGAACTTGCCCAGGCGCAGAACCGCACGGAACAGCGGCTGGAAAGCCTGACCGCACGTGTGGATGAACTTGCGCAGGCACAGAGCCGCACAGAACTGATCGTCCAGAAATTATCGGAAAATGCTGTGGATATCCGCAAGCAGATGGGCGGGCTGGCCATGGCTGTGGGGTACGGAATTGAAGACAAACTCATGCCCCATATCCCCGAATTTGTCGATACAGCGTTTGGCATCCGGGCGGATATTGTTGACCGTCGAAACATTGTCTATCCGGATGGCAGCTATGACGAAGCCAATATCTATGTTGAAGGGGAAAAAAACGGGAACCGAATCTATCTGATCGGCGAATGCAAAGCCCAGCCGGGCAAGCGGGATTTCGACAAATTCGCCGGGTTGCTCGGGCGCATCAGAGAAAACAGGGAAGGCAATGTCTCGGGCATGATGATCGGCTACCACTACGCGCCGGATGTGGAAAACTACGCCAAAGAAAATTATCCCGCCATAAAATTTTACAGGACGTTTGAAGTCGAGCGGGGAGGACAAGGGATTTAGACCCGCCATTTCAAAAACATCATTTGAAATTATGGCCGGTATGATAATGGTTGCATAGCCTTTGTCGGCTGACTGGTTCCGGATAAAATTGTTCACCTTTTGGGAGACATTGTTTTCACCCCCCAGTTTCAACATGATTTTCTGGTGGTATTCATAGGGTTTCATGGATTTGACATCATAGCCGCATTTTTTCAGGATGGACCGGTGTTTTTCCACGGTGAGCATGGCGCCTGCCACCGGGCATTTCAAAAAATCCGGAATGGCCCATATGGGCAAAAACTGATGCAGTTTGTCAGACATGATGATTACCTCCACAGTCAAAGTTGAAATTGATTTCGCAGAAACCTATTATATATAACAATAGCTTGTCAAGAAAAAAATGTTAGTTATAGCTTAAATTTCGGTCATATTTATATGAAAGTAGTGAGATATGAGGTTTGAGTAGTGAGAAAAAAATATCAAATTAGCTTCTCTCAATACTCATATCTCACCACTCATAACTTTCATAATTTGTTGTGCCCGCCAGGGCATGGGGGTTTTATATGAAAGCCTGCAGCCATCAGCCATCAGTACTTAGCTAACAGCTAACAGCTAACAGCTAACGGCTTTCATAATTTGTTGTGCCCGCCAGGGCATGGTCGTTATTGACAAACCATTGTTACTTCATACATTTACTGCGTTATGTAATTTTAAAGGAGGGTCTTGCCATGAAAATTCTGATCGTGTTTTATTCCACCTATGGACATGTGTATGAGATGGCCAAAGCGGTTGCCCGGGGTGCTGAAGAGATTGCCGGCGCTGACGTGGATATCCGGCAGGTGCCGGAGACGCTTTCTGCGGATGTTCTGGAAAAAATGGGGGCGGTTGCGGCAAAAAAAGCATTCGCCCATGTGCCGGTGTGCACGGTGGCGGAGCTGGAAAAAGCGGATGCCGTTATTTTCGGTACCCCCACCCGGTTCGGCAACATGTGCGGCCAGATGCGGCAGTTTCTGGATGCCACAGGTCAGCTGTGGGCCAACGGTTCTTTGATCGGCAAGGTGGGAAGCGTGTTCGTGAGCACCGCCACCCAGCACGGGGGCCAGGAATCCACCATTTTGTCTTTCCATACCACACTGCTGCACCATGGGTTTGTGGTGGTGGGCCTTCCCTATGCGTTTCAGGGGCAGATGCGCATCGATGAGATCACCGGCGGTTCCCCCTATGGCGCATCCACCATTGCCGGGGGAGACGGGGCCCGCATGCCCTCTGAAAATGATTTGGAAGGGGCCCGTTTCCAGGGAAACCATGTGGCAAAAATTGCCGCAAAACTGGCGGGTTGATCTGAACAGATCAACAATGGGCAGGCCGGCACAGCTCAGCCGGAGAAAGATCTTTGAAGGTCAGCGGCCGGCACATTGGTCACACAGCCCTGACAGAAATACGTCGTGGCTTTCAAGAACAAATCCGTCCGGCACGATGTGGTCATCTTTCAAAGCGCAACCGGGCAGGTCCATCACGCGGTTGCAGCCATTGCAGTGAAAATGGTGATGGTGCGATTTTTGCGCCCGTTCATACCGGGTGCCCAGGTCCGGGTGTTTGACCTGCCTGATGCGACCGGCTGCGACCAGCTGCTTGATGTTGCGGTACACCGTTGCCTGGTTTAAGGAGGGCACGATCCGGCTGCCGTATGCCCGTATTTCCGGGATGGACAGCAGTCTGTCATGCTGTGTAAAAACCTGTTCAATGGCCCGTCTCTGGGCGGTTTGACGTTTCATTTTTTTCACCTCGCAGGGCAGTATATCCGAACCTTTCCTCCTTTGCAAGATGTCGCTGGATATCTGCTATAAGCATGTCGGATTTTCGATCGTTCTATGCAGAACGCTGTTTCGGACACCACCCGGGGCTTTTCATAAGCCGTGCGCTGTTATAGCAAATATCTGGAGATGTCAGTCAGGTGTTGACAAAACTCTTTTCACAGCCTATTTATTGCAAATGCATTATCATTTGCATGAAGCATGGCAAAAATTTTCTGGAAAGGGGGTGTGGTTTTGAAAGCCTGAAAAAGGGTTGGATAAATGTTGCTGTGTTGTCAGAAAACATGGTGTTTTGTGACATTTTGGTATAAAAGTTATTATAGCCTTGTAAAGGAGGAAAAAATGCGGTTGCAATCCATTATTTTGGCTGTGCTGCTGGTCTTTTTGACGGGTGCCGGCCTGAATGCCGAAGAAAAGCTGCAGGTGTTTGTCAGTATTGTGCCCCAGAAATATTTTGTTGAGCAGATCACCGGAGATCTCGCAGAGGTGGATGTGCTGGTGACACCCGGCAAAAGTCCGGCCACCTATTCTCCCACCCCGGCCCAGATCAAGAAACTGGCCAATGCAGATGTCTATTTCAGGATCGGTTCGCCGTTTGAGAATGGATTCATGCATAAGGTTACATCCATTGCCCCGGATACCCGGGTGGTGGATACCCGCAAAGGGATCGTGCTGCGAAAGATGGAAGCCCACATCCATGACGATGACCACCAGGAGGCGAATGGCCATGATCACCATGGGGAAGAAGGGCACACGCACGGGGCGGATGCGGCCCATGATCATCATGATAAAGCAGGAGCGGGTCACGGCCATGGGGATACTGCATCCGGCAGGGATCCCCATATCTGGATGAACCCGGTGCTGGTGAAGCAGCAGGCCGCCACCATGACAGAAGCCTTGGCTGAGCTGGCCCCGGCCCATGCGGCCCGGTTTCAGGAGAATTTTGCGGCATTTGCCCAGAAACTGGATCAGCTCCATGAGCGGTTGAAAATTCTGCTGGCACCCCTGGCAGGGCAAAATTTATTTGTGTTCCACCCGGCTTTCGGATATCTGGCTGATGCCTACGGCCTGCACCAGATTCCCGTGGAAACCATGGGCAGATCCCCCAAGGGAAAGGAATTGTCCGCCATCATCAAGCTGGCCAAACAGGAAAAAGTCCGGGTGATTTTTGTGCAGCCCCAGTTTGACCAGGAAGCGGCCCGGAAGATCGCCCGTGCAGTCAACGGTGCGGTGGTGTCCATCAATCCTTTGGCCTATGACTATCTGGACAACATGAAACATATAGCTGACACCATTGCCGATGCCCTGGCATCCTGACAATAAAAAGACCTATGGCGCCTGAACCTGATACTTCCCCGTTTCCCATGGCGGCAAAACCGTCGTTACCGCCGGCCCGGTCCAAAATCAGTGATACCGGACGGTACCTGCAGATGTTTTTCCTGGCGGCCGCCATTCTTATGGCGGCCTTCCATGTCAGATCGGACGTATTTATCACCTTTTCTGTCATTTTCAGTGCCATTGTCCTGGAAGCCTTTCCTTTTATGCTGATCGGAACCCTGCTGGGCGGATTTGTCGAGGTGTTTCTGTCCCGGGATCAACTGCTGCGCATACTGCCCAAAGAAAAAAAACAGGCAGTGGCGGTTGCCGCTTTTATGGGAATCATTTTTCCGGTCTGCGAATGCGCCATTGTGCCGGTGGTGAGAAAATTTATCCAGAAGGGCATGCCCCTGGGATCTGCGGTGGCCTTTCTGCTGGGGGGACCCATTGTGAATCCCCTGGTGTTTTCCTCCACCCTGGTGGCCTATTCCTTTGCCTGGGATGTGGCGTTTCTCCGGGTATTTATCGGGGTGGTCATTGCCATGTCCATCGGTTTGCTCACTGATGCCTGCCTTTCCAAAAAACAGGCACTGCTTCCCTTTTCGGAACAGACCGGGTGCGCCTGCGGCCATGCCGGATGCACCCATACCCATGGCATCGACCCCCACCGTTCCCTTGGAAAAAAAATCATGGCAGCCCTGTCTCACGGGGCGGTTGACTTTTATGACATCGGACGGTTTCTGATCATCGGGGCCTTTATTGCCGCCGCCCTCCAGACCCTGGTGCCCAGACAGGCCTTCATGGCCATTGCCCAGGGGCCTTTTGCGGCCATTACCGCCATGATGGCACTGGCCGTGGCCCTGAACCTGTGCAGCGAGGCAGACGCCTTTATTGCGGCATCGTTTCAGCCTATGGGCATGCCCCTTTCCGCCCAGATGGCGTTTATGGTACTGGGGCCCATGCTGGATATCAAACTGATCCTCATGTACCTGGCGGTATTCACCAGGAGAATGATCTTTTTTCTGGCGTTTCAGGTCTGTCTGTCCGTGTTTCTGGCCATGGCGTTTCTGGAGATGGCCCAATGGCTGTAAAAAGAATCAGCGGGCCCCTGGTGGTCATGGTATTCTGGATCGGTGCACTGGCATGGCTGGTGCATGATGATCAGTATCAATTGTTTCTGGCCCCCAGGTTCGGTTTTTTGATCTACATCAGCCTGGGGGCCTGTGCGGTCTTCTGCATCAGCCTGCTGGCAGAACCGCCAGGCTCTGGAAAAGACCAGCTCATCAAAGGCATGATTCTGCTGCTGCCCATTGTGTTCATGGGTGCGGCAGGTGACAATACCCTGGGCAGCTTTGCCCTTTCCAAACGGCCTGTGGCAACAATGGTTCAAAAAGGCAGTGACACCAGCCCGGCGCAGGGCCTGGATGTCAAAACAGCCCGGGACCCGGACAAAGATAAAACACAGGAAATATCCATAGCCAGGCTGGTGCGGAATTGGGACCGGTATAACGGCCGGCAGATCCGTGTGGAGGGCCTGTTTTCAAAAACCATTGAAGGCCAAGACCACCTGGCGGCTGTATTCCGGTATTTTATCACCTGTTGTGTGGCAGATGCCATGCCTGTGGGGGTTTTTCTGGTAAGCCCGGCAGATATCGACCTTGCTGACAATGACTGGGTCCGGATCACCGGGCGGGTCATTATGAAACAGCTGGATGGATATGATATTATTTTCATGGAAACCCCGGAGATCGAAAAAACAGAACAGCCCGCAAAAAACGCTGCCTATATTTATGATTGAGAGCAACCCTATAACGTCCAAAACCTCTATCAGGCAAATAATACCCTATAAAATCTTCAGGTGTTTTTTCTGACGCACTGTGGCTTGCCTTCTTATACCTGTTTGATATCAGTCATCCCGTCAATGTGCCGGATTCATTCAAACCAACATGCCATATTTTCTAGTACAAGCGTCATTGCATCTCAGGACATTCTGCCCAAATGGTCAGGGCACAAAAATTATTCCAGCCTGCTCTAAAACCGGTTCACATTGACAGTTATCAATGGACACAATTTTTCTAAAAACATTTTGGTTACAAATGTAAATACAAGGACTGTTAATAATGGTCAGGGGTTTGATATTCAGCATCATGGGACTTTCGTTTTTGACATAGTCCACAGTCTGACAAAAGTGCTTGTGCAGAGCAGAAAAATAAGGGCAAAGGGAAAACATCCGTTCCCGAAAATGAGACGGTAAACTCTTGAAATATAACATAGATTGTATCCGGCAAACCAAAAAAAGCCCGGATGTCAAGTCTATACGGTGCTACCCATCAACCGAAGATGACAGTGGATGTTTAAGCGAACCGAACTGCCACGGCTTGTTGCAAATTCATTTCTTTTCATCTAAACAAAAAATATTTATTGACAATAGAAAACATATATGCTTTTTAGAGAGCATGGCATCTGATCTCTCTTTCATAGGCAGAAATATCCGTTTTCTCAGAAGATCCAGAAACTGGACCCTGGAAGATCTGTCATCCCGCATCGGCATCCATAAAGTGGCCCTGGGCCGCATCGAAAGAGGTATAAATCTGCCGTCGGCCATGGTCATCTATCATCTGTCCAGCGCTTTCAACATTTCGGTCGACACCCTGTTTTCCCGGGATTCCCTTCACCAGGCCCCGGTGGAAACCGGCGACAACAGCGATACCTGTTTCATTTCCCTGGATCCGGATCGATCTTTCGTTTCCAATTCCCTGCTCGGGGCCTGCCAGGAGATCATGGCAGCATTTCATGCTCTGGAAGATATCTGCCGGGTGCCCAGACATGCCACCGTGCCCCTGTCCATCCCTTTTGATCCCAGCTATGCCGGCATGGAAGCGCTGGCGGTTCGGATACGCGCCTACCTGTGCACCGGAGATGCGGTGGTGTTTGATTATTTTGAACTCTTTGAAAATGCCGGCCTGCGGGTCATCATATTTCCCTTTCCCCGGGGCGCTGCAACAACAGAATCGGTTTCATTTTACGAACCCGCCTTTCACAATGCCTTCTTCTTTCTCAATTCCCGGAACAATGCTGAAAAACAGATATTCTCTCTTACCCGTGAGCTGGGCAGTATCCTGGTGTCCAACCAGATCAAGCGCCAGAAAACTGTGTTGTTTCCCCAATCCAATGATGATGACGGCCGGCCCATAAACCCGGCACGGGCCGCCGGGCGGTTTGCCGCCACCTTTCTGATGCCCGAACCAGCCGTACATAATACGGTCAGCCAGCTGGGCGTGTCCAGAGATGCATGGTCCTGGGACCTGCTGATGCGCATCAAACACCGGTTCGGTGTCTCTGCCCAGGCCTTTCTCTACCGGCTCCATGAGCTGGATCTGATCTCCGACCCTGCCCGAAATACCTTAGATAACCAAATAAAACAATTTTATAATACCAATGGTCCCATAGAACCGGATGCCTCCCGCCGCTGCCTCACCCCCAACGGCCGGTTTTTCGATCTGTTGCTGACGGCCCAGGGGCTTGATTCTGCCCAAAAGGAAATACATGAGATTAAAGCCCTGGTAAAGGAATTCAAACTTGTAAAAACGTGAAACCCGGTAAAGGGGAAAACCATGCATGACCGGATTGTAAAAAGACTGGATGTTTCAAATACCCGTGATATGCACATGCTGTATGCATGTGAAGCAGTTTAAGAGCCTAAGGATTTGCCTCTCTGGATTCCGATTTTGATATCTGGTTTATTTATCTGAGAAAAAAGGATTACTCGGGAAATGTTTAGAAACAAAAAGTTATTAGCCCACGTTAGAGAAGATGAATCCCAAAAATGGATCATTCATGATCTTGAAGATCATCTTAAAGGTGTTGCAGAAATTGCAAAGAAATCTGCAGCTAAATTTGCCTGCAATGATTGGTTGGAAGCTGCAGCACTCCTTCACGACATGGGAAAAGGCTCTGAAGCATTTCAAAATAAAATTAAATTGAAAAGCGGGTATGATCCTGAAGGACATATAAAAAATGGTGAAGGACAAGCACCACACTCAACCCATGGGGCTGTCTGGGCATATCAGGCATGGGGGCCGCACATTGGAAAAGTGCTTGCGTATTTGATTGCCGGTCATCATGGGGGATTGCCTGATTGGACACATACTATAGGAATCGGTGGTAATCTTGAATATCGTTTGAAGCCTGATGAGGTTGCAAGGCTGCCGGAACTCTCGGATGAATTAATCGCTGAGATTACAAATCATCTTAATGTACCGGATTCTATTCCTGAGTTTATTTTCAAAGCAGAGTATGAGCATTTTCATCTCTGGATACGAATACTTTATTCCTGTCTTGTTGATGCGGACTTTCTCGATACGGAAAGGTTTATGGATTATGAAAAGTCTGAAAACCGCGGAAAACATAGTTCAATGAAAGTCTTAAAAAAATTATTTGATGCTCATATGGATTGTTTGACAGAAAAAGCTTCCAAAACACCTGTAAATACGATCCGGTCAGATATACTCTCTCAATGCAGGCTTCATGCAGATAAAGAACATGGGTTGTTTTCCCTCACGGTTCCTACCGGCGGGGGAAAAACATTGTCTTCAATGGCATTTGCTCTGGAGCATGCCGTTAAACATAACAAAGAACGAATCATTATGGTGATCCCCTACACCAGTATCATCGAGCAAACCTCAAAGATCTATAAAGCGATTTTTCATGATGAAAACGTAATTGAACATCACAGCTCGCTTGACCCTGACAAGGAATCACGTCAAAGCCGTCTGGCCTCTGAAAACTGGGATGCCCCTATTATTGTCACCACCAGTGTGCAGTTTTTTGAATCGCTCTTTGCTGCAAAATCTTCAGCTTGTAGAAAATTGCATAATATCGTGAACAGCGTGGTCATTATTGATGAAGTTCAGATGTTGCCAACGGATTATCTCAAACCTGTTCTTCACTGCATCAAAGCTTTGACACGCCATTTCAATGTATCAATGGTCCTTTGTACCGCGACACAGCCGGCAATAACATCTGAAATTTTTCAAAAAAAAAATGGTGAATATTATGCCATTCTTGAAAAAGAAAGCTGCTGTGAAATTATGACTTCACCAACTCCCGAAGAGCTCACAGAACAGTTTCAGCGTGTTCAGGTCGAACAGTTTGGAAAATTCTCAGAATGGTGTTG
>DATFJY010000154.1:0-9868 GCA_035268905.1 Desulfotignum sp.
GGTCGCTCCCCCCGCGGGAGCGTGGATTGAAACGTGTCCAGGGTGTCCGCGCCCTTGGTGGTCTTGTAGTCGCTCCCCCCGCGGGAGCGTGGATTGAAACAGATCACAGGACAAGATTGACATGCACTTAAATTGTCGCTCCCCCCGCGGGAGCGTGGATTGAAACCCGGCAGCGAACGCCTTTAACCATGTGATCCTGGTCGCTCCCCCCGCGGGAGCGTGGATTGAAAAAAGTTTTTCTTGAGGGCCTGATCTATAAGATTTGGCAGATCAAATAGAGGTGTTTGAGGTGGGGACTATTTGCTTCACAATCTCTGTTTTTTTGGCCGGATACCCCAGACTATCCCTGTAAAAAATCAATGGCTAATACCCTTCTTAAAATAAGATTTTTGGGTTTCATAACCATTTCAAAACAAACAGGGCTGGTATTTTTGTTTGCTTTTGATTTGATATTCCCGAATCAAAAAATTATTTGATAGCGGGGACTACCTCTAAAACAAGGCCCGTTTTTCAGGCGAATGAACACCCCGGACTATCTGTCAATCATCATGGAAGAACAATTTTATCCTTGTCTCAGTGCGCAATATCCATTATATCTTCAATACTGAATGTAGCACTGGAGTATACGGGGCATGCAATAGAGGGCGTTTTTCCTTAGAGGTGTTTTGAAATGGGACAAACAATTGCTGCAGGATGTGACCTTAAAATTTATTAATTTATACCAATTTTCACACAATCATCTCAGTTTGGAAGGTATATGTTTCAACCAAAATATATGAACCTGGCGCTAAAAAATATTCTGTATAGAGAAGAGGACCTCCAATGGGAAAATAAATGAGGTCCAAAAATGTCGTTAGAAGCTGTTATTGAATACTTTTCAGAATACGATATGGATCACCGTGTCATAGTTTCAAAGCATTCCACGGCCACGGTTGAAGAGGCTGCTCAAGAACACAACGTTGATCCTGACCAAATAGGGAAAACCCTGTCGTTCAAAGTAGATGAGACCCCGATCCTGATTGTCGTTGCTGGTGTAGCAAAGATTGATAATAAAAAATACAAGAGCCATTTTTTCAAAAAAGCAAAAATGCTCAATAAGGATGAAGTACTGGCGTATACAGGGCATGCAATAGGGGGAGTTTGTCCTTTCGGACTGAAGAAACAAATTGATGTATATCTGGATGTATCGCTGAAAAAACACTCAGAAGTTATCCCAGCTGCTGGTGACCGGAATTCTTCAATACGGTTGACCATAGATGAGCTTGAAAAATATTCAAATTGCAAAGAATGGGTGGATGTTTGTAAGTATGATTGATTTTACTGAATAACCAAACTCCCTAAAAAAGAACTATTGCCTGGAAACGAATTGTTTGCAAGCCATGGGAAATGTATGTATTTTACGGTAACATATTCGTCTATCTATAATTGGAAAGGCTCCGGGACTGAAAAGGAACAGAAAAATCCCAACCTAATGGATTCGTTCTGTCATTTGATTGTTGCGCAAGAAGCTACTACCCAGTGCACTTGGGTGCTGTTAATAGACCAAGGTGACGACACAGGAATACAGACAACTAACTGCGTTGAATACATTATCCCCAGGATTTGTGAACAATTCACTTTGGAGATATCCAATCTAAGGGTATTTGAAATTTGGCCTCATCATAAAGATGACCCAAGGCTGAAATACACTGAGATTGTAATATCAGACGTAAATGTTGACAATGCGGGGGATTGGGTTCTCCGTAACTCTTGGAGGCCTGCAGACATCCAGGATGCCAATATTTTGGCTCAGCTCATTGAAACGGTCAGGGATAAAGTGATCCGGGAGGAGACTTGATGCCCTTTCCAGTATCTGGTCAGTAGCGGAAGTGCATGAAAAATTTGTGAAAATATGAGTCCGGCGATGACCTTTCATCCAAACGGCAACACCCCCGTAATTTTTAGCCCATCGTCGGAATTTGTCCTTATTTGTTTTGTAAGTTTTCTGGTGCCGGTCCGACTGGATTGGTAAACAGGTTATAATCGCATAAGGGGGTGTAACATCCAGTATTTCACTAAAACAGCCGTAATTTTTCTTTTGCTGGTCGTGGGGGTTTCCATGTCAGCACAGGCATTTCCCACCGTAAAAAAACAAGGTGGCCGGATCTTCATCCATGACCGCCATGGAGAAGCATGGGAGGTTACCCAGGCTGCGTCCATAGGGTTTGATCCGGAAAAATTTCAATATGGTATCGGACGGCATGCCTTTACACCGCTGGATGATACAGGTCTGACCACTGACAAAGGGTCTGTTTCTTCCGGCCTGAGAGTCATTGGTGTGGCCGAGGACGGCGATGCCCGGGCATACTCTGTCCCGAAGCTGTCCCGGCATGAAGTTGCAAACAGTACAATTGCGGCATCCCCCATTGCGGTAGGGTATTGACCCCTGGTCAACCTGGCGGCTGTGTACAGCCGCAGAATCGAGGGGCGGATTTTGACACTGGCACCATCAGGGTGGACATATGATAACACATTTGTACTGTATGACAGGGAAACAGGAACATTATGGTATCCCTACCGCAAAGGATTGATGGGTATCCAGGGGACATATTTCAAGCGCTGGCTGCCGAAAATGAAATCTGACGATATGCGCTGGGAAAAATGGAAGAGAAAACACCCGGACTCTAAGGTATTGAATTGAAGCACAAAACAGGGTTCATCTTCCCAGATGTGATTCTGGAAAGCCCGGATGTGATTCAAAAATGAAAAAAGGGTTCACGGCAATGATACTGGAAAAATTTTCAAACAGGTCATTTGAACAGCAGATGGTATTGCACTGGACCAATCTTTCCAGATCAACCAATGTATTTATCATAATCAATATCAGCATGTTTTTTTTGACTGAAATGGTCATAAAAGAGGGGTATTATTATACGTTTTACTCTCTTGGGCTGCTTTTGGCGGTCAAAATCGGTTTGCTGATACCGTTGGGCCTGTTGAACCGGCTCTGGTACTACTGCATTTTTCTGGCCATAGAAATGCTGTCGATATATTTTCTTGTATCCAGCATCTGGTACTGGGTGGTTCACAACAAAACCTGAGAGATGAAACACACGGAAGCTAATACTGAAAAAATTCTTTACGGGGAGATATGACCATGAAACGATATACCATGATATGTGTGCTGCTGTCATTGCTGGGGGGCATCATGGCCCCTGGCGCAATAGCTGCAGACAAAAAAGGTGCACAGTTGTATGCAGATCTTTTATCAGCTTATGTCCATGACGGGGTGGTGGATTACCAGGGATTTGCCGCTGATGAAGGCAAACTGGATGCATACCTGGATTTTCTGGCTTCACTGGATCCGGGCAAGATGCCGCGAAATGAAAAGTTCGCCTTCTACATCAATGCCTATAATGCCTGGACCATCAAACTGATTTTAACAAAATATCCCGACCTCACATCCATCAAAGACCTGGGATCGTTTTTTTCCAGTCCCTGGAAGAAAAAGATCTGCCGCATAAATGGCAGGATGTTGAGCCTGGATGAAATTGAACATGATATCCTGCGGCCGGAATTCCAGGACCCCCGGGTGCACTTTGCCATCAACTGTGCGTCAAAAAGCTGTCCGAAACTGATTTCAGAACCCTATGAAGCAGATATCCTGGACAGCCAGCTTGATGCCGTCACCAAAGAGTTTATCAATAACCCGGAAAGAAATTATCTGTCAGGCACCACCCTGTATGTCAGCAAAATTTTTAAATGGTTCAAGGAGGATTTTACCAACGGTGTACTTGCTTTTTTTCTTGCCCACGCATCCGGGGAGTTGAAACGCTCTCTTCTGGCAAACGCGGATACCATCACCATCAAATACCTTGATTATGACTGGTCATTGAACAATGAATAATGGGTTTGGATTTTACGGATTCCCTGGATGGGGGGCATTATGAACAAAGCGCAGGTGATCGATAAAACAGCTGAACTGGTGAAGTCCTTTCTGGCCGAAGAAAAACAGGACAGGGTGGTGAACTATGAAGACCCGGCCGCATTGTCCGCACGTCTGGACCTCGATGCTTTTCCGGACGGTGCCCCATGGCCGCAGATATTTGACTGGGTTGAAAAATACCTGGCATGTTCAGTGAAAACCAGCCATCCTGGATTTGTCAACCGCATGTGGGCCGGGGCCAATCTGCCGTCCATTGTGGGGGAAATGGTGACCGCGGTTTCCAACACCTCGGCCTGCACCTATGAATCCGCGCCGGTTTCCACCGTGATGGAGCAGTATATGCTTGACCAGATGCTGGACCTGGTGGGGTTTACAAACGGGGAAGCCCAGATGACCACCGGGTCCAGCAATGCCAACCTGCTGGCCATGATGGCCGCCAGAAATACCTGCCGGCCCCGGGTCAAGAAAGCGGGCCTGTTTTCCGGAAAGCCCATGACCGCATTTGTGAGCGCCGATGCCCACTATTCCATGGAAAAGGCCGCCAATGTTCTGGGGCTGGGCACCAGCAGCCTGGTCAAAATTCCGGTTGATAGCCGGGGGGAAATGGACATGGAAATCCTGGCGGAACAGCTCTCACAGGCTGAACAACAGTCATCCACCCCCTTTTTTGTGGCCGGCACCGCCGGGACCACGGTGCGGGGGGCCTATGATCCCATTGAACCCCTGCTGGCGCTCAGGAATCAATATGGATTCTGGCTGCACATGGACGGGGCATGGGGCGGGGCTGTGGTGCTCAGTGACCGGCTGCGCCAGCGGTTTCTGCCCGGTATTGAGCAGGTGGATTCCTTTTGCTGGGATTTTCACAAAATGCCCGGCACAGCCCTGATCTGTAACGTGTTTCTGGTCAACAACCGGCCCCATACCCTGGGACGGGTGTGCAGCAGCGGGGATGACAGTTATATTTTTCATGACACCGGAGACAACCAGGTACGGGACCTCGGGGCGGTTTCTCTGCAGTGCGGCCGCCGCGTGGACAGCCTGAAATGGTTTCTGGACTGGAAATTTTTCGGTAAAGCCGGATTTGCCCGAATGATGGAACATGAACTGGATCTGTGCCGGTATGCGGAACAAATTGTCAGACAATCCCCTCGCCTGGATCTGGTGTATCCCCGTCGTGCGTTCAACATCTGTTTCCGCTACCTGCCGGAACAGGCAGATGCCGGTCCTTTCAATCTGGCCCTGCGCAACACCCTGTATCACCAGGGCATCAGCCTGGTGGGATATGCGCAGAACAGCGACGGTCCTTTTCTGCGCCTGCTGCTGGCCTCCCATGATCTTGAAAAACAGGATGTGGATCAGTATTTTTCACAAGTGATTGACACCGGCAAACGCCTGGAGGAGGAGCACTGATGCAGGACAGGATATGCACCCCGAAAACCTTCCGGAACCACCCGGCCCAGTGGGAGCTGCAGCGGCTTTTGCAGCAGCTGTTCAAAACGCCGGACCCACGGCAGATCACCAGGGAAGTCGTTGATTTTCTGCAGCACCATCTGCTGCCGGCCGATGATTTCCCTTTTATCAGGGGGACCTACACCCGGTCTATCCTGCTCAGGGCAAAAAACCGGTTCGAATGCATGGCCGCCCGCTGGAGCAGCAAAAGTGTATCCGTCATCCACGGCCACCCATCCTTTACCCTGTATTATGTGGTATCCGGTCATCTGGCCTGTGACAACTACACCCGCCGGGGCAGCGGGGTGAAAAAGATCACCTCCACAGCACTCACAGCGGGTGAATTCACCGCATTCACCGGCCCGCCCGGAACCTTTGACAACCATATCCATCAGGTAACAGCAATGGAAGAAACCCTGAGCATCCATGTATCATCCGATGATGCGGCAAAAGGGGAAATCTTTTTTCCGGAAAGGACGGTACAATGAATACCGGTATCCGGATATCCCTGGTGCTCTGGTACCTGTGGGCCTGTATTCGGTACAGGGCTGTTCCCTGGTATTATTTTCATTTGAACAGCCTGTTTTTCAACCCTGAAAAAGGGATTTTTTCAAAACTGGAGATGGATGCTTTGATACCTGAACCCTGGCGCCTTCCCCAGTATTATTTCCACCCCGGAAAGCTGCCCGCCCGATACCCGGTGTTTATCAAGCCGGAATGGGGCCAGAACGCCAACGGCATTGTCCGGGCGGACAACCAGCGCGCATACCGGGCGTTTGAAAGAACCGCGGCATCCTGTGACATCCCTTTTATCGTTCAGGCGGCCGCCCCGGGCAGACAGGAGTTTGAGATCTATTATCTGCGGTCATCCGAACACGGGGAGGCGTATCAGTTTCTGTCCGTGACCCATGTAACCAACACCTGTATCACGGCGTTTCCCGTCAACTCGATCCACAACCCCTGCACCCGGTATGAAGAGGTCACGAACGACCTGGATCACACGGCGCTGGAGACCCTCTGGGGGTTCATGAAACAGATCGGCCGGTTCCGCATGGCACGGGTGGGGGTCAAGGCTGACAACCTGTTTGCCCTGATCTCAGGCCGGTTCCATGTGGTGGAGATCAACCTGTTTCTTCCCATGCCCCTGGTGCTGCTGTCCTGCAATGTGCCGTTGTGGAAGAAAAACCGGATCATGCAGCAGACCATGTTTTCTGCGGCACGGCTGGCCCGGACGGTCCCGCGGTTCGAAACCCGGGAACCGGTGTTTTTTCCGAAAATGAAAGCCCACTGCAAGGTGATCCCATGAAGTCATTGAAACGCATCATTTATGCCTGGATTGACAAAACATTTCTCGGGGGATGCAGCAATTACAATCCGCTGTCCACCCGAAAAAGCTGCCGGTCCAAAAAGCAGGCCCGGGAGATGTTCGCACTAAACCAGATTCCCCATGCCGGAGGAGAGATCTTTTACGGGTGGATCAAACCGTTCCGGTTTGTGAAGCAGTACGGGTTTCCAGTGGTGATCAAGCCCAATGTCAGCGGGTTTTCCCGGGGCAGCCATTTTCCCATCACCACTTACCGGGAACTGCTCAAGGCGGTCGTGCTGGTAAAAATCTGGTGGCCGAGCTCCGTGATCGAGCAGTACCTGTCCGGGCAAAACTTTCGGGTGGTGGTGGTGAAAGACGAGATCATGTCCGTGATCCGGCGGTATCCCCCCTTTGTTGTCGGGGACGGACAGACCGCCATCAATGATCTCATCGACCGGGAAAACCGGACAAGGGAAAAGATGCAGCTCTATCCAGCCATGCACCCGATCCCAAAAAACCGGAAAACCGCCCGTTTCCTGAAAAAATCTCACCTGACCTTTGCCTCGGTGCCTGCTGAAGGCCAGGTGGTTTACCTCCACAACCGGGTGGCCCTGGCTCCGGGAGGTGTTGTGGAAACCCTGGACACCGGTGAGATGCACGAAGCAAACAAAGCACTGTTTTTAAAAATTGTGCCGTTATTCAAGGCCAACATCCTGGGAATCGATGCCATTTTTGAAAAAGGGATTCACATCCCTTACACGGAACAGCGTGCGATTTTCCTGGAGGTCAACTCCCGACCCTATCTGAAGATGCACCATTTCCCCCGGTATGGAGAAAAACAGGACCTGAAGCGGTTTTACGACACCCTGGACTCCCTTGACATCACCCACAAAGATATCTTCTGACATGGCCGGGCCAAAAACTGAAACCGCTGTTTTGTATCCCTTTTTGGGGGTCCATTCCTTTCTCATCGGGCTGTTTCCCTTTTATATTCCCGTGTTTCTGTATAAAAACGGATTTTCCCTGTCCCGGATCTGCGCCTTTATTGCCGTCACCGCCCTGGGGTTTGTCATCACCCTGTATCCCTGGGAAAGAATGGCAAGGAAGGTTTCTCTGGCCATCCTGATCCTGGTGTCCTTTTTCAGTGAACTGCTGCTGATGACCGCTTTGTTTATCGAAAAGCAGATGGTTTTCATCATTGTTGCCGGATTTCTCAACGGGGTGTTCAACTGCCATTTCTGGATGATCCAGCGGCTGCTGTTTTTTTATACCGTCACACCGGAAACCTCGGGCAGAAAATTCGGCAATTTTCAGATTTTTGTGCTCCTGGTGGTAAAGGCCGGTATCCTGGCAGGCGGTGCATTGCTGGAAAAGTCCGGGTTTCTGCCGGTGTACCTGGCCACGTTGGCCGTAACAGGGGCTGCCGGTGCATATGTGGTCAAAAACCGGACCGGAATAACGCTGGATCAGCGCATCTTGTCCTCTTCTCCGCTCAACATCAAACAGGTGGTCACCTTCAAGGACAAGGCCCATTCCCGGTCTATTTTTGCCGTGGACGGCCTGTTTCTGTATCTGGAAAGCTATTTCTGGATGATTTCCCTGTTTCTTATTGTGCAGCAAAACTACTGGAAACTGGGCCTGCTGGTTGTTTGTCTGGCCCTGTTTTTCGGGCTGCTGTTTGTTTTGATCAAAAACCGCATCGACCGGCTGCCTGCCGGCAGGATCTACACCGGGGCTGTCTGTCTGTACAGCCTGTCATGGCTGCTGCGGGGGCTGTTGTCGCAAAACCTGGATAATATATCCATGCTGCTGATGCTGTCGGTGATCACCTTCTGCACCTCTTTGTTCCGGCTGGTGTTCAACAAGCGGTTTTATGATATGGCCGCCGCCACCACCGGCCATGCCTATATCTTCATGAAAAGCTACCTGTCCCAGTTTTTTCTGGCAGCCGGGGCAGTGACGGGGGTGCTGTGGCTGGGCCCGGGAAACACCGTGGCACAGCTTTCCGGCATCTATTCGGCAGCCGCGGTTATCGCGTTTGCATATTTCTTGTACCATCCCCCGGAAAAGGAGGCACCATGCCGCTGAACATCATGCAATGTCCGGTCTGCGGCTACATTGCCACACAGGGCATCGATTTTCATCACTGCCCGGTGTGCAACAGTCCGTCAGATATGTTTCGCCCGTTCACCACCCTGTCCGCCCGGGGCATTTGGGATGAAAAATCCATTGTCATGGCCATGAAAATGGCTGAGACCGGGCATTCTGCCCTGGAAGGCAAAGGCACCACCCGGTCGTTTCCCAATTTTGACGATCTGATGTTTCTGCCGGCACAGATTGCCTGCATGCCGCTTCTGGAAAGCGACCCTGTTCACTGCCGGGTGGTGCTGGGGAAAAAAGCACACAAACCGGTTATTTCCCGCACCCCGATTCTCAATGCCGCCATGTCTTTCGGGGCCCTGTCAAAAGAAGCCAAAATGGCCCTGGCCAAAGGGGCTGCCATGGTGGGAGGGGTGGCCAATTCAGGGGAGGGGGGTATGCTGGATGAGGAAAGACAGCTGTCAGAACACATCACCCTGCAGTACTCCACCGGCAGGTTCGGCATATCAGATGACCGGTTGAAACTGGCGGACATGATAGAGATCAAAATTTCCCAGGGCGCCAAACCCGGGATGGGCGGCAAACTGCCAGGCCCAAAGGTGACCAATGAGATCGCCCGGATCAGACAGATAACCCCCTGGAAAACCGCATCATCTCCGGCCTGCCATCCGGATATCTCCTCGGCCCGGGCACTGTCGGAAAAGATTGCCGATCTGCGCACCATCACCGGGGGCAAACCCATTGCAGTAAAGCTGGTAGGGGGACACATTGAAAACGACCTGGCCGCTGTTTTTGACCAGCCGGCCATACCCGATGTTCTGGTGATTGACGGTGCTGAAGGCGGGACCGGTGCGGCCCCTGTTTTCACCAAGGACCATATGGGCCTGCCCCTGGTATATGCCCTGCCCCGGGCCGACCGGTTTCTGGAAAAACACCGGCTCCAGGACCGGGTTACCCTGATTGCCGCAGGTGGGGTGCGCCATGCTATGGATGCGGCAAAAGCGCTGGCACTGGGGGCGGATGCGGTCTACATGGCAGGGGCATTGAAAATCGCCCTGGGATGCCGCTATATCAAGGCTTGCCATACC
>DATFJY010000155.1:0-3913 GCA_035268905.1 Desulfotignum sp.
AGAAACGGCAGCAGCTCCTCCCGGACCTTCCGGGTCTGGATCCTTTCCTGCTCCGGCTGGTCAACCGCCTGCCCGAGTGCGGTGGATGCGTCTGACAAACGTTTGTTTTCCGCTTCCAGGATCTCGTTTTCCGCCCTAAGCCGGTCGTACTCGGCGGCCAGTTTTGCCCGTTGGGCATCCCATTTTTCCTGCTCCTTCTGGGATGCCTGGCGCACATCAATGGCGGTTGTCACATGTTTTTCCACAACCGCGGCCGTGTCCGCCAGCACCGGTTCCCAAATAAGGAACCCCGCCAGCAGTATTCCCACGGCCGGCAGCATCTTCCGTCCAACCGCCCCGCTGTTTCCATCTATCATCATATCAGCATCTCCTGCGCTAAAATCTCACAAACAAAAAAACCACAAAGGTATCCCTTTGAGAACTGGGAAAAACCTTCGTGGTTTTATTGAATCCTTCCTGGCTGCGTTACGTACCCGCCTGATGTACAATATTCAGGGGCTGCCTGTCAATACCAAAACCAGAACCATTGTGTTTCCCGAACAAAAATCAGACCAGCTTCTGTTAAATCTACAACAGGTCTTGACAGGGCCGAATTTTTGCCATAAAAAGATTGACCACAATCATGCAATTGAAATTGCATACAGTTGCACCCGTTGTATTGAACCAGATTAGTAAACCAAGGCCAAGAAGGTCGGACAGGAAAACCCACCTGTCCACATTTTCTTGGCCTTTTTTTTTGAAGGACTTTGGTTTTGGAAAACTGATGCAAATGAAAGGATAACAAAAAAAAGAGATTCAAATGCGGCATCTCAAACAGACGCAGCAAACAGGTGCCATGAGATAAGGATAAATGGAAGGCAGCACAAAGTTCCGGTCAAAGAGCCGTGCTGCCTTCCGGGATGAAAACCAGATTGCCATTTTTTTAACCGGCAATAAGGTGTTCTCTTTTCTTATAGCAGCATGGTCACAAAGGGTCAATCAGGAATGGTGATATGTCTCGGGATCCCTGTGTCCACTTTGTGATGCCTGCCTTTTATCCAGTGTTTCTTACGCCCGTGCAATCCCTATGCAACCGAAATATTAATGGAGTCGATATTGTCCCATGAATAACACCAAACCCCTGGTGGTCTTTGTGATCACATCCGCCCTGACCGAAGCCCTGGTCACCGGCCTGGAGCTGTTTTACCAGCAGCACGGCCGGATTTTCAATGCCCGGATTTTCTCCACCCATGATATCGATGAAGAGACGGTCCGTATGGATTCATTGGCCCAAAACCTGGAATCCGCGGACATGGTTTTTCTGGATATCCGGGGCGGGGGCAAAGCCGGCGGGGTGTGCTCCCGGATCCTGCCCGGAACCCGGCAGCCGGTGGCACTGCTGCTGGGGGGAACCCCGGAAATCATGTCCCTGCTGCGGCTGGGGTCTTTTTCCATGAAGACCATACTGGAAAAAACCGCCCAAAAAAACAAAGACAGCAGTGCTGCCCGGGGACCTGACATGAGATCCATACAGCGCATGATGAATCTTATGGAAAAGGGCGGCAGGATGCTGCCTTTCGGCAAACTGCGCCATGCCGGAAACTGGGCCAGGCTGATGCGGTACTGGCATCAGGGCGGAGAAGAGAACATCAAAAACATGCTCACCCTGGGTGCCATGGAATATCTGGGGTTCGAACTGCCCAAACCGCCCCCACCCCGAGTTTATCCGGACTTCGGTATTTTCGATCCTTTATCGGGTCAGTCTTATTCCAATCTGGCTGAATATCGAAGCGCCATCCCTGTTGATCCTGAAAAGCCGGTGGTGGGACTGCTGTTCTACGGTGGCATGCATTTTTCCCAGAGCCTGGTACCGGCCAGAGAATTTGCCCGGCGGCTCAAGCAAACAGGATTCAACCTGATTCCGGTGTTTGCCACTGCCGGAAACAATTTACAGGCAATCCAAACCTGTTTTTTTTCTGACAACATCCCTGTGGTGGATGCGGTGGTGTATTTTCAATGGTTTCAGATGGCCACTTTTACCGATTCAACTGAACCAGACACCATCCGTCTGCTCAAAAAACTCAATGCCCCCATTTTCACGGCCTGCCCCATGTTCGGCCGTGAAATCGAAAAATGGGAGGAGAGCGACCAGGGACTGTCTCCCATTGAAACTTTGACAACCATTATTCTACCGGAACTGGACGGTATGATCGAACCCATCCCATCGGCCGGACTCAGGGAAAAAACATCTGCCGGCGTGGAGGGCCGGATCAAACAGGTGGCACCCATCCCGGACCGTATAGACCGTTCCTGCCGCCGGATCAGCCGCTGGCTGACGCTGCGGAGCAAATCCGCCGCTGAAAAAAGAGTGGCATTTATTGTTTTCAATAATCCTCCGGGAGAGGACAACCTGGGGTCCGCCGCCTACCTGGATACCTTTGCCAGTCTGGAGAGATTATTCAAGGAGATGGCCGCCCGGGGGTATACCCTTACCGGGCTGCCGCAGAAACAGGATCTCCATGATTATCTGCTGGAACGCCGGCTGGTCAACATGCCCCACTGGGGTGGAGAAAACACCGCACTGCAGCAAGGCGGCCAATTGACCGGCCCGGAATATGCCGCACTTCTGGAAGCCACCGTCCCGGGCCCACAGGTGTCCGGAGAATGGGGACCGCCTCCGGGCACCATCATGACCTGCCGTCAGCAGTTCATCCTGCCTGCAGTTACATTCGGCAATGTGCTGCTGGGGGTACAGCCGGCCCGGGGAATCCATGCCGATCCCGATAAGATCAGCCATGACAAAACCCTGCCGCCCCACCACCAATATCTGGCGTTTTACCGCTGGCTTGAAACGGTATGGCAGCCGGACTGTATCGTGCATGTGGGCACCCACGGAACACTGGAATTCCTGAAGGGAAAAGAAACCGGGATGAGCCGAAACTGTTTTCCTGAAGCGCTCATCGGGGATGTGCCCCATTTGTATTTCTACCATGTGATTAACGCCTCCGAAGCGACCATTGCCAAACGCCGCAGCCTCGGCGTACTCATCAATTACAACTCACCCTCCTTTGCCGCAGCCGGCCTCTATGACGACTATGATGACCTGGACCAGCTGATCAGCGAATGCCTGGAGGCATTTTCCCTGGAACCGGCCCGTGGCCGACGGCTTGAGCAGCAGGTGCTGGACAGGGCAGCCGCACTGCACATGGCATCGGACAGTCTGGGGGCAGTCCAGGAAGAGATCGCCCTGATGAAACGGTCCATTATTCCCAAAGGACTGCACATACTGGGTGAAGACATCGCAGAAAAAGACTGCATCGCTTTTGCCGTTTTTTTTCTGCGGTATGACCGGCAGGACAGTCCGTCTTTGCACCGATTCCTGGCCGAATCCCGGGGCCTGGATTATGAAGACCTGGTCTGCCCGGGCCGGGCCAAAAACAAAAGCTTTGTCCCCCATCAGGCACTGGAACAAATCGAAAAACAGGTGACAGACATGGTGACACTTGCGTGGAAAAACGGGGTGCTGCCGAAAGAAGAGCCTGCCCGGACAGCGGTCGAAAATGCTGTGGCCGCCGCCCGGAACCTTCGGGGAAATCTGGAATGGGACAATTTTTTCCATGGGCTTTCCGGCGGGTATATCGAACCGGCCCTGGGCGGGGATCCGTTGAGAAATCCGGACATTCTGCCCACCGGCAGAAACTCCTTTCAGTTCGATCCCCGGCTGGTTCCTTCGGAAGAGGCATGCCGCAGGGGCATGCAGATTGCGGAAAACACCTTGTCCCATTACAAGGCCCTGCATGGCGAATACCCGGACAGCACCGCAGTTATTTTGTGGGGATTTGAAACCACCAAGACCCGGGGGGAAACCGTGGGACAGATTCTGGGGTACCTGGGGGTAAGGGTGGTCCACAATTCCAACCCTTACCATAAAAAG
>DATFJY010000156.1:0-6388 GCA_035268905.1 Desulfotignum sp.
GGCCACAGCCAACACACTCATTGAAAAGGTGTCCTTTGACAGGATCATGGCCACGGGATACGGCAGGAACCTGTTTGAACTGTCCTTTGACGCGCCCACTGTAACGGAGATCAAGGCCCATGCCCGGGGCGCCTGGACGGAGTTTCCCGATGCCCGCACCGTTCTGGACATCGGGGGGCAGGACAGCAAGGCCATTGCCCTGTTTGACACCGGCAAAGTGAAAAAGTTTGAAATGAACGACCGGTGTGCCGCCGGCACCGGCAAGTTCCTGGAAATCATGGCCGCCACCCTGGGATTTGAATTGGCGGATTTCGGTGCCCAGGCCCTGGCGGCTGAAAAAGACCTGCTGATCTCCAGCATGTGCACGGTGTTTGCCGAATCCGAGGTCACCTCCCTGATCGCTAAGGGCGAAGACCGAAAAGAGATTGCCCGGGGGCTGCACACCAGTGTGATCCGCCGGGCCGCCGGTATGATCAACCGGGTGTCGTCCAACGGCCCCATTGTGTTCACCGGCGGGGTGGCCAAAAACCCCTGCATGAAGGAGCTGCTGTACCGGAAACTGGACCGGGATATCATGATTCCGTCCGATCCCCAGCTGGCCGGCGCCTTTGGGGCAGCCCTGCTGTCGGCTGAACAGGAGAAAACCGGCAGCTGAGCAGGGGCTGCGAAAGGCGGTTACTGGTTGATTTGATGCAGGACGGTTTCCACGGCCCGGGGAATGTGGCGGATAATTTCATCAATGCCTGTAGCCGGGGTCGGGGAGGCCAGCTGTCCCGCCACCCGGTTCGCTCTGGCTGCGGCAAATGCGGCGTCCGGGATATCCATGCCGGTGCTGATCAAAGCGCAAACAATGCCGGTCAGGGTATCGCCGGTGCCGCCGATGGCTTCCATGGCCTCATGGGACGGGCCGTCCACACAAGACAGCTCCCCCTCCCTGTTCATGACATAATCCTTCGCACCTTTTACCAGAAGATACCGGGCCGCGTTTTCATGGGCATAGGCACGGGCCACCAGGTCCTTCACCGGATTGTCCGTGTGCAGGATAAAGCCCCTGGTATAAAACGGGTGGGGTGCATTTTCATCCGCCAGAAACGCCAGCTCGCCGGCATCCGGCGTGAACAGGTCATACAACGGGGCTGCTCCGCTCATTTTGGCGGCATACATGAACCCGGCATCTGCAATCAAAATTGGTTTTTTTTCCATATCCTGAAGCGTGAACATCACCCGGTTGTGCCAGTCGGTGTCCGGCTGCAGATAATGGAACACCAGGGTGTGAATGTCCGAAAAGGAAGAGGTGTTGACCAGGTATTCATACAATTGCCTGCTGCCGTGCCCGGGGCCGGTATCCCCGGCAAGAAATCCGAAGACAGGGTCCTGACCGAACACCGTCAGGGTCTGGATCGCCGCGCCTAAAAGGGCGGGAGTGCCCCGGTTCACCGGGATGATACTGCCATCCATATAAAGATGGTCTGTTTCTATAGATACCCGTCCCTCAGCCAGACCGAAATCATTGTCCGGCACGGTTCCCGCTATGGCAAGCATTGGGTTTTCATCTCCTTGAACGCCAGACCCAGGGCATACCCGCAAAGGGTATGCCCGATTTCCAAAGGATCAGGGGCATCCGCCAGTGATTTTCCCACCATTTCACCCGCCAGCCAGGGCACATCCGGACATCCGCCGCCGGATACATTGACGATGATCCGGGTTTGTTTGTCAACGGTGATTTTCATGTTTGCGGCCCGGACCATGAGATAATCACCAAAATCCTTTTCCTGGAACAGACTCACCGGTTCCAGCAGCGGATCGGTCACCGGCACCACCTGGAGCGGGGCATTGGACCGGGAGGTGAGCAGCCGGACAATTTCCAGCTGTTCGATCAAAGGAAACAGGATCACCAGGTCGCATCCGGTCTGGATCTCCGGAGGCGGGCCCATGACCCGGACATCCCAGCCGCTGGTTTTGAGCATTTTTTCCGCCTGGATCACCTCACTGGTATGTTCAAACACCAGGATACCGTGATCCGACTGTAACCTGTTCTTGTTTCCCCCGGAAACTTTCCCGGCATCCGTTTTTTTAAAAAAATTGAACAAACCGGCACATCCTGGATATGTTACGGGTTTCTGAGGATGGTCAGATGATATTCATCCCCTGTTTCCTGGATGTCCGTCACCCGGCAGTTTTGGCTTTCAGCGGCCCGGGATACATTTTCTCTGGAAGCCTCTGTGTCCACCAGCACTGCAAACTGTGTATCTTCCGGTGATTTGACAGCCTCCAGGAACATGAGCACGGGCTGGGGGCAGGACAGGCCTCTGGCATCTATGGTTTTTGTCATGATCATATCTCCTTGGTTATTTTTTGCGCATGGTAAAGCCAATGGCCAGACAGACGGCAAATCCGATAATTACCGCAGCGATTCCATGGGGTCCCACCCCGGCAGGCGAGCTGGCCAGGCCGAAATTATGGGCAAAGCCCGCCCCGACAATCATGCCGAACACAAATATGGCAGCATCTCCGTCTCCTTCACCTGCCATGAAAAGCTGACGGCCGGGGCATCCCCCTGCCAGGGCAAACGCCAGACCGGCCAGGGCCATGCCGGCAAAGTTCCACAGATGCAGGGTATGGGCCACCGGTTGTTTTTCAAATCCCATATGAAATTGACCAAACACGAGGTTGGTGATGCCTGCCACCACCAGCAGGGTGATGACACCGGTGAGCAGGTGCATCTGGCGGAACAGGATAAAATCCCGGAATGCCCCCATGGTGCAGAATCGGCTGCGCTGGGCCAGAAACCCGATCACCAGGCCGGCACAAATGGCAATGAGCAGCGGCGCGCTCATGGCCCCCGGTCCCTTGATACTGTAAAACAGAATATCGTTTTTGGGCTCTCCCTCTATTTGCGGAAATATCAGCATCAACACCAGAAAACCCGCCATCACCACAGGCATGAGCAGTCCTGCTGCGGCATGGGTTTTCTGGGTCCGGCCCAGGTTGTACCCGTTTTTTAAAAACAGGGTACCCAGCCAGATGCCGAAAACCAGACCGGCCAGTCCGAGGATTGCATTCAGATCCCCGCCGGCCAGCCGGAGCAGTGCCCGCCAGGGACACCCCAGAAACACCAGGGCCCCGATCATGGCAAACACCCCCAGCACAAATCTTACAAACGGGGCAGACCCGGTTCTGGGACGGAAATCCTTGAACGCAAGGGCTGCTGCCAGTGAGCCTAACACAAAGCCAATGATTTCGGGCCGCAGATACTGCACCACTGCGGCCCGGTGAAATCCCAAAGCACCGGAGATATCCCTTTCAAAACAGGCTACGCAGATGCCCATATTGCCGGGGTTTCCCAGTTTTTGAAGCAGCGGGGCCAAAATTCCGATTACCGCCCCCACCACAATGATACCCGTGCGGGTAGCCAACACATTTTTTGTCATGGATGTGACTCCTTATAACATTCAGGTTACATGCCGCAGCACCCGGTCCATCGATCCGATACACCCGATATCCGGCGTGATGGAACCGTTACAATATGTGAAAACTGGGTGAAAATACCTGATGGCATTACAAAGAGTCAAATTGTTAATATGTATATATTTTCCATAAAAATATAGAAAATATCAATAGCGCACCCGCCGGGTCCATGCCCGGCACCAAACCTGACAGTAACTCTGGGGAGTTTTATATGAAAGCTGTTAGCCTTTAGCTTTTAGCCGTTAGCTATTAGTAGGCAATTATTCGCTTCCAGTAAACAAAATTTTCCCTGCTGTTATCACCGGCTAACGCTTTCATGTTTTGTTGTGCCCGATAGGGCATGGGAGTTTATATGAAAGCCATCAGCCATCAGTACTCAGCTAACAGCTAAACGCTAACAGCTAAAAGCTTTCATGTGTTTTAATTTAGAAGTGAGCTATCAGACCCGGATGTGATGCAGAGTGGAAAATCACTGCCGTGCCGGGATGCATTATTTTCGTAATGTGGCCATGATCCGTTCCGGTGTTTTCAGCAGGGCAAACACGTCCAGGACATCTTTGACCACAAGGTCGGCGGCAAAAAGGGCGGCAGCGGCCAGGCCTTCTTCCTGCAACACCGCAATTCCCACAGCAGCATCTTTGAGCATCAGTTCATCGTTGGCACCGTTACCCACGCACAGGGCATTCTGCACCCCGAGTCCTGCAATGAAATCCTGTTTGCTTTGTGCCTGGTCTTTTGGGGGGATGATCACGACCTTGCAGTCAATGTCCGACACCTGGTCTGTGACAAACCCGAATGTGTCGGCTGTGATGACATGAAATGCGGCCTGCCCTGCAAATGACCGGATCGCTTCTCTCACCCCCGGGATCAGAACCCCGTCTATGGCAATGGTGCCGTTATAATCAAAAACAATGTGATGGATCTCTTTTTTTCCCACACCTGGTATATCGATACAAATCATGGTTTTCTCCTGTTGTAGCGGAAGTAAAATTATGTAGCAAACGGGAAAAACTATATCAGAAAGCTGTGGGCTGTCCAATGTGAAATTTTGATAGAGGTTTGAATTTGTATCGGTTTTTTTAATTGCATGTCTGCCGGCCCCTTCAGCTCTGACGGGCCGTTCACAGGACACCACCAGGGGCTCCCCATAGAAGCGCACACCATAGCAAATATCCAGTGCTGATTTATCTTCTGTTCAAAAATCATGGTGTGTGTTACCTTTGGAGGGCTTTTGGGCAGCTAAAAAACCCTTTTTTGATGGAAGTTACATGCATGACCGCACCGCCATTGTTGTTATGGTAAAATATCCGCAGGCAGGGGCTGTCAAGACACGGCTCGGCAGGCAGATCGGCATGGAAAACGCAGCCATGCTGTATCGCGGATTTGTCCGGACCCTGCTTGAAACCTGCCGTTCAACAGGCTTTGACACAGTGATCAGCTGTCATCCGGATCACCCGGTTTCCGATTACCGGGAATGGCTTGGCAGCGGATGTGATTTCATGGTGCAAAAGGGTCCTGACCTGGGGCATAAAATGCGGAATGCATTTGAACAGGGCTTTGCCCGTGGGTTTGGCCGGGTTGTTCTGACCGGCAGTGACCTGCCCCATTTGCCGGTCTCCATCATCGAAGAGGCCGCAAAAATGACCAAAGTGGGTGATGTGGTGATCGGGCCTGCACTGGACGGGGGGTATTACCTGGTGGCCATGACACAGGACCGTTTTTTCCCTGAAATGTTTGGTGATATCCCCTGGAGTACCCCTGATGTACTGCGCTTGACGCTGGAGAAAATGGAGGCAGGCCGGCGCAAATTCTGTTTGCTGACGGCGATGAGGGACATTGATACCCTGGAGGATCTGAACGCAGTTTCAGCGGAAACCGGACTGTTTTTCAATTACATGACTGATGAAACCTGACAAGGCAGACTGTGAGATGAACATTTCCGTCATAGTGCCGGTGTTCCGGGAAGCAGAAACCATCAACGCATTTCTTGAAACCGTGCAGACGGTTTTCCCCGCACCCGGCAATGAAATCATTGTGGTGGACGGGGGTCCTGAAGGGGACTCCCTTGCAGCGGTTGCGCTGCCCCGGGTCAAAACGATCCGTTCCGGCAGGGGGCGGGCCAGGCAGATGAACCAGGGTGCTGCTATTGCCAGAGGAGAGATCCTGCTCTTTGTGCATGCGGATACCTTTTTGCCTGACGAGGCCCCAGAATTGATAACAAACTTGCTTTCCAAAGACCCGGATCTGGTGGGCGGGGCGTTTTCATTGGGGATCGACGATGACCGCCTCCCTTTGAAAATCATAGAATGGTCCGCCAATCTCAGGTCCCGGATGACCCGGGTGCCCTACGGGGATCAGAGCATCTTTCTCAGAAAAGACGATTTTGAACGGGCGGGTGGATTCAGGGAGATTCCCATCATGGAGGACCTGGAACTGATGACCCGGATCAGGAAAAGGGGGAACAGAATCCATATCCTGAAGCAAAAATCCATCACATCCTCCCGGCGGTGGAAAAAAGAGGGCATCGCAGTCTGCACCCTGCGCAACTGGCTGATCCGGCTGTTGTATCATTGCGGGGTTTCAGCGGACAGGCTGGCAGCATTGTATCGGTAATTGGAACAGACTTTTCTTGACATTTACATGATTGATGTGTAGCATCCTTTTAGGTGCAACACATAAAAAGGTGAAGTATGTCAAATATAACCATCTCCATTGATGAACAGCTTTTGAAAAAAGCCAAAAAAATTGCCATTGACAAAGACACCAGTTTCAGTGGTTTGGTCAGGGCATATATCGCGGATCTGGTCAACCGGGAAGAAAAGCTTCGGCATCTTTTGATTGAAGAGCTGGATATGATGTTTGAAACCAGCACAGCTGAAACCGGTCCAAAAACATGGACCAGGGATGACCTTCATGAGCG
>DATFJY010000157.1:0-7045 GCA_035268905.1 Desulfotignum sp.
CCTGGAAGACAACATCCAGATGACCGGATATATCAAGGAAGGCCTGTCTCCGGAACAGGCTGTGGACCGGTGGCTCAAGGAGAACCCAGTCATCCCTGAACGCTGGATGACCATCGGGGAAAAATAAGGCTTATGAAAAACAGATGATGGCCCCTGCCGGGGCCATCCACCGGAACCTGTTTTTTTTCAACACAAAGGATAAACACCATGAATACCGCTTCCCTTGCAGCAGGCTTTGACAATGCCGTGGAAACCGGGGTCGAGGTTATCAGCTCCACTTTTGACACCCTGTTCAACCGGATCAGTGATATCATACAGCTGGCCCTCACCGGCATTGAACAGGTGTTTCTGCTTCCGCCCTTTTACCTGTTCATCGCATTTTTCAGCATTCTGGCCTGGAAAACCGCCGGCAGGACCATGGCGGTGTACACTTTGATCGGATTCTTTTTGTGTTTTGCCATGGGATTGTGGGAGGAAACCATGATCACCATGGCACTGGTGGTCACGTCGGTCATCTTTACCCTGATTCTGGCAATCCCTTTGGGGGTGGCAGCCGGTTCAAACCGGAAAGTCAGTGACATCACCCGGGTACTCATGGATTTTCTGCAGACCATGCCCCCCTATGTCTACCTGATACCGGCCATTGCCATTCTGGGGTTCGGGGCCAGTCCGGCCATTGTGGCCACGGCCATCATCGCTTTTGCACCGGCCGTCCGCCTCACGGCCCTGGGACTGCGCCATGTTCCATCGGAACAGGTGGAAGTGGGCAAGGCATTCGGAGCCTCACCCGCCCAGGCCCTGTTCAAGATCAAACTGCCGGCGGCCCTGCCCTCCATCATGGCCGGGGTGAACCAGAGCCTGATGCTGGCACTGAGCATGGCGGTCATTGCCGGCATCATCGGTGCCGGCGGCCTGGGCAAGGAAGTATACCGGGCCATCCGGGTGCTGGATGTGGGAAAGGCGTTTGATGCCGGGATCTGTATCGTGATCCTGGCCATTATTCTGGACCGCATCTCCCAGGGAGCGGTCACCCTGTTGAAAACGAAAGGAAGATAACCATGGAACCTTCTGCATTCTCCATCGGCGCCTATATTTCTCTGCTGGTGGACTGGCTGAATGTCAATGCCAGCCTGCCCTTTGACCTGTTGAGCAGCACCATGGAAGGGGCTGTCAAATTTCTGGAAACCCTGCTGTTGTGGCCCCCTGCATTTATCGTCATGGGGGTTTTTTCCCTGGGGGCATGGCGAATCGCTGGCCTGCAGGTAGGGGGCATTACCCTCTTTGGACTGCTGTTCTGCTTTGCCATGGACCTGTGGAAAGCCACCATGCTCACCACGGCCCTGGTGGCGGTATCCACCACCGCAGCCCTTATGGTTGCCATTCCTTTAGGGATATGGTCTGCCACCAACCCCTTCGTGGACCGCATCACCCGTCCCGTCATGGACCTGATGCAGACCCTGCCCCCATGGGTGTATCTCATTCCCGCTGTGATTCTGTTTTCCCTGGGCAGGGCACCGGCCGTCATTGCCACGGCCGTGTTTGCCATCCCCCCTGCCCTGCGCCTCACGGCCCTGGGTATCCGGGAGGTGCCTGTTGACCAGCTGGAGGTGGGCAAAGCATTCGGAGCCGCCCCTTTCCAGGTGATCTGGAAAATCCAGATTCCGGCAGCCATCCCCTCCATTATGGCCGGGGTGAACCAGTGTATCATGATGTCCCTGGCCATGGTGGTCCTGGCCGGCCTCATCGGGGCCGGCGGTCTTGGGGGTGAGGTGGTCAGGGGGCTGACCCGGATGATGATCGGGGTGGGGGTGCGGTCCGGTCTGGCCATCGTAATCCTGGCCATCATCTTTGACCGGGTCACCCAGGGCTTGGTGACCAGAACTGACCCGGCAGCGTCTTAGGATATCGTCTGAAAGATACAAGAAGGGTAAATTGATTTGTGCTTACTGCCTGTAATTTTTCATGATTTAGTTTCATAGGAAGGAGGCAAATGTGGAACATGACCGTGCCGAACAGAATGTAAAAAACCTGGATGATGCTTCCATGCGGATTATTGAACAGACCGGTGTCCGTCTCCATCACAGGCAGCTTGCTGCTCTGGTGGCTGCGAACGGTGTCAGGGTATCTGAAGAGGGTACCGTGTTTTTTACACGGGAACAGCTAAAGGAATGGATATCCTACGCCCCTTCCGAATTTACGGTGTATGCAGCAAACCCGGTACATGACATGCGCATCGGAGGGAATCATATTGAACATGTGTCCTACAACTCCGGATTCCCGTTTATTGCCGACAGAGACGGCAACCGGAGAAACGCCCATTTCAGCGATTATATCAATTTTCTCAAACTGGTACACAACACCCCGTATTTCAACATCAACTGCGGCGTCATGGTGACGCCCGATGACCTTCCCAACGATGAAACGCTCTTTCCGGTGATGCTGTATACGGCACTGCTGCACACGGACAAATGTTTTTTCGGCGGCATGGGCGGTAATAAAGAGAGCGAGATGACCATGGAAATGCTTAAAACCGCCTTTGATACCGACACAGAAGGGCTGGTGCGGAAGCCGCGGATCTGTAATCTGGTCAGTTCCCTTTCGCCGCTCCAGTTTGACGAAAAAATGCTCGACACCATGATGGTTTATGCCGGACATGGCCAGCCCGTAGTGGTGTCGCCTGCGGTCATGGCCGGCACCACCGGTCCTGTGACACTGGCCGGCACCATTGCTCTGTCCCATGCGGAAACCCTGGTGGGCATTGCCGTTTCCCAGATGATCCGCAAGGGGACACCTGCCATTTACGGTTCTGCCACTGCCAGTTCCGACATGAAAACAGGGGCATTCACCATCGGCAGTCCTGAATCAGCCCTTGCCGTAAAATATTGTGCGCGCCTTGCAAAAATGTATGGCCTGCCGTCCAGGGGCGGCGGCGCGTTAAATGACGCCAAACATGTCTCTGTCCAGGCCGGTTATGAGAGCATGATGATCCAGTTTGTGGCCAACCAGGAAAAAATCAATTTCAATTTTCACAGTGCAGGGGGCCTGGACTCCTATGGTGCCATGTCCTATGAAAAATATGTGACCGATCTGGATATCCTTGCCCGAATAAAATACTTTCTGGACGATCTGGACACCGGTCCTGAATTTCTGGCCCTTGACACCATTGAAAAGGTGGGTATCGGCGGGGAATACCTGACCCAGATGCACACGGCACAGTATTGCCGAAAAGCGCCTTTTATATCCGACATCAGTCTTCAGGGAATGATCAGGCCGGGAGTCCGTGCCGATGATGCACTTTTTGACAAGATGACGGCAAAAATTAACGCCCTGCTCAAAAGCTATAAGCAACCTGACATCCCGCCCGGTTTTATACAGAAACTGGACAGGTGCATGGAAAAATATGGTGTGGATACGGCCGCACTCAAAGAAAAAATACAAACAGCAGATCAGGCTTTTTCTCTTTGAAAGCCCTTCTGCCGGGGCATTGTCCGGCAGCAAACCGAACAACAACCCAATGCGTAACGTAAAAGGAGTATGCAATGCAGGAATCAAAAGCCAAACTTGACATGTCCATTACCATCGGTGCGGTGGTGGTATCTTCCATTTTTATTGTGGCCACCCTCTTTTCCGCTGAAATGGTAAAAGAGGTATTTGATCAGATATTTCAATTTTTTATCAAAAATTTTGGATGGGCATATCTGCTCATTGTGGCGGGTTTTGTCCTGTTCTGTTTTTTTATGGCGGTCAGCAGATACGGCAATATCCGTCTTGGAAAGGATGATGAAGCCCCTGAATTCAGCCTGATGGCCTGGTTTGCCATGCTGTTTGCCGCAGGTATGGGCATCGGACTTGTGTTCTGGGGTGTGGCCGAACCCATGTTCCATTTTTCAACCCCGCCCCATTTTGATGCGGAATCACCCCAGGCGGCGGCTGATGCCATGCGCATTGCGTTTTTCCACTGGGGCCTTCATCCCTGGTCATGTTATGCCGTTGTTGCACTGGTTCTTGCCTATTTTCAGTTCAGAAAAGACAAACCAGGGCTTTTCAGCTGGACACTGGAACCGCTGGTGGGAAGAGATCATGTCCGGGGGGTGCTGGGAAAATCGGTTGATGCGCTTGCCATTGTCGTTACGCTTTTTGGTGTGGCAAACTCCCTTGGTATGGGTGCCATGCAGGTTTCCACCGGCATGAACATGCTGTATGGTATTCCCAACAACAACGCCATTTCCATTGTGATCATCGCCATTGTCACGGCATTGTTTATTTTTTCCGCCATCACCGGTGTGGACAAAGGCATCAAGATCTTGAGTACGACCAATATGTTCATGGCATTCGGCCTGATGCTTCTGGTCATGCTGAGCGGTCCCACCATCTATATCCTGGAATCATTGATTGAATCCCTGGGGTCCTATTTTCAAAGTATCATAAAATTCAGTTTTTTTCTTGATACAAGTCAAGTGGTGGAAAATCATGTGGGATACGACTGGATGGGAAGCTGGACCGTGTTCTACTGGGCCTGGTGGCTGGTGTGGGCACCCTTTGTGGGGGCGTTTATTGCCCGCATCTCCCGGGGGCGTACCATCAGGGAATTTATTTTCGGTTCTCTTCTGGCGCCCACCCTTCTGTGTGCCGTCTGGTTCAGCATTCTCGGGGGTACAGCCCTCAATTTTGAATTGACCATGGTGGAAAGCCCCGGAATTGCCGAAGCAGCGCTGTCAGATCCCACGGCTGCCGTTTTCAGGCTCTATGAATACCTTCCTGTCACCGCGATTATTTCTTTGATCACCATGCTCATCATCTGTATTTTTTTTATCACATCTGCGGATTCAGCAACCTATGTTATCGGTGTGATGAGTTCTGACGGACATCTCAATCCAAGCAACAGAGCCAAAGTCGGATGGGGGCTTTTGTGCAGCACCATTGCGGCAATGCTGCTTCTGACAGGCGGGCTGAAGGCGGTGCAGACGGTTTCATTCATTTTTTCATTTCCCTTCATGATTCTCATGCTGTTTATGATCTACGCTTTTTTCCGTGAAATTTCCAGGGAGGTGTAACATGCGTCTGGGTTTTATCGGAACAGGACAAATCACCACCGCCATTGTCACAGGGCTATGTACATGCGAAAATGGCGGCAATCAGAACAATATCTGGGTGTCTCCAAGAAACACGGAAAAATCTGCCGCACTTGCCAACGCATATGATACGGTTCAAGTGGGAAAAGACAATCAGGAGGTGGTGGATAACGGTGATATGGTATTTCTTGCCGTGCTGCCGCAGCACAAAGAAAAGATTCTCACACCACTGCATTTCAGGGCGGATCAGCTGATCGTCCACATTATGGCAGCCACACACCTGGAAGAAATAAAACCGTTTGTGTCGCCTGCCACACAGATTGTCAGAGCCGTACCGCTGCCCTGTGCCGCCATACACGCAGGCCCTGTGGCACTTTATCCCGCTGAAGGAGAGGCCTCCCGTACCGTATCAACCCTGTTCAGCCGGCTTGGCTCGGTCATTCCTTTGGCCGATGAGTCGCAATTGGATACCCTGGCTGTGATCACGGCACTGATGGCACCCTATTATGCAATGGTGGAAACAATCACTGCCTGGGCACAGGCCCAGGGGATTGCAAGAAAGGATGCGGCTGCATATACGGCATCCATGTTTGAAGCCCTTTCCAAAATAGTGCAATCTGCTGATGACGGCGATGCCGCTAGGCTTGCCAAAGAGTCTATGACCCCGGGGGGATTGAATGAACTTGCCATGCAGGTGATGGATGCAAAAGGGGGATTTGCACATGTTCAGGCAGCACTTGATGCGGTGAAAAACAGGTAAAGACACTTGCAGCCCAAAACTGCATAATATATTGAATTGAAAATATACCGACAATACAGACGGTTGAGACAACAAGGAGAAAAAAATGAGAGTCAGAAATATGATACTGATGGTGTTATTCAGTCTGTGTATCGCTGCGCAGTGTTTTGCAGCAGACCGTTATGTAACGCTTTTGACCCATACATGGGAACCCTATGTAGGACCTGATATGCCCAGTAACGGCATCAGCGCCGCGATTGTAAGGATGGCTTTTGAAAGTGCCGGGTATGAGGTGAAAATGTCGTTCAATAACTGGGATGTTTCACTGAAAATGGCCAAAAACGGCGAAGCGGATGCCCTGTTTCCCACCTATCATACAACAGACAGAGAAACCTATTTCCTTTATTCTGAACCATTTCTGACAAGTCCGCTGGGACTTTGCAAGATGAGGCCGGTTCACTCTTTTTCACCGGGCGGTGTTGCATATGACAGAATGAAAAAGGAGCTGATACAGTACAAAACAGACCCGAGGGTGGATCAGACCCAGGCATTACGGGATCTTTCCAAATATACATTCGGTGTCGGCAAAGGGTATGCCAACACCCCGGAATTCGATACAGCTGATTTTCTGACAAAAATCACCGCTGCCAATGACGAGGAAAATATTCTTCAGCTGCTGCAGGGAGAGGTCCAGCTCATTGTTATCGATAAATATGTGGCAAAAAATATCATGGTAAAAAAATTCCCCTGGCGGTCGGGTGATATTCAGTTCATGGAGCCGCCGCTTTCTGAAAAGGACCTGTATCTCACTGTTTCCAAAAAAACAAAGCATGCCAAACAGATTCTCACGGATTTCAATGACGGTTTGAAAGTTATCAGACAGGAAGGCAAAATCAAGCGATTAATGCGCGTATATGGGTTTTGACAATTCTGAGCCAATTCGCTGCCACCCCACAATAAAAGGGCCAAAAGGGTGTATCTGTAATCATCGTCAATGCGTTCACCCGGTTCAATGACAGAGGGGGGACTGGGTCTCGGTGCAGAAATAGGCATCTCCGCTTCCAACCGCCATGCGTAAGGCCCCATGGGTATCCGGTAACTGACCACCACCAAACTTATGGCCTGGGGCAGCGGGCAGATCCATACCTGATACTGTCATTTCACTCTGCCGGGGCATCAGGTGACGACTGGATATTTGCCATAAGCATGCCGGTTTTCGATCGTTCAGTGCAGC
>DATFJY010000158.1:0-11275 GCA_035268905.1 Desulfotignum sp.
TTCACTCTGTCATCATGGGCGATTATGGCCGGCAGAACCTTTTGTTTAAAGGTATTAAAAGGGATCCGTTCCAGCCGGACATCCGGGTGCCGACGGGCAAAATCTTCAACAAATGCTTTGACAAGCACCAGTTTTCTCACCAGGTTTTCACAGGCCTTGAGGATCTGCAGCGGGTGAAAACCATCCGCAAAAAGAGAGGACAGGTAAAACAGGGACTTGGCGGCATTTTTTTCCATCAGGGCATTGGTGAGGCTGAAAATGGGATCTTTTTTATCCCTGGGGATAATGGCCTGGACATCTGCCGGTACTATCGCCTGCCGGGTGCCGGAATAGGCTGCAAGCTTTTCCAGGTTTTGGGCAAACAACCCTGGATCAAACCCTGTCAGATCAGTCAGTGTTGAAAAAGCCCCCTGATCCATGGTTTTTCCTGACCGGCCCAGCACTTTTTGGGCAATATCCCAAAGCACGGCCCGCTGGTCATCCAGATCCGCTTTTCTGGCGCCCTGGGCCACAGTGCAGTCGATGATCAATCCGGATGCGTCCAGGGTCTTGAATATTTTTCTGCGCCGGTCCAGGGACGGTGTGGTCATGATCAGAAAATGGTCTTCTGGTATGCCGTTTTCCACAAGCTCTGACAAACGCAAAAAATCTTTTTCAGAATACACCATTTCCCCGGCACCGGGAGTGGTGGAAAAAATGGGGGCCTGGTTGAGCGTAATCACTTTTTTGCCCGGAAAAAAAGAAAAGGTGGTGACCTGTTCTATGATATCGCCCATTGGGGTGGACCGGCCATCCACAACCTCCAGATTGGCACCGCCGGACTGGTCTTTGTCCAGAAAAGCGGTTATCTGTGCAACACATTCCTTTACCAGAAACGCATCACCGGCCACCAGTATAGATCCGGGCAAAGTGGGCTCAGGGGTTCCGGCCATCCATTGTTCCAGGTCTTTGTGCTTAACGGTGGGCATTGGCATCTCTTATTAGTTTCACCATCAACGCCAGGGCGATAAAGAAAACCAGAATCCCGATTCCCTGGGACATGGACAAAAAGGAAAAGAAAAAATCTCCCCGGAAATCTCCCCGGAAAAATTCTATGATGAACCGGAAAACGGAATAGATCATGACATAGCTTAAAAACACCATCCCATCAAAGCGTTTGTGCTTTTGTATCCACACCAGAAGAAAAAACAGGAACAGATTGGATGCAGCCATGTACACCTGGGTGGGGTGGAGATAGGTATGCAGCGGTGCCAGGCTGTCAGGATGGGTGAATTTGACAGCAAAGGGAAGGTCACACTGCCGGCCGTAGCAGCACCCGGCAAACAGACACCCGAGCCTGCCAAAGGCATGGCCCAGGGCCACACCAGGGGAAATGGCATCCGCAGTATTGAAAAACGGCAGTTTTTTTATTTTGAGCAAGACCACTGAACCGGCCACAGCCCCCAGGAAGCCGCCGAAAAACACCAGCCCGCCATTCCAGATTTTCACCATTTCCATGGGGCTGGATCGGAAATCTGCAAAATTGATGGCCACATAGAGCAGACGGGCACCCAGGATACCGCACACCAGGACCACAAAAAACAGATCGGAAATATCATCCGGCTTTATGTCATAAAACCGGGCATTGCGCTTGGAAAACCAGACAGCTGCCATAAACCCCAGGGCAAGAAACAGCCCGTATGTATACAGGCTGAAGCCGCCAAAGGTAAAAAGGATGGGATGCATATCACCTCTGATCAAAAATCGGGTATTTTTTTGAATACCACATGAAATATGAGCACTGCCATGCCGCAACTGATAGCCGCATCTGCCACATTAAATGCGGGCCAGTGCGCAGTGCCCACATAAAAGTCTAAAAAATCCACCACATGCCCGTATTGGAACCGGTCCACAAGGTTGCCCACAGCCCCGGAAAATATCAAGGCCAGGCCATAGGACAGCACAATATGGGTTCTGGCCACCCGGAAATAGAACCAGCAGATGAACAGGGCCACCACAGATGAGAGAAAAAGAAACACAATTTTGCGCACCAGATCCGACTGGGTGGCAAAAAAGCCGAATGCGCCGCCCGGATTCAACACATGGGTGATATGAAAAAAATTGTCAATCACCACAATGTATTCGTGCAGGCCCAGGTGCATGACGATCCATTTTTTGCTTGCCTGGTCAACCAGGACAATCACGGCACTCACAAGAATGAGGCGTATGAGTTCTTTTTTTCCCACAACAGCCCTATTTTTACAGGATCTGCTGCAGGGCCGCGGTACACCGGTCACAGGCGGTGGGGTGGTCTTGGTCCTGTCCAATGGCAGTGCTGAACCGCCAGCACCGTGCGCATTTTTCTCCTGTTGCTTTTTTTACCGCAATTTCAAGGCCCTGGATCTCTTTTCCCTGAAAAGCCTCTGGTTCCAGATTTTCAACTATCCTGGCCGAGGAAACAATAAAAATGTCAGACAGGTCCTGGTCCAGATTCTGGAGCAGTTCCCCAAGGCCGGTGTCCGGCACCCTGATGTCAAGGGCCGCATCCAGCGGATGCCCGATGAGTTTGGTTTTTCTGGCATCTTCCAAAGCCCTGGTCACCTCGGACCGCAGGACCAGGATCTGTTTCCATTTGTCTGCCAGGTTGCGGTCCTGCCATTGGGGATCGGGCACCGCCATGGGCTCCATGTGCACACTTTCTTTTTCAGCAAGGCCCAGGGGCAGATGGGCATATATTTCTTCTGCCGTAAAGGGCAGAATCGGTGCCATGATCTTTACCAGGGCATCCAGAATAAAGGCCATCACGGTCTGGGCATCTTTTCTCTGTGGGCTGGTCGGCGGAGAGGTATAGAGCCTGTCTTTGATGATATCCAGGTAAAAGGCTGACAGATCCACCACACAGAAATTGTGCAGGGCATGGTAGATGGTATGAAACTCATAATTGTCATAGGCCTGCACCGATTTTTGCGTCACCTGGAACAGCCGGTGCAGAATGAACCGGTCCATCTCACACATGCCGGATATAGGCCTGGCATCTGTTTTCAGGTCAAAATCACTGACATTTCCCAGCATGAACCGGCAGGTGTTGCGGATCCTGCGGTAGGCGTCAGACAACTGCCGGATGATATTATCGGAAATGCTCACATCTCCCCTGTAGTCGGCAGATGCCGCCCACAGGCGCAGAACATCGGCACCATACTGTTTGATCACCTTTTCCGGCGCCACCACATTGCCCACGGATTTGGACATTTTGTGCCCTGCCTCATCCACCACAAATCCATGGGTGAGGACCGCCTTGTAAGGGGCTTTACCGGTTCGGCCCACCGCTGTGAGCAAAGAGGAATGAAACCACCCCCGGTGCTGGTCCGATCCCTCCAGATACATCTCTGCCGGCCGTCGCAGTCCCGTCCGTTCGGTGAGAACCGCTGCATGGCTGACCCCGGAATCAAACCACACATCCAGGATGTTGTGGTCCTTGGTGAATTCTGTGGCACCGCAGGCCGCACATGCTGCATTCTCAGGCATGAGAAAAGCTGCATCCCTCTCAAACCAGATATCAGAGGAGTGTTCTGCGAACAGGGCATGGATCTTGTCCACAGATTCTCTGGTCACAAAGGTGGTTTTGCATGCTTTGCAGTGAAAAACCGGGATGGGCACCCCCCAGGACCGCTGGCGGGACAGACACCAGTCCGGTCTGTTCTCGATCATGGCAAAGATTCTTTCTTTTCCCCAGGCAGGTATCCATTTTACATGGTTGATCTGTTCAAGGGTTTTTTTTCGAAGCCTTTGTTTGTCCATGGAAATAAACCATTGCGGGGTGGCCCGGAAAATCACCGGGTTCTTGCACCGCCAGCAGTGGGGATAGGAATGGGACAGGTTTTCGTTTTTCAGCAAAGCCCCTTTTTCTTCCAGCACCGCATTGATGTGGGGGTTGGCTTTAAAGATAAATTCACCGGCAAACAGGGGCACATCGGCAGCAAAAACACCGGTATCTTCCACTGGTGAATAGCAGTCCAGATTATATTTTTTGCCCACCACATGATCGTCGGCTCCGTGACCCGGCGCGGTGTGCACACACCCGGTGCCGGCATCCAGTGTGACATGCTCTCCTAACATGACCAGAGAATCCCTGTCATAGATGGGGTGGGTACATGTTTTATGTTCCAGTTCCCGGGGGTTGATCTCGGCAGCAATGGTGTAATTATCCATACCGAAAGCCTGCATTACGGTTTCCACCAGTTCTTTGGCCAGAATCAGTATCCCGTGGGTATCGGTTTTGACCGCAGCATAGACAAATCCCGGGTGCAGGCAGATCCCGAGGTTGGCGGGAATGGTCCAGGGGGTGGTGGTCCAGATTACCAGGGAAACCGGCGCATTTTCCAAGCCTGGTATCAGATGGGACATATCATCTTTCAAGGGAAATTTCACATAAATGGACGGGGAGGTATGGTCATGGTATTCGATTTCCGCTTCAGCCAGGGCAGTCTGACAGGAGCAGCACCAGTGGATCGGTTTTTTGCCCAAGAACATGTCACCGGACAGGGCAAATTCACCGCATTCTCTGGCAATCCGTGCCTCATATGCATAGTTCATGGTCAGATAGGGATCATCCCATTCCCCGGTCACGCCGAACCGCTTGAACTCCTCTCTCTGTACATCCACAAATCTGGCAGCATAGGATCGGCATTCTTTGCGGATCTGCACCGGGGTCATCTCTTTTTTCCTGGATCCCAGTTTTTTGTCCACATTGTGTTCAATGGGCAGACCGTGGCAGTCCCATCCCGGGACATAGGGGGCGTTAAAGCCTGCCATCTGCCGGGATCTGACAATAATATCCTTTAAAATCTTGTTGATGGCATGTCCCATGTGCAGATGGCCGTTGGCATAGGGAGGACCGTCATGCAGAATAAACAGGGGTTTGTCTTTTGACTGCTCCCGCAGTTTTCCATATATTTTTTTCTCATCCCATTGTCTGAGCTGCTCCGGTTCCCGCTGGGGCAGATTGGCCTTCATGGCAAACCGGGTGGAAGGCAGGTTCAGTGTCTTTTTATAATCCATTCGTCCTCCGAATCAGGATACATATTGTTGTCACACCATAAAACTCTTATGCAGTAAACTGTCATTTTTAGTGCCAAACTGATGAAAAGTCAAGATACAGCGCCATATATCTTGAATATTTGCCAGAACATCCAGGGTTTCGACCGTTCTATCCAGCACGCAATCCCCGCCCCTGGTGGTGTCCTATGCCCGGCACGAGATCTGCAGGGGCCTGTTTGCATGAGAACAATGAAAAGCGGCAACCCGCCCTCAGATTGAAGCCCATCCCGGCATATGTTATCAGGTTTCCTTCGGATCTGACGGTCCGTTCACAAGACACCACCAGGGGCTCCCCATAAAAACGCACGCTGCTATAGCAAATATCCAGATTTTTTTATAACAGTGCTTGACATTTACAAACCAAAAGATATAATTTCCCTAATCGCGCTTGGAGAAAGGCGCAAATGTTTCCGCCGTAAGGTGTATATCCCGATATAGCGTGTGATTACTCCCCAAAGCAAGCAGCTTTTTTTTATTTTTTTTATTACAGGAGAGTGCCGACATGGCAAATGGTATCGTAAAATGGTTTAACGACTCAAAAGGGTTTGGATTCATCGAAGTTGAAGACGGTGGAAAAGATGTTTTTGTACATCACACAGGCATTAACGCGTCCGGTTTTAAATCCCTGAATGAAGGGGACCGTGTGTCCTTTGATATTGAAGAAGGCCAGAAAGGGCCTTCTGCCAAAAATGTAACCGTTCTCTGATCGGTCCCTTTATTCCCAAAGACATTACAGACAAAAAAAGTTCCTGGATCCTATGATGCAGGAACTTTTTTTATGGGGGTGAGCCTTATCAGACAGCGGTATGCCTCTTCCAAAGGCAGTGTATAATTATTGCATTGGACGGCAAACTGTTTTTCCAGCTCCCCGGTGATCTCTTCTGCTGCTGCCGTGGGACTTTTCAGCGCATAAATGGTGCCTTCCGGGTGCAGCAGCGGAGCGGCCAGACCGGCAAGGGAAGACAGATTGGCAACCCCCCTTGCCAGGACTGCATCAAATTTGCCCGCATAATCCGGGTTATGGTGAAGATCTTGAATTCTGCCATGGATTACGTCAATCCCCCCTGTGCCCAGCAGCCGGATAACATGTTTGAGGAAATGCACTTTTTTTCTGGATGCATCCACCAGCACCACTTGCATACCCGCATTGAGTACCTTCAGGGGCAGACCGGGAAAACCACCGCCGGATCCCATATCCAGAACGGTTGCTGCATCTTTCACAAACGCCTGTACAGCCAGGGCATCGAGAAAATGTTTCCGGGCCATGGCAGCAGGACCACTGATGGCTGTCAGATTGATTTTTCTGTTCCATTTTTCGAGTTGAGCAGCATGGCAGACCATCTGTTCCAACTGGGTTCTGGTAAGGAATATGCCCATTTTCCGGCTGCCCTGGCAGAGCGCCTTACAAAACACCTCCACTTCCTGTGGTTTCATTCGGACATCTCCTTTCCGGCACAATTTGCACATCCAGCAAATTCTGATATCTACCTGGCCTGAAAATGCATCAGACCGTTGTTCTTCATACAAGAAAAAAGCACCGGGTACCAGAATTTTTTTACGGAAAATCTGGCATGCTTTTGATTGTTCTATGCAGCACGCTTTCCCGGGCCCCGCCCCTGGCTGTGTTCTGTGCCCGGCCCGAGATCTGCGGGGGCCTGTCTGCATAGGAACAATGAAGTGCAGCCACCCGCCATCTTTTTGGGATCATCCCGACAAATTATACCAGGCCCCCTCCGGATCTGACGGTTCGTTCACAGGATACCACCAGGGGCTCCCCATAGCGGGTACGCTGCTATGGCAAATATCCAGTTTGTACAATAAACCATTGACAAAAACCATCAAACAGGATAATTAATCTGATTTTCATATGCTGGATACAGCCTGAGATCCATATTTTAACAAAATCGCAACAATAGTATATGGCAATACCTTTGGTAATCATTGCGTTTTACTGTATTGTTCCAAAGGCAAATTTTATTCATAAGGATGATGTAAGATGATCAGAGATTTAAAGCGGGTGAGAAATATCGGCATCAGTGCCCATATTGATTCCGGTAAAACCACGCTGACAGAAAGGGTTTTGTTTTACACGGACAGAATTCACAAAATCAACGAGGTCAAGGGAAAAGACGGTACCGGAGCGGTCATGGATTCCATGGACCTTGAAAGAGAACGGGGCATCACCATTGCCTCGGCTGCCACTTACTGTGAATGGAAAAAACACAATATCAATATCATCGACACCCCCGGGCATGTGGATTTTACCGTGGAGGTGGAGCGTTCCCTGCGGGTACTGGACGGCGTGGTACTGATTCTGTGCTCGGTTTCCGGGGTACAGTCCCAGTCCATTACCGTGGACCAGCAGATGAAACGGTATGAGGTCCCCTGCATTGCATTTATCAACAAATGTGACCGGTCCGGAGCCAACCCGGCCAAGGTCGCACGGCAGCTCAAGGACAAACTGGGGCACAATTCTGTTTTGATGCAGCTGCCCATCGGGCTTGAAGACAAGCATGAAGGGGTGATCGACCTGGTGGCCATGAAAGCCTATTATTTTGAGGGCGATCATGGTGAACACGTCGCTGTCAAAGATATTCCGGAGAACATGCAGGACCAGGCACAGGCGGCCAGAGATGAAATGATCGATGCTGCCTCTCTTTTTTCGGAAGAACTGACCGATGCCATTCTGGAAGAATCGGATATCAGTGAAGATATGATCAAAAAAGCGGTCAGAACCGGTGTCCTTGCCCGCCTGATCACCCCGGTTTTTCTGGGGTCAGCCTATAAAAACAAGGCGGTCCAGCCCCTGCTGGATGCAGTTCTTGATTTTCTTCCCGCTCCTGTGGATATCCATAACGAAGCCATTGATCTGGACAATAACGAAGAGAGTGTGGTGCTGGAAAGCAGTTTTGACAAGCCCACTGTTGCCCTGGCTTTCAAGCTGGAGGACGGGCAGTATGGCCAGCTTACCTATATCCGGGTATATCAGGGATGTGTTACCAAAGGCGACACCCTGATCAACTCACGGGATGGAAAAAAAGTCAAGGCCGGCCGGCTCATCCGGATGCATGCTTCCCAGATGGAAGATGTGGATGAGATCCCTGCAGGGCATATTGGTGCCATGTTCGGCATTGACTGTGCCTCCGGTGACACCTTTGTCTCCCCTGGTATCAATTATTCCATGCTGTCCATGCATGTCATGGACCCGGTCATCTCCCTTTCCATCGTGCCCAAGGACAACAAGGCCCAGATAAACATGTCCAAGGCACTCAACCGTTTTACCAAAGAAGACCCCACATTCAAAACCTATGTGGACCATGAAACAGGGGAAACCATCATCCAGGGCATGGGAGAGCTGCACCTGGAGGTCTATGTGGAACGTATGAAGCGCGAATACCAGGCGGAAGTCACCACAGGGAAGCCCAGGGTTGCCTACAGGGAAACCATTACCCAGAAAGCTTTGTTCAATTACACCCATAAAAAACAGACCGGTGGCGCCGGTCAGTTCGGCCGGGTGGCCGGGTTTTTGGAACCATGTGAAGAAGCGTTTGCGTTTGTAAACAAAATCACCGGCGGCCGGATACCCACCCAGTATATTCCGGCCTGTGAAAAAGGATTCGCCGCCTGCATGGGAAAAGGGCCCAAACTGGAATTTCCGGTCACAGGCATCCGGGTGACCATTGACGACGGGGCATACCATGCAGTGGATTCATCGGAAATGGCGTTTCAGGCCGCTGCCAGGGGCGCCTTTCTGGAGGCCTATGGCAAAGCCAAACCGGTCATCAAAGAACCCATCATGAAGGTGGTTATTGAAACCCCCAATGAATTTCAGGGGTCGTGCATGGGGTTGATCAACCAGCGGCGGGGAATCATCCAGGGCTCCCAGGAAGAAGGGGTTATGTCTGTCATTGAAAGCCAGGTGCCCCTGTCAGAAATGTTCGGATTTTCCACTATTCTGCGGTCTGCCACCCAGGGAAAAGCCCAGTTTACCATGGAGTTTTTTTCCTACAAACAGGTTCCCCAGTCAATTGCCGAAGATATTATCAAACACAAACAAGAAGAGAAAAAAGCCTAAGATCGCAATAAAAAGAGAGGGAATATGCTAAAAAAAGATCTCAATCTCAGGAGCCCGGTTGAAAAAATCATCGGCATTGACAATATCAGCAGCAGCCATTTTGGTGCGGTTCTTTCCAGGGCAGGTGTGGGCAAGACCAGATTTCTGGTTCAGGTGGCTTTGACCCAGCTGCTGCGGGATGAAAAAATTGTGCATGTAAGCCTGGAAGATTCCATGGAAAAAATCAACCTGCGGTACAATGAGGGATATACCAATCTGGTGGACAGTATCGGGTATGTAGATCCCCAGAAAGCCCTGCGACTCTGGGAGGACCTAAACCTGAACAAAGTAGGGATCAGCTACAATGAAGCCAGTTTTGACACCGCCAAAATCAGGGACTATTTGAACAGTTTTCATAAAGCCCAGCTGCCCATGCCGGCCATCATGATCATTGACGGGCTGAATTTTGATGATGATGTCACAGAAATTCTCGAGGAGCTGAAAGCTTTGAACCAGGAATTCGCCATTTCCATCTGGTTTGCCATGCGAAGCCATCGGGATGAAGCTTTGGGCAGGGACGGGTTTCCCGTGCAGCTGGAAACCCGGCAGGCGCTGTTTGACAAAGCCGTGTTTTTACAGCCGGAAAACAACAAAATCCAGGCCATTGTTCTCAAGGACGGCAAAAACACCAATCAAAAATTTCTTCTGGAACCCGCCACCATGATGCTGCAGGAAATGGGTGTTACGCAATAAATTCTGGAACAAATACCTAGTGTTACAAACATCTATGAAAGGCCCTGGACAGTTGCTGTCTGCCAGGGCCTTTTTTTGACTGGCACCATGTTATATCCACTGCAGCACAAAATTTTCAATGGCCTGGTACACCCTTTTTACCCCCTTTCCTGTCAGAATGCCATGACGTGCATAATCAAAAAGATAATATTCCTTGATCTCTGACCCCAGCCGGGCGAACAGCTTTTGCGTTCCCCCGGGGTTGACCACCGGATCCTTTCTGGACTGGACCACCAGGACCGGTTTTTCTATGGTTTTCAATTTAGGTTCCAGCTGTACCATAAGCTTTTCCAGCTGGTGTATGCCGGAAATGGGATTGCGCAGGTAATTGATGTGGGGATTTTCCGGATGGTTGTCAATGAACTCCTTGGTCATCCGTTTGAGGTTTATCCGCTTGACCATGGTATTCCAGGTATCGATGGCCGGCACAAAATATGATCCCATGTCCTGAAGCCGCATGGGAGGGGCCACCGCAAATATGGCGGCAACATCCTGGACCCGCGTGGCCAGTTCAAGGGCCAGGCCCGCACCTGTGGAAAATCCGCCAATGGCCATTTTCCCGCAGGAATGGCGCAGCCCAACCCAGGCTTCTTCCACCGATTCCATCCACCGGTCATAGTCTGTGCCGGCCAGATCTTCGGGTGCTGTCCCATGGCCGGCAAGTCGGGGTACATGCACGGTAAACCCCTGTGAATACAAATATCTGGCAAAAGATTTCATCTCTTCAGGGGCTGCCATGTATCCGTGAATCAGCAGTACACCGGATGTTTTGTCAGCCTGGTTTAAAAATATCGGCCTGCCTATGCGTTTTTTCTTGGATTCTTCGGCAATGAAATGGGCAGCATAATCGGCCGTAAAATCTATATACATTTTTTCAATGATGCGGGTTTTCACCAGTTGACGGATCTGAAGAAAAGATTTCTGGGCAATTTTTTTCAGACATATTTCCGCTTCTGTCACCGGCTCCACTTCATTGGCCATTACCAGGATGGGATTTTCCATGCGGACACAGTGAAATGCCGATATTTCGTAAAATTTTTTATGGTCCTTGAAAAACCGGTTACCTTCGAAGTGTATGATACCAGTTTTTTGGGCAAGTGCCAGAAAATCCGATATCTTTTCAAACCGGTCATCCACCAGCAGGTGTATCTGGTTGTGCAAAAAATCCTCTGCCACATAACAGATCCGGTTTAAAACCAGACAGGTGATGGCATAATACACCTTGCAGGCAAATTCATACCGGTCAATACCATTTTTTTTATAGGGATAATGCTTGAGAATACAGGCCATGACATGGTCATGGTTCAAAGTGGTAAGTCCGTACACCTGGGCCATGTAGTGTTCCATCACGGA
>DATFJY010000159.1:0-4145 GCA_035268905.1 Desulfotignum sp.
CCCGAGATCTACGGGGGCCTGTTTGCATAAGAACAATGAAGAGTGGCAGCCCGCCCTCTGGTTGGAAACCGTCCCGGCAAATTTTACCAGGCCCCCTCCGGATCTGACGGCCCGTTCACAGGACACCACCAGGGGCTCCCCCCAAGATCGCACGCTATTATGGCAAATATCCAGTCAACTGAAAATTTCCTTGCTTTTTTGTTGTATCTGCGGTAAATGGACAGGTTTTTGTATCCATCAAACACCCAAGGATTGTCCCATGAAACCTTACAATATCGTATATTCCATCCCCTGGAACCTGTTTCTCATCACCCTGGGCAGCCTGGTCGTGGCTGTGGGAATCAAGGCTGTCATCATCCCCCACGGCATGATCACCGGGGGATTTTCCGGTCTAGGACTGCTGATCTACTATGGTTCGGATATCCTGACGCCGGGTATCTGGTATCTGATTCTGAACATACCGGTGTTCCTCATCGGCTGGAAATTCATCAGCAAGCGATTTTTATATTACAGCCTTTTTGGGGCAGGTATACTCACGCTGTTTATCGACCTGGTGAATTTTCAGTTTGATATCACCGACCAGTGGCTGGCGGCCCTTGCCGGCGGGGCACTGGTGGGAGTCGGTGCCGGCCTGATCTTCCGCTCTTTGGGATCCGGCGGGGGCAACGACATCATTTCCATCCTGCTCAACCAGAAATTCAGCCTGCGCATCGGCACCTACAACTTCATGTTCAACTTTGTGCTGTTTGCCGGCAGCTTCGGGTACCTGGAAACCGATATCATCCTGTATTCCATGGCCACCTCCTACATCGCCTCCCAGGCCATTGAATACTGCATGGGCCTGTTCAACCAGCGCAAAATGATCCTCATCATCTCCAAAAACCCCAAAGCCATTACCGATGAGATCATGAAAAAACTGCAGCGGGGTGCCACTTTCCTCAAGGGTGCCGGGGCCTATACCGGAGAAGCAAAAGATGTCATCCTCACTGTGGCCAACACCTACCAGATCAAGCGCATCGAAGAGATCGTGTTCAACATCGATTCCGACGCCTTTGTCATCACGGAAAACACATTCAACGTGCTAGGAAAGGGCTTTTCCCGGCGCAAGGTCTATTGACAGCGGGCAGCTGCCCTCTAAAACGGCATTTATGACTCACCAGCCAATTTCAATGCTTCATCAAAGACGGCTGCTGATATCCGGAATCCGTTACCCTTTAATTTAAGCAATAAAGGGGTTGCTTCAGAGATGAAACGTTTACGTTTCGCATCAATTATCAATGCAATGGTTCCCCGGACTTTAATATCAAATGACTCTGCACATCGTTTGGCTGCTCTATCATCAATAGCCACCACATATTCTTTTTGCTGATATGAAAATGCAATAACCTCGGATTCCCCTTTTCCAAGATTCCATTCAGAAATTATTGTAGGGATTTCAACCTGATGAACCAATGATTTTTTTTTTTCACGCATCCAAAGAACGGCCGGATCTTCAATGGAATACGCTGTGATTTCTTCAAAGACACCCTTTGGAATTACCAGTTCAGAAGAGAGATTCAACAATAGATCTGCATACCCTATTTGCGCCAGAGAAATAATCGGAGAGGCATTGACAACGAGTTTAGTCAAGTTCATTTTCCAGTTCGCCAGAATGCAATTGATAAGGAGAAACATTATATAAATAAAGATGCTCCAAGAACTCATGCCTTGAGATGCCGGCAATTTCTACTGCCTTTGATTGCGACAAAAGCCCTTGTTCATACCATTTGACGAGTGCTGCAATTTTCATAGCCTGTGCAAACTCAGAAGGTGATTTGCGTAATACAGCAAAAGCTGAATCCGGAAAATCTAATGTTATTGTAGCCATGGGTATCCCCTTTATCATGGAATTGCGCCTTTGTTATCCATATCTTACTCTCATCTTTGGATTCTATAAAAGTAACCAAATCCTTTTTATGAGTATGGATGTAACCGTTTAGAAATATGAATCCATCCTGTTCAAATGTTGTTATGAAACAATAGCGTGCTTAAGCCACAGAATCAAGAAATCATTTTCCATATCCCTCGCCGAATCCAGCTCATTGAAGGGGTCTGTCCCCTGCTAACCCCTCACTCCTCATCCCTCACTCCTCATCCCTCTACTCATATACTGTATGAAGCTTGGGATCAAATGCTTCCCGAATGCCCTCGCCTGTGAAGGTGACGGTCATGAGCGTGATGACCAGGGCGCCTACCACGGATGCGGATATCCACCAGGCTTCCATGTTCTGCCAGCCCTGGGAGAGCAGCTCTCCCCAGGACGGGGTGGGGGCCGGCAGGCCGAAGCCCAGGTAATCCAGGGAGGTCAGGGCCACAATACCGCTGGAGATGGCAAAGGGGGCATAGGTGACGATCACCGAAATGGTGTTGGGAATGATGTGACGGAAAATGATGCGGAAATGGGATGCTCCCAGGCTTCTCACCGCCAGGACATATTCGCGTTCCTTTTCCTTGTAGGTCATGGTGCGCATGACCCAGGTAATGCTGATCCACCCGAAAAAGGCCATGATCAGCAACAGTATCATGAAACTGGGCACCAGGATCGAGGACACGATGATGATGACATACAAAAACGGGATGTTGGACCAGATCTCGATGATGCGCTGGAAAAACAGGTCGAACCGCCCCCCGAAATACCCCATGGCACACCCGATAAAGATGCCGATGGTATAGTTGATGAGCAGCAGAAAAAAAGAGAACAAAATGGCGGTGCGGAATCCGTACACCAGCCGGGCCAGGATATCCCTGCCCACATTGTCGGTACCCAAAAAATGCCGGTCCGCAAAAGACGGGGGAAACGGCGGGTACTGGTTGAGGCGCAGGTCATTTTCATACGGGTTGTAGGGCACCGGCGGCAGGATCACAAAATCCCCGTTGTCCGCCTGTGCAAATACCTGCTGCAGTTCCCGGTAGTCGGTCTCATATGCGTAATCCAGGCCGAAGCGTGATCCCGGGATCATGTCCCCGTAGGTGGGAAAATACCACTCTCCCTTATACTGTACCACCAGGGCTCGGGAGTTGATGAAAAGCTCTGCGCAAAAGGAAAAAAGGATCAACGAAACAATAATGACAAAAGACCAGAACCCCCTGCTGATGGACCGGAACCGCCTGATTTTGCGCAGGGTAACCGGGTTTAACGGCAGCCGGCCCATCATGCAAACCGCACCCGGGGATCCACAATGGCCACACACACATCACTCAGAATGTTGCCGATCATGAACAGCAAAGAAGATATCACCAGGATCCCCATGACCACGGGGTAATCCCTGTCCACCACCGACTCATACCCCAAAAGCCCCATGCCGTCGATGTTGAACACTTTTTCAATGAGAAATGATCCCATGAGCAAAATGGAAATATTGTTGCCGAAACTGGTGGCAATGGGAATCATGCTGTTACGCATGGCATGGCGGAACACGGCACGCTTGAAGGAAAGCCCCTTGGCGATGGCGGTGCGCACGTAATCGGCGGACAAATTGTCCATGAGGGTGTTTTTCATCAAAAGGGTCATTACGGTAAAAGACCCGATCACATAGGAGATCAACGGCAGCACCGTGTGCCGGGCAATGTCTTTACCCTGTGCCCAGAGCCCCATCTGCTCAAACCGGTCGGACACCAGCCCGCCCAGAGGAAACACATCATAATGGGAGGCAAACAGCACCAGCATCAGGACCCCGGCAACCCATCCGGGAATGGCATACCCGGTGAAAATGACAACAGAGGAAATATTGTCAAATCCGGACTTGTGGCGCACCGCCTTGGCCACCCCCAGGGGAATGCACACCCCGTAGATGAGCATCAGGCTCAGCACCCCGAAATACAGGGAAATGGGAACCCTGTCCCTGATCATCTCCCACACCGGATCATGGTACCGTGTAGACCGGCCCAGATCCCCCTGGAGCAGCTTTCCCAGCCAGGCAAAATAGCTCTGGAGCAGCGGCTTGTCAAACCCGTAATAGGCTTTGAGCCTGTCCATCTGCTCCTGTGACAGGGGCTGGCCCGAATCGGTCCCGGCCCGGGAAGGGGCGCCGCCAGCCCCCTGCCCGCCCATCTGCATGGCCCGGGTTTGGGCAATGATGCGCTCGATGGGGCCACCCGGCACAAAC
>DATFJY010000160.1:0-2603 GCA_035268905.1 Desulfotignum sp.
TGCAGTCATGACAGCGGCACCGGCAGAAGGCTACGTAGTTTCAAGGGTGTGATACACGGTTTCCAGGGCCTGGTCCAGAAACCGGGGCTGAGATCCGCCGGCCTGGGCCATGTCCGGCCGGCCCCCGCCGCCGCCGCCCACCACCCGGGCCGCCTGTTTCACGATATCCCCGGCCCTGTACCGGCCCACCAGGTCCTCGGACACCATGGCAATGAGCAGGGCCTTGCCGTTGGATTCCGCCCCCAGCAGCAGGACCCCGGAGCCCAGCTTTGCCTTGAACTTGTCTGCCAGATCCCGCAGCTGGGAGGGATTTTCAATCTCCACCCGCCGGGCCAGGACCCGGGTGCCGTTGACCTGTCTGATACTGGTGTCAATATCTTCCACTGATTTGGACGCTATTTTGGCTTTCACGGAAACCAGCTCTTTTTCCAGGGTCTTTTTCTCCTGGACCAGGGCTTCCAGCCGTTGCATCACATCGGATCTGCCGGTTTTCAACAGGGCGGCCGCCGCTTCCAGGGTGGTCTGGTCTTCATGCACCAGGTCCAAGGCTGCCTGGCCGGTGGCAGCTTCCATTCTGCGTACCCCCGAGGCAATGCCCCCTTCGGAAATGATCTTGAACAACCCGATGTCCCCGGAGCGCTGGGTGTGGGTGCCCCCGCACAATTCCCGGGAAAAATCCCCCTGGTCCACCACCCGGACCTCATCCCCGTATTTTTCTTCAAACAGGGCAATGGCCCCCTGCTTCACCGCTTCATCCATGGCCATCTGCCGGGTGGACACTGCATGGTTTTCCCGGATGCGCTGGTTTACAAAATCTTCGATATCCCGGCGTTCCTCACTGGTGACAGCGGAAAAATGGGTAAAATCAAACCGCAGCCGGTGGTGGGTCACAAGGGACCCGGCCTGTTTTACATGGTCCCCTAACACCTTGCGCAACGCTGCATGCAGAATATGGGTGGCCGTATGGTTCACCGCAGTCTTCCTGCGCCGGTCCGCATCCACCTGCAGGGCAAACCGGTCCCCTTTGGTGCACTGTCCCCGGGCCACGGTGCCGTGGTGGATATACAGCCCGGAAGGATCGGCTGATGTATCAAAAATCTCTATGGAGCAACCCGCATTTTCAAACACCCCGGCATCTCCGGCCTGGCCACCGGATTCCGCATAAAACACGGTCTCTGCAGTAACCAGATCCACCTGGTCTCCGGCCTTTGCCATGTCCAGTTCCTGGTCATCTCTCACAATGATCAGCAGATCGGATTGGGTTTCCAGGCGGTCATACCCCAGAAACCGGGTCTTGACCCCGGCGGCAATCAAGGGCTTGAATACATCCCCTGCACCGGTGAATTTCTTCACCGACTTGGACCGGGCTTTCTGCTGTGCCATGGCTGCTTCAAACCCGTCCAGATCCAGGGTGATGTCCGTGTCTTTCACATGATCGACAATGATATCCACAGGAAACCCAAAGGTGTCGTACAGCCGGAAAATCACCTCCCCGGAAATGGTGTTCTCCCCTTTGTCCGCAAGATCCGCCATGGTGGCTTCCAGCAGTTTCATGCCGGTATCCAGGGTTTCCAGAAATTTTTCCTCTTCATTTCTCACCACCTTGAGAATAAAGGCGGCAGATTCCGCAAGTTCCGGATAGGCCTGGTCCATGATGGCAAACACGGTCTGCACGGTTTCGTGCAGAAAAGGCTTTGCCAGCCCGATGCTTCTGCCATACCGGATGGCCCGGCGCATGATGCGCCGCAGCACATATCCCCGCCCCTCGTTGGAGGGCAGCACCCCGTCGCAGATGAGAAAGGCGGCAGCCCGGGAATGGTCGGCGATCACCTTCATGGCCACCTCCACCTGGTCGGATTCTCCCCGCTGCCTGCCGGACAGCTGCCCCACTTTTTCCATGATGGGCACAAACAGGTCGGTGTCAAAATTGGTGGGCACATCCTGGAGCACGGAAATGATGCGCTCCAGGCCCAGGCCCGTGTCAATGCTGGGTTTGGGCAGCGGGGTCATGGTCCCTGTTTCATCCCTGTAAAACTGCATGAACACCAGGTTCCACAGCTCCAGCCACCGGTCGCAGTCACACCCTACGGCACAGCCGGGCTGTCCGCACCCGTATGCTTCCCCCCGGTCGATGTGGATCTCGCTGCAGGGACCGCAGGGACCGGTATCTCCCATGGCCCAGAAGTTGTCCTCCTCACCCAGCCGGGAAATCCGGTCTTCCGGTACCCCCACCTGGTCCCGCCAGATGGCATAGGCGTCGTCATCATCCTGATAAATGGACACATGCAGCTTGTCCGGATCAAACCCATATCCATTGGTAAGCAGGTCCCAGCCATAGGCAATGGCTTTTTCCTTGAAATAATCCCCGAAAGAAAAATTGCCCATCATCTCAAAAAAGGTGTGGTGCCGGGCCGTATACCCCACATTTTCCAGGTCATTGTGCTTGCCCCCTGCCCGGACACATTTCTGGGATGTAACCGCCCGGTCATAATCGCGTTTTTCATCCCCGGTAAACACGCGCTTGAACTGCACCATGCCGGCATTGACAAACAGCAGGGTGGGGTCATCCTGGGGAACCAGAGAAGAGGACCGCACCTTCTGGT
>DATFJY010000161.1:0-2693 GCA_035268905.1 Desulfotignum sp.
GTATGAAATCTGCGGGGTTATGGGACCGGATGAATACCATGAAGCCTACCCGGATGCGGATGAACCGGGGCTGGACAACAATGCCTATACCAATGTCATGGCAACCTGGGTATTGACCCAGGCGTTACAGGTTCTGGAAATTCTGCCCAAAGACCGCATCGAAGAGCTGTGTGAAACCCTGCACATCAAAGAATCTGAAAAAGATCTGTGGTGGGATATCAGCCGGAAAATGCGGATTATCTTTCATGACGACAATATTATCAGCCAGTTTGAACATTACGACCGGCTCAAGGAACTGGACTGGGATAAATACCGGGGAAAATATCCCAATATCCAGCGCATGGACCGGATTCTGGAAGCCGAAGGAGACAGCCCCAACAAATACAAGATCACCAAACAGGCGGATGTGCTCATGCTGTTTTATCTGTTCTCCGCGCCTGAACTGAAAACCCTGTTCAAACAATTGGGGTATCCGTTTGAATATGAAACCATTCCCAGAAATATCGATTATTATGTCCATCGCACCACTTATGGCTCTTCTTTGAGCTGGGTGGTCCATTCCTGGGTGCTGGCCCGGTCGGACCGGAAACGGTCCTGGAAGTTTTTTTTAAAGGCCCTGCAAAGCGACATCGATGATATCCAGGGCGGCACCACCCAGGAAGGCATACACCTGGGCGCCATGGCTGGATCGGTCAACATTCTCCAGGAAGCCTATCTGGGCATCAAAACCCGGGGCAATATCCTGTGGGTCAACCCGGAGCTACCGGAAGTGCTTGAAAAACTGGAAATGCAGGTGCGGTATCGGGGCAGCACTCTTGTCTTTGAAACTACCCAGGAAATGTGCAAAATCACGCTGTTGTGCAGCCCGGAAAATACCTTTAAATTCGGATTCAAGGAAAACCTGTATGATCTGACAGTCGGGAATACCCGTACCTTTCACATCTGATTGCCTGTTATTGATAGAGCAAGGAGACAACCACCCCGTGCCGGTACAAAATACGGACATAGCCGCACAGCTCAAGCGCATGGCGGATCTGCTGGAAATTGAAGGCGCCAATCCCTTCCGGGTCAGGGCCTACCGCAATGCCGCCCGGACCGTAAAGGGCCTGGCCCGGCCAGTGGCTGACCTGATTAAAAAAAAAGAGGACCTCACAGGGTTTCCCGGTATCGGCCGGGACCTGGCAGACAAAATAAAGCAGATTGTTGCCAAAGGAACCTTTCCACAGCTCAATAAAATACAAGGCCGTCTGCCCGAAGAACTGCCCCGTTTAATGGAAATTGAACACCTGGGCCCCAAACGGGTAAAACAACTGTATCAGGAACTGGGCATCTCCTCCACAGAAGACCTCAAAGCCGCTGCACAGGCCAAAAAAATCCGCACCATAAAAGGCTTTGGCAAAAAAATCGAACAATCTGTATTACACGGTCTTGAGCAGATGGCATCCGGATCCGGGCGCATCCTATTGTCTGAGGCCGAAGAACGGGCCGCGCCTTTGGTGACCCATATGCAAAAAACCAGAAACATTGACCAGATAACGCTGGCCGGCAGTTTCAGACGGCGCAAGGAAACCGTGGGGGACCTGGATCTTTTGATCTGCAGTGACACACCCGAAGAGGTGATAGAACATTTCACCGCATATGCTGATATAAAAAAAATGATTTCCAGAGGCGAAACCCTCTGCCGGGCAAAGCTCTTGTCCGGCCTTCATGTGGATCTGCGGGTACTTGCCCCGGCTGACTATGCCGCGGGGCTCCACCATTTCACAGGTTCCAAAGCCCATAATATCGCCCTTCGGAAACGGGCCGTGAAAAAAAACCTGAAAATCAATGAATACGGTATTTTCAAAGGAGAAAAACAGATCTGCGTTTCCCATGAAAAACAGATCTATGAGGTCCTGGACCTGGCTTTTGTCGTACCGGAACTTCGGGAACATACCGGTGAAATCAAAGCGGCGGAACAGGACCGGCTGCCTCGGCTGATACAGTTACAGGACATTAAAGGGGACCTGCATGCCCATACCACCGAGACCGATGGCCTGGCCGATCTTGAAGAAATGGTGCAAACCGCTCAGGACATGGGATACAAATATCTTGCCATCACAGATCATTCTGTGATGGTCCGCATCGCCAATGGCATGGATGCCCGGCGCCTGGAAAAACAGATCGAAACAATTGACGCGCTCAATGACCATCTGGAAAATTTTAGGGTGCTCAAAGGGGTGGAGGTGGACATCCGGGCAGATGGAAGCCTTGATTTGCCTGATGACGTATTGAAAAAACTGGATGTGCGGGTCTGTTCCATCCACTTTTCCCATCACCTGTCCCGGAAAAAACAGACCGAGCGTATTATCAAAGCCATGGAAAATCCCTGTTTCAATATCCTGGGCCATCCCACCGGCCGTCTCATCAACCGGCGAAAACCCTATGCGGTGGACCTGGAAAAAATCATGGCTGCGGCAAAAGAGAACGGCTGTTTTATGGAACTTAATGCCCAGCCGGACCGCCTGGATTTAAGCGATGAAGCCTGCAGGCTGGCCCGGGACATGGGTGTCAAAATTGCCGTTTCCAGCGATGCCCATGATACGGGCAGCCTGTCATACCTGCGGCTGGGTATCGACCAGGCAAGACGCGGCTGGCTGGAACGTGCAGATGTCATCAACACATCGGACTGCCAGGACCTTCTTCAAATGATG
>DATFJY010000162.1:0-2190 GCA_035268905.1 Desulfotignum sp.
AACCGGTTGATCTCCTCTTCCCAGTTGGCGATCAGAGAGGCCGGTACCACCAGGAGACTGGCCGCCTGTTTTGCCTTTTTTGAAAAGGTGCTGAGCAGGGCCAGGATCTGGATGGTTTTTCCCAGCCCCATGTCATCGGCCAGGCAGGCCCCGAACCGGTGGGTGTGCAAAAAATTGAGCCAGTTGAGCCCCTTTGACTGGTAAGGCCGCAACCCGGCCTTGAACCCCTTTCCCGGATCCACAGACCTTACCTGTTCCGGCTGCTGCATTTTATGGATCACCGATGCCAGCCAGTCCCCGTGGGATACGGTCACTTCCAGATCTGCGCTGTCCGGCCCCGTGATTTTTTCCGGATGCAGTCCGGCCCGCATGGCTTCTCCCAGGGTCAGTCCGGACCCGGCCAGGTCATCGAACCGTTCGCAGGCCTTGAGGGCCTGCCGGAGTTTTTCCGGGTCCACAGCCACCCACCGGTTTTTGATAAAAGCCAGGCCCCGGGTTTCTTCAAGGATCTTTTCAATCTCTTCCGGAGTGAATGCCAGATCCCCGATCAAAATGCCGGCCTTGAAATCCAGGAGCGCATTCAGCCCGGCCATGGCCGGTTTTGTGTCTCCCAGAGAGATGTTCACCCGGGTGGAGGCGGCCTGTTGTTTCCACCAGTCAGGGATGCGGCAGATTACCCCGCAGGCTTCGTAATCAGGAATTTCCTGTAAAAAGGCAAACGCTTCTTCTGCCTCCCAGGCCAGGGGATGGAACAGTTCTCCGGTTTCCGTGAGGCCGGCCACGATCCGACTTTTTTCCCCTGCTTTGTAAACCGTTGAAAGCAGGTTGAGCAGGGCCGCATCATCATGGGATGCAATGGCATGTTTCAGGGGCAGGTGTTTGGGTTTTCCATTGGCACCCATGCCGGCGGAATAGGTGGCCATAAAGGCGAAGGGCTGGGCCTGGTTTTTGTTTTCCACCAGATGGAAGAACACCCGGCCGGCAGGATGCAGATCGGGATTGCGGCTGTGGAAATAATCGCTGACCCGTCCTTCGAACGCCTGAATTTCACTGGCAAACGTATCGTTGAATTCCTGCCACAGACCCGTCAGCATCCCATCGGTGACATATTCAGCGCCAGCCATCATGGGGCGGGTGGATAAAAAATCTGCGATAAAGCCAAACGGGATGTCCACCACCGCTTCATGCCGGAGGGATTCCAGTTCCGGAATACGTGACAATGCCTGCACGAACCGCCGGGCAAACCGGATAAAATATGCCAGGGACGGAGAAAACCGTTCACCGGTGTTTTCAAATCCCAGGTCAAACAGCCAGGTGCTTTTCCGGGCCGCAAACCGGCGATGGATCTTTTTCTCCTGTCCGGCCTGTTCCCGTGAAACCCTGTTTCCGGTTTCCTCCCATTCCAGACACAATGTCTGATCCGGCATGATGGAAACCACCAGTTGTCGTGTATTGCTGTCCGCCACCGTCAGCTTTTTCCTGAAGCGGGTGTTTAATGGCTGGCAGGGATCAAACAGTGATAAACATCCCTTTTTCTGTTTTTGTTATCTTGTTGTCTTTTTTCAACCGGTAGGCATTGTCTGAGACCTGCTTGCCGGTAAGGCCTGTCTCTTTTTGCAGTTCCTTGAAATTAATGCCGTCTTTGTGTTTTTTGATGGTTTTAAGAACCGTATTGAGATTTGATTTGCGTGGTTTGGGTCTCTTTTTTGCTGCTGGTTTGGCCGAGACAGTTTTTGCTGCTGGTTTGGCCGAGACGCTTACAGGCTTGGGATCGACACCTGTGGAGCCTTTAACAGAAGCAGGCATCTTTTCAACACCTTGTGTGAGATCATTGATGCGTTTTGAAAGATTCAGTAATGCGGTTTTGATCAATTGTGAGGAATTTTCGTCGAGTTGAACAGTAACGGTCAGTTTCATTTCTTCTCCTTTGCTGGATATAATAGATTGCAATTTCAGATGTATTATCAGGGCAGTACAAATTAATCAAGAAGCGGAGAAAACAATTTTTCAAAAAAAACGGTCCGTACCGTGTAACCGCCGTTGACAACCATACCTTCCCTGTCCTATTCTCATCGGGAAACCATTGTCAGGTATGCCTCCCGAAGGAACTGGAGAGGTGCACAGGGTCATCCAAGATGAAAAGGATAGTATTGCATGAAACGCTGGATTTATTCGGTCATTGCCATTGTT
>DATFJY010000163.1:0-5316 GCA_035268905.1 Desulfotignum sp.
ACGGTCAGGGTTTCAACACCAGAAAATACAGCTCTCCCCGGATATTCATGTGACCGGCAGCAAAACGGGCATATCCGTCACTGCCGCAGAACAAATCAGCCCGGCCAGGCCCCCTGATGGCACCACCGGTATCCTGGTTCATCACAAACAGCGACACCCGGTCCCACTGGTTCACGTCTGTTTCCATTGCAGAACTGTTTGGGTTGTCAGGATCCGGCAAAGCGGTGTTCACAAAACACGGGGCTCCCCTGGGAAACAGCCTGTAATCGGTGGCCATGGACCGCAATGGGGTCAACTGCACCCCGATACTGCCAAAAGGGCCGCCTGTCTCGGTTTGAAAAAACACAAAACTGCCGTTGTGGTGCAGCACTTCATCCATGCGGTCGGGATGGTCTTCCAGCCATTGTCGAATGGCCTGCATGGACATGTTTTCCCTGGCAATTTCCTGTTTGTCGATGAGATACCGGCCGATGGACCGATATGGATTGCCGTTGCTGCCGGCATAATGGACCCGGATGATCCCGTTATCCAAAGTCCGGATCCGGCCGGATCCCTGAATTTCCAGAAAAAACCGGTCCACCCGGCTTTCCAGCCAGGCCACAGGAAGCGCCCGCTGGTGGAAATCGGTCATGGCGTTTATCTCCTGTCGGGAAAAATAGGGCACCACCCGGTTTTTGGCCTTCCGGCCCTTGAGGCGGTCATGTCCCTTATATTTTTCGGAAAACAGGGCCAGATCGATTTCCACAAGGTCGGCAGGCACAGCATACAAAGGATACAAAAACCGGTCATCCGGATACAGGCTGCCATTATAGGTGGGTTCGAAATACCCGGTGAACAGCACCTGGTTCCTGTCATTGGCTGCACTGGCATACACATGAAACCGGTCCCGGATAAACCGGTCAAGATCTTCACCAGACGGGTTGCCTGTAACAAATGCCTGCAGGGTTTCAATGGTGCGGATCATGTGGGCGGCCGTATACAGGTCCGGTCCGAAAACAAACTCCCGGGATCCAGGCAGTTTGTTAAAATAGACCAGGCTCCGGGCCAGGGCCTGGTCAAGCCCTGAAAAATGCCGGGTGTCGGCAAAATGCGGGTATTTTTTCAACGGCAGTTTCTCCAGTGCCTGTTCCCGGGAAACCGGGGGCTCTCTGGTCTCAAAAAATCCGCACCCCGAAAAAAAACACAGGGCAATCCCCATCACCAGTATGCCCAGTCCGTTCAGAAAAACCGCTTTGTTGCATTTACATTTCATGGTCCGATCTCTTGTAAAAGGGTGTCACGCTGGCATCAGAAGGGTCTATGGCCTCCAGATCCGGCATGTTCCTGCTGGCAACCCCCATGGTATCCAGCTTTCGGGCCGGGGGCATGACATTTTTCTCCATGGTTCTGACGGTCCGGTTGAAACTGGCGGCACATTTTTCAATGTCTTTTCCCAGATGGTTCATCCCCTCGGCCATGGCGCACAGCTGCCGGTACAGCTGCACCCCCAGATGCCGGATCGCTTCGGCATTTTCATAACTGTGTTTCTGCTGCCAGGAATAGGCCACGGATTTTAACAGCGCAATCAGGGTGGTGGGGGTGGCCAGCACCACGCCGTTTTCGATCCCCCGTTCAATAAGATCCGGCTGATGGCTCAGTGCAGCGGAAAAAAAATTCTCCCCCGGGATGAACAGGACCACAAATTCCGGGGCAGGGGCAAAGGCAGCTGCGTAATTTTTGGATGCCAGCCGGGTAATATGGGTGGCCACCTGGCGGGCATGGTCTGCCATACGGGCCTCTTTTTCCTTCTCGTCAGTTGCCTCCAGGGCATCCAGATAGGCCATGAGGGGCACTTTTGCATCCACCACAATTTTGCGTTCAGACGGCAGGGTCACCACCATATCCGGCCGCAAAGCCCCTTTCCCGGATCCCCGGGCAGGCTGTTCATGAAAATCACAATACTGGGCCATGCCGGCCAGTTCCGCCACTTTTTTCAACGTGATTTCCCCCCACCTGCCCCGGACATGGGGCAGGCGCAGTGCCTTGACCAGATTGCCTGTCTCCAGATGGAGCTGGTGCTGGACCCGGCCCATCTGGGCCAGTTTTTCAGAAATGGCCCCGTTGGCCCGCTCCCGGGCCGCCTCCATGGCCTGGAGCCGGGTTTCATACTGGTGCAGGGTTTCGCGCACCGGATCCATTGACTGGCGCAGTTCTTTGCCCTGGATGGAAAAATCTTTCCGGGCCTCCTGCACATACCCTTTGAAATAGGTATCTGCCATCTCCATGAACCGGTTGGCATGCTGGTGCAGGGTCTGGTCGGACATCTGTCTGATGCGGCTGGAAAAAAACAGCACCCCGGTCCGGGCCAGGATCAGACAGACCAGAACCCCTAAGCCGAATCCAGCCCCGAGATACCCCAGGTTCTCCAGGGAGATTACCATGCAGTTACACCGGCGCGTCTGTGTTTTCTACCCTGTCACCGGCCTGCCAGGTCCCGCTTTTTCCCCCGGATTTGGACAGCAGCCGGATTCCGGACAAAGTCATGCCCCGGTCATAGGATTTGCACATGTCATAGATGGTCAGGCCTGCCACAGACACGGCGGTCAGGGCCTCCATTTCCACGCCGGTCCGTCCGGTCAGCGTCACCTGTGCTTCCATGCGGATCCGGCTTGTGTCAGGATCGGGGAAAAAATCAACCGCAGCATGGCTGATGTTCAGGGGATGGCACATGGGAACAAGATCCGCGGTTTTCTTGGCAGCCATAATGCCGGCAATTCTGGCGGTTTCCAGAACATTGCCCTTTTTTACCTTTTCATCCAGGATTTTTGCAAGGGTATCCGGCTGCATGGAAATATACGCCCCGGCAACGGCAGTACGAAGGGTTTCCGGTTTGTCTCCCACATCCACCATGCGCACATGGCCCTGGCTGTCCAGGTGGGTAAATTCCGTCATCATCAATCTTCCTTATCTGTTTCAACGTCCCGTTTTTTATTTGAAAGCTTTTAGATCTTAGCTGTTAGCTGTTAGCTAACAGCTTTCATCATTTGTTGTGCCCGCCAGGCCATGGGGGTTTATATGAAAGTAATGAGATATGAGGTTTGAGGTTTGAGGTTTGAGTAGTGAGAAAAAAATATCAAATTAGCTTCTCTCAATACCCATAACTCACCACTCATAACTTTCATCATTTGCTGTGCCTTTCAGGCCATGGGGGTTATTGAAAAAACTGGGTTTTACTGGTTGCCAGGGATTTTATCTGGTTCAGGGTGTCAGCAAGGACCTGGATGACATTTTCCCGGATATCTCCGGCCACCACCAGAAACATCACGTCATCTCCCACGGTCAGTTTGGTGTTTTCCCTGATATGCACCTGGATATCCAAAATGCCCGGCCGGGATCTTTCTTTGTGTAAAATCTCTTTCAGCTTCCCGTGGTCCACCTGAACCGCAAGCCCTGTGACAGGCCGGCCATCCCGGGATGTTGCCCGGACAATACCGTTATGGGCCAGAACCATGCCTGCCCGGGAAAAATCGGGATGGTCCTTTATTTCACGGATCATCTGTTCCAGGGTCTTTGTTTCGAAATGTGCGCTGTTTTCATTCATTTGCTGTTATCCTGTTTGTTTTTCTGCAGCCAGTTGTTTGGCTTTTTCAAGGTCTGCCACTGTATTCACATTGAATTTAAACCCCATCTCAGGGTCCAGTTTTTTCAATACAGATACTGGTACTTCCTTGACATGTTTTTTCTTGTAAAATCCTTTGATCTTATAGATTTTTTTTTCCAGGTTGGATTCAATCAAGGGAATACAGGCCCTGGAATAAACGGCGGACAAAGGTTCCAGCCCCTCTTCCGTCCGGGGGATGACCACATGGTCTCCGGGGGCAGCCTTTTTTACCAGATGCCGGATCACTGTTTCACTGGCAAAGGGAATATCACAGGCGGTCACATATGCATGGGGAAATGAGGCGTAAAACAACCCGGCATGCAGTCCTGCCAGGACACACCGTGCCGGGATGATGTCTGTGACCACCAGCATATCAGGCACCAGAAATTCCCCGGGTTCATTGACCACAAGGATATTTTCTTTGAACACCCGGGAAAAAAGGGTGCACAGCCTTTCCAGCATGGTGAAATCTCCGATTCTGTGAAAGGTTTTTTTCCTTCCCGGCAGCCGACTGTTTTTCCCGCCGGCCAGAATCACCCCGGTACAATCCAAATGCATTCCTTCTGTCCTTGGCAAAAATCCATGATAGTGGCCTGATTATAGCCGACTTCAGCTGAAAATCAAGGTCTGAATATTTGCTATAGGAGCGTGCGTTTTTATGGGGAGCCCCTGGTGGTGTCCTGTGAACGGACCGTCAGATCCGGAGGGGGCCTGGTAAAATATACCGGGATGCTTTTGAACCCGAGGGTGGTTTGACGTTCTTTACAGTTCATATGCAAACAGGTCCCCGCAGATCTCGGGCCGGGCACAGGACACCACCAGGGGCGGGGCCGCCGACAGCGTGCTGCACAGAAAAACCGAAAACCTGGCATGCTTATGGCAAATCTCCAGAGAATAACCATAAACTGACAAAAAAATATCTGCCAAGTCACCTTTTTGCATGTGGATTTTCCATGAACGGCAGGTCGAGGTCTTGCTCACCGGAAAAAAAGATGGTACATGATTGAAAAAGAGAATACCATTGGCGGGCATATTTCCAAATAGTGCATGGTACAACCCATCGCACATGAAAGGCATGGCACATGAAAGGCATGGCATGAAACAGACCAGACCCATTCTCAATGACCAGGATTTCACGCGCATCATTTCCCGGATTGCCCATGAAATCACAGAAATCCACAGGGGCGCAAAGGACCTGGCCCTGGTGGGTATCCAGACCCGGGGGGATTTTCTGGCCAAACGACTGGCAGACCAGATCCGGCACATTGAAGGGGTGACCCTGCCCGTGGGCAGCATGGACATCAACATGTACAGAGATGACTGGACAAAAATCAGCCACCAGCCCATTGTAAGGCCTTCTGATATTCCTTTCAGTGTGGATGACAAAATCATCATCCTGGTGGATGATGTGCTGTACACAGGCAGAACCATCCGGGCGGCCATGGAGGCACTCATGGATTTTGGCAGACCCGCCCGCATCGAGCTGGCCATCCTGGTGGACCGGGGACACAGGGAGCTGCCCATCCAGGCGGATTACAGAGGCGTTTTTGTGGACACCGAACATCAGGATACCATCCATGTCCACGTATCTGAACATGACAAACAGGATCTGGTATGCAAGGAAATCGGCCAATGAGCACCACTGCACATAAAAAGGAAAGCATAAAAGAGGTCCG
>DATFJY010000164.1:0-3842 GCA_035268905.1 Desulfotignum sp.
CTTTCGTGTTTTCCTTGTTGCCAAACGACAGTCATGAAGCGTGCACCACTCAGGAAAAAAGTCATGGCAGCCGAAGGTTTTTAAAAAATCAAACCGGTCACAAAAAGGTTTCTTCCAATACCGGCATGTGTTTTATATCACCTAAAAACCTACCATTTGTAAATTGTAAAAACAAGATGTAATCCACTGCCGCCAAATGGTGCATGAGGCATTTTCCTGTCATTGTATTGGCATCTTTTTTTGAATTGTGTTTTTTTGCAATTTTATCCTGTTTTTTTTTTTCAAAATATTTTACAGATAGACATTGGTATTGGTACATAAAATTTGTACCTTTTTTATTTATTTGAAAAAATCATAATAGGAGGCTTGACATGGCCCTTGACCAGACACAGGTATCACAATTGTATGTAGCGATTTTCAACCGTGCGTCAGAAGGTGAGGGGAACGCCTTCTGGCAGACCCAACCAGACATGGCATCTGCCGCAGCCGCGATGCTGGACACCCCAGATGCCCGGGCATACTTTGGTACAAGCCTGGACTCCAGCCAGGCGTTTATCGAACACATTTATCAAAACACCCTCAACAAAACCATTGCAGATGATGCCGAAGGCATTGCCTTTTGGACGGGTCTGCTGGATGCCGGAAAAACCCGGGGCGAAGTGGTGGCGGAGCTTGTAGGGGTCATCGAAAACTATGCACCCGACGGTCCCAATTACGACCCTGCTGATACAGCCACGGTTGCCGCCTATGACCAGTTCGCCAACCGGGTGGAAATTGCCAACTACATGGCGGACAATATTTATGAAACCCCTTTGGATTATGCTACATCCACTGCTTTTGACAAGGACATGCCGGTCACCAATGATAGGGCAACAGTTTCAGAGGCCAAATCCCGCATAGACAATTTCAGGGATGATTCCGGCACCAAAACCCCGGTATCCGTCGATGCCGGGACACTGGAAACCCCGGTGGTTTTAGATGCTGCCGGAGATGCATTCAATTTCACAGATGATGCGGATATATTGACAAATGTCCGGATAAATAATTTCACATCCGATGACAGCATCTCCATCACCAACGCACAGGAAAGTGACTATTCTTTTTCCAATGATGGAACAGATATGCATATCATATTCAACAATCAGGGAACGGTAAACACCATTTCCCTGACCGGTGTCGTGAGCAGTGAGGACCTGGTGTATGATCAGGCCTCTTTTACCGCAGCCATGGGATTTGACGCATTTACCAGCTGACCGCCGCAAAATTCCCATGCTGCCTTTCCAACCGGTTGCCGGACCTTTCTTCGCAACCGTATCCTGGAGACAGCAGCACCTGTTTCTACCTGTGATTTTGGCCGGCTGCCGCTCTAAAGGACGCAGTCTTTGCGGTAATATTCCCAAACCCCGCATGCCCGGCCGGTTTCTGGATTAATACAACGGTGATCCACAGGCACCCCGTTCTCCATCACCGGTTCAACAACAAATCCGTTTTCCAGGCATTTTTTCACCGCCGGATTGGCAGGTCTGGCCCGGACGGCGGTTGTGTCTGAAGCCGGCGCAAGATCCTGGTTCACACACCCCATGGTTATCACCACCACCGGCACAATGCATATTTTACCAATCATCTGCATTTTTTTCATATCCATTATTTCCTCAAGTTTCGGGCAGGCTACCATTACAGACTTGTAAAAACAAGGGATGAAAACCACCCTCTGGATATTTGCCATAGCAGCGTACCCCTTATGGGGAGCCCCTGGTGGTGTCCTGTGAACGGACCGTCAGAGCCTTAAGGGGGCCTGGTAAAATTTGCCGGGATGATCCCAAACAGAGGGCAGGTGGCTGCACTTCATTGTGCTTATGCAGACAGGCCCCCGCAGATCTCGGGCCGGGCACAGGACACCACCAGGGGCGGGGCCCGGGAAAGCGTGCTGCATAGAACAATCAAAAACCTGGCATGCCTGTGGCAAATATCCAGACCACCCTGGTGTCATAAGGTTGCCCAGGTATTCTGGCATTTTGAGACCGGACTTTGCCGCACTTTAAAAAACCGTATTGTATGCAGATGAGGGATGCCGGCTGACATCAACCATTTTGCGGAACGGATCAATGGTTACGACGGCCATATTTTCTCCGGCACTCCAGTAATCTCCCACAGGGCCAATCTGTTACACTGGATCCGAAAGCACGACAATTTCAAATGGCACAGCAGGCTCACCCTGGTATTCATCCTGGCGGCACCCTTTGATCGGGACAAAGGAGGCAAAAACCAGTACCAGGATCAGACAGGTTTTTATGGTATTTTTCACTGAAATGGAGCGGTCACGGCCGGCTTTTCCCGATATCTGAAATACCGGCCATGACGGGTAATATAGTATCAGTTGATGGTATAAGTACAGTTGCTGTTGAAATCCAGGGTCTTTTCTTCACCAGCCCCGGAAATAACGATATTGCCGCCGACCGCCAGATCCGGACAGGTATCTGGATCCATTACCACATCGTTGATATCAACGGTATAGGCACCTGCTGTCATGGTGCCGGGGGTGGAAACAATGGTCTCCTCCTGTTGATTTTCGATCACCCGTACAAGCCCGTTCACCGGCCCTTCATGGGTATCAAGATCGAGCAGTGCATCAAACCCGTCCGCAATCTGCGTCACCTCGACTGTGCCTGAAAGGTTGAAATCCGTTGTGGTCATCTCATTGAAGGTAATGACAGCCGGTTCCAGCAGCTGGCCTTCCCCGCTGATGGACGGTAAGGACAGCGTGGCCCCGCCGTTGATCTGATAATCCAGGGACTGGAGATTGGTGAAAGTGATGGGAATAACAGCAGACATGTTGCTCCCGGATACGCCTACATTGATATCCATGGCCATGGCACCGGACAGGACCAGTTCGCCGTCCCGCCTGACATCCGAAGCGGTCATGACGGCATTGGCGGTGATACCGGTTTGAGAAAATGCCAGATTGGTGATATCAATCACTGCCTGGCCCGTATATACAGCTGTGCTTTCTTCCGGTTTGTATCCGGTACCGAAATCAGCGGCAATGTTAATTGCAGGGGGCAAATTTGCCAGATCAAGGCTCTCCATGGGCGGGGTTATGGTCACAACCGATGAATCAGCTGCCATTATTTCCTCAAGCAACGTCCCGATCTCATCCATCATGGGGGACAGCTCTCCGGCAGAGGAGATCATGTCCATGTATGCCAGAATATCTGCTTCCAGCTCGGATGTATCGCCAGTTGTAAACGTCTCAATGGCTGCCCGGGCCGCAGCCACGGTTGCTGCTTCAGCGGTAACGTTCAGGCCGCCTGCAGAAAACTGGGTTGCCGATTCCCAGTTGTTAGGTGCTTCCTGTACTGTATCCGCCATGTAGTCGGAAACTTGTACCCGGTTGGTGAACTGATTGTAGGCGGCAACGGTTTTTGCATCATTGGCGTTATACAAGGGACCGCCGGGAGCATAGTCTTTGATCACCCCGACCAGTTCTGCCACGACAGCCCCCCGGGTCCGGCCTGCATCCAGCTGGCCGACCCAGTGTGCAATGCCCTGCGGGTCATCTGCCAATGTCTTGTTCAGGGTGTTCTGATAAATATGTTCGATAAACGCCTGATCGGAATTCAGGCTGGCCCCGAAATAGTTTTTGGCGGCATCCGTTTCCAGCATTGCATCCGCAGCCCAGGCCATATCCGGCTGTGACTGCCAGAAGGCGTTTCCCCCGCCCTCGGATGCCCGGTTAAAAATAGACACATACAGCATGGATATGTCTGTTTTGGACAACTGGGCCCATGCAGCGGTAGAAAACAAAACCATGCAGACAATCGCAACAAAAATGGGTTTCCATT
>DATFJY010000165.1:0-3299 GCA_035268905.1 Desulfotignum sp.
GAAACTGGAGCGGTTTGGCCTGCCCTGGTTTGTGGCAGGGTACCGGAACATGGCAGAGCAGATGACCACCATTGAGATGATGGGAAAAATATGCGGCCGCAAGGAAAAAGCCCTTGCCTACACCCGGTATTACCGGGATATAATCAAACAGGTGGAAAAGCGCACCGCCCGGATGCTAAAACAGGACCGGGTGCGCCTGTACCATGCCGTGAATGAAGCACGGCGGACCGATGCGCCGGGCACCATCGCGGCGGACTGGACCCGGGCCGCCGGTGTAATAAATGTATCAGTCGGACAGAAACTGCACACCAGGGGGGAAAAGCATTTTGCCGGCATGGAACAGATACTGCTCTGGGACCCGGAGGTCATCATTGTAAATGAAGCCGGTGTGGACAAAGACATCCTGCAGGACAAAAAATGGGCCGCCATTACAGCGGTACAGGAGAAAAAGGTATTTTCCATTCCTGTGGGGATTTCCCGATGGGGACATCCGGGCAGCCTGGAGACCCCGCTGGCCATCCTGTGGACTGCCAAGACCGTTTATCCGGAGTTGTTTGCCGATATGGACCTTAGGGTTGAAATAAAGCGTTTTTACAGCCGGTTTTTCAACCTGGACCTGGATGATGCCATGGCAGAGAAAATCCTGAACAACCAGGGTATGCGCCAGACAATGGATATACCGTAAATGGCTATATCGTAAAGGAAAGAACATGAACCGATTTTTGAAGACTACAAGATGTCTGGTCGCCGCCGGGATACTGCTGCTGGTTTTTTCTTTTACCGTAAATGCTGAAACAGCAGCATCGGCAGGCATTGTACCCGAACGGGTGGTTTTGAATATTACCGGAACACCCCACAATTCCCAGGCGGTCACATGGCGCACCCGGGAAAAGGGCACTGCCCCGGCCGCCCAGATGGTGCCGGCTTCCAGACTGCTGCACCCAAAAAACCATGTCCGGTCTTTTGCGGCAGACACCTGCCGGGTGGAAACCAATGATGCAGGCGCTGTATATCACCATGCCGTGGTGTTTGATGCCCTCTTGCCCGATACCGCGTATGCATTCCGGGTTGGAAATGATCCCCACTGGGGTGAATGGAGCCGGTTCAGGACTGCTGCAGACAAGGCCGCACCTTTCACTTTTGTGTATTTCGGTGACATCCAGAAGCAGGTGCATGCCCTGGGGTCCCTGATGTTCCGGACAGCGGCCCTGGCTGTGCCCGAGGCTGCATTCTGGCTGTTTGCAGGCGACATGGTGAACAACGGCCCGGATGACCGGGAATGGGCGGATTTTTTTGAAGCCCTGTCCTGGATGGCCAAAACCTTTTCCCTGGTGCCGGTGCCGGGAAACCATGAATATCCGGATCCCCGGATCACCCCGCCTGAAAAACGGCTGATAACACCGTTCTGGCGGCCCATGTTCACCCTGCCGGACAACGGCCCGCCGGGTCTTGAAGAAACGGTGTATTATTTTGCATACCAGGGGGTGTTTTTCATTGTCCTCAACGGCAATGAACAGGTTGAGACCCAGGCGGCATGGCTGGAAACCATCCTGTCTCGGAACACCCCTGCCTGGATCATTGTTTCCATTCACCAGCCCGTCTATCCCATATCCACACGCCGGAACATCACCCGGTTCCAGGAGGTGTTTGTGCCGGTGTTTGACCGGTTTGGCGTGGACCTGGTGCTCCAGGGCCATGACCATGGGTATGCCAGAACCGTTGCCCTGAAAAACAACCGGCCTGCAGCCGGCAGGGAAAATGGCACGGTGTACATCATCTCCAACAGCGGCCCCAAATTTTATCCAGTCAGTGACCGGTATGGCCACCTCATGGCCAGAACCGCATCAGAAGAGATGCTGTTTCACACCATCCGGGTGGATGGCGATACCCTGCGGTTCACTGCATTTGATATGATGAAACAGCCGAAGGATACGGTTGTGATACAAAAAAACCTCCCGTAAACCAGACATTCTGCTTCCATTTTTTTTAATACAGGTCTTGAAGTGTCTGGTTTTTCTCTCTGCGCCACCTGTGTGCCAGGGGCGATGGTTTTCACATCCCCCTGTTTTTATGCGTATTTTATGCCTTGATCCGGTATGGCATACAGTATGCTTATATGGACAGCCTTTATCTGAATCGGAGGTTGACACACAATGGCAGAAATGGATATGGCCCGCACCATCAGCCGGACCAAAGAAGAATACGCAGATGCATACGACACCATGACCTGGCTGACCCCGGAAAAAGCACAGGCAGCGTCCCGGGTGCGTGAAAATCTGATAACACACATTTTTGCACACCAGGGCAAAGGTCCGGAATGGCGGTTTGCCCGCACCAAGCTGGTTACCCACGGCATGTCGCCGGGGTGCCGCCTGTGCGGCAGCGGAGACTGGTCCTGTCTGTTTATCAACGGCATCTGCAATGCCCGGTGTTTTTACTGTCCCTCCACCCAGAATCAAAAAGGGCTGCCCATGACCAGTTCTTTGGAATTCAAGACCCCTGGTGAATACGTGGATTATGTCCGTGCTTTCGGTATCAGGGCGGTGAGCTTCAGCGGGGGCGAACCCCTCATGACCTTTGACCGGGTGGTGCAGTATCTCAAGGCCCTGCGGGCGAAAATAAGCGGCCCCCTGTATATCTGGATGTACACCAACGGCCTTCTGGTGACTGAAGATAAACTGAAAATGCTGGCAGATAACGGCCTGGATGAGATCCGCTTTGATATCAGTGCAGACCATTACCGCCTGGATGCACTGAAAAAAGCGATGGGCATCATTCCCTGTGTCACTGTGGAGATTCCGGCCATCCCGGAAGATCTGGAAAACACCCGGCAGGTGATCAAACAGCTGTATGACGAGGGGGTCGATTATCTGAATCTCCACCAGCTGCGGTGCACACCGCATAACCTGCCCCGGCTGATCAAACGGGGCTATACCTTTGTGCACGGTCCCGGGACCACGGTCCTGGAAACCGAACTCACCGCCCTGGAACTGATGCGGTATGCCCTGGAAAACAACATCGCCCTGCCCATCAATTACTGCTCCTTTGCCTTCCGCCACCAGTTTCAGCGGGCCGGGGCATTTACCCGCAATGCCCTGCTGGTCAAAGCCCCGTATCAGGATATCACCGCCACCGGGCATATCCGGACCATGGGCATCACCGGGGAAAAACCGGCCGTTCTGGCGGTCCATCACCAGCTTCTGCTGCAGGCCAAAGACCCGGCACTCTGGCACCTGGCCAAAAACGGGGACCAGCTGTTTTTCGCCGCCTCCCTCTGGCCCTGTATCGATTTTTCCAGT
>DATFJY010000166.1:0-5454 GCA_035268905.1 Desulfotignum sp.
GCTGCCCATGCAGAAAAAAACGATGGGTAACCGGCAGGGGCACAACCGCATCTCTGTGGGCAAAGCCCTGGTGAAGTATCTGGAAAACCGCGGCATATCCGTTGTTTTTGGTATACCCGGTGTTCACACGCTGGCATTGTACCGGGGGCTGGAAAAAGCAGCCATCCGCCATGTTACCCCGCGCCATGAACAGGGGGCGGGCTTCATGGCTGACGGCTATGCCCGGGCTTCGGGCAAACCAGGGGCTGCCTTTGTCATTACAGGCCCCGGGGTTACAAATATTTTAACCGCCACTGGCCAGGCCCTTGCCGACAGTATTCCCATGCTGGTTGTATCCAGTGTCAATGCTGCAGACAGCCTGGGTAAAGGGCTGGGGCATCTGCATGAACTGCCGGATCAGCAGGGTATTTGCAACAAATTGTTCCTGCGGTCGGAACATATCCATACGGCCCGGGACCTGATACCGGCCCTGGATGCCATATTCACAGATCTGGCCGTCAGCCGTCCCGGTCCCATGCATATCCAGGTGCCGCTGGATCTGCTTGGACAGGATGCTGTCCTGCCAATGGGGGAACTGGAAATCACCATGCCCCCGCTGCCTGACCCAAAGGATATCGCAGCAGCCAGGGAAAAACTGGCCCAGGCCAATCGCCCGGTCATTATCGCCGGCGGCGGCAGCATTTCGGCGGCTGATCAGGTGACAATTCTGGCGGAAACACTAAATGCCCCTGTTGTCCTGACCATCAATGCCCGGGGCCAGATGCACCAGCACCCTTTGCGGATACCGGCCAGTCCGAGCCTGCAGGCGGTCAGACACCTGCTGGCTGCATCGGATGCAGTACTTGCTGTGGGCACGCAGCTGGGGCCCACGGATTTTGACATCTACAATAGAGGGGATGCACCGCCCCTGGGGCACCTCATCCGTGTGGATATCGATCCACAGCAGCTGCAGCGGCATCCTGCAGACATTCGGCTGCAGGGGCCGGCCCGGGACATTCTGCCGCTTCTGATAGAGGGCCTGGCGCCGTTAGCCGAAACCGGTACCTGGGGAGAACACACAGCAAAAACGGTATGCAGCAAAGCACGGGCTGAACTGCCGTCCGGTTACGGCCATATGGTTGAGATGGTGGAAACCATCCGGGATACCCTTCCCGGATCCATTATTGTGGGGGATTCCACACAGCCAGTATATGCGGCAAACCTGTACTATGGCCATGACAGCCCTAAGGGATGGTTCAACGCCGCCACGGGATTCGGCACCCTGGGGTATGCCATACCGGCTGCCATCGGGGCCTGTCTGGCAGATCCGGGGCGCCGGGTTGTCTGCATCACCGGGGATGGCGGGGCACAGTTCACATTACCGGAAATGATGACGGCAAGGGATGAACGCCTGCCGGTTATTTTTCTGATATGGAACAATTTCGGGTTTAAGGAGATTGCAGATGCTATGGCAGATGCAGATATCACCCCCATCGGCTGCTGTCCGCGTCCACCGGATTTCCAGGATATTGCCCGGGCGTATGGCATGCCTTATGTGCGGTGTGACAATGATGTGGCAGACCTTGAAGACACACTGAAATCCCATGCAGATTCACTGCAGCCTGTGGTGATTGAAATACAAACCATTTAGCATACCCAAAAGGATACACCATGCTTGATAAACGCAGTTTCTATATTGACGGGCAATGGGTTGAACCGGACAGTGAAGAGATATATGACGTCGTGAATCCGGCCACAGAAGAAAAGATTGCGCGCATCACGTTAGGAAGCCGTACAGATCTTGACCAGGCAGTAGCAGCCGCCCGTAAGGCCTTTGCAGGCTATGCAGCGGCCTCTGTGGCGCAGCGCCTGAACCTGCTGGAACAATTCCGCAGGGTCTATGTCCGCCGGTATGATGAAATGGCGGATCTCATCACGCAGGAGCTGGGCGCTCCCCGGACCCTGTCCAGAGAACAGCAGGCTGAAACCGGCCTTGGGCATCTTGACGCGTTCATTGCTGCATTGAAAACCTTCCGATTCAAGGAAACACTGGCAGACGGTGATGTGCTGCTGCGGGAACCGGTGGGGGTGTGCGGACTTATCACGCCCTGGAACTGGCCGGTAAACCAGATTGCCCTGAAAGTGCTTCCTGCTTTGGCAGCCGGCTGTACCTGTGTATTGAAACCTGCGGAGCTGACCCCGCTGTCTGCCATACTCTATGCTGAAATGATCCATGAGGCAGGGTTTCCCCCGGGAACCTTCAATCTGGTGAACGGAGACGGTGCAACAGTCGGCAGCAGCATGGCATCTCATCCGGATATTGAAATGATCTCATTTACCGGTTCCACCCGTGCCGGGATTGCTGTGAGCAAAGCTGCGGCAGATAATATCAAACGCGTGACCCTTGAACTTGGGGGCAAGTCTCCGAATATTGTTTTTGCAGATGCAGACTTTCAGACAGCGGTTCAGCAAGGTGTTGGCGACTGCATGAACAATACCGGCCAGTCCTGTGATGCCCCCACCAGGATGTTGGTCGAAAAAAAGGTGTTTGCACAGGTGGAAGCCATGGTTAAAGCGGCTGTTGAAAACCTGACAGTGGGTGACCCGCATGCAGAAGGACCCCATATGGGCCCGCTGGTCAGTGAAACCCATTTCAGGCGTGTCCAGGCCCTGATCAATACTGCGCTTGATGAAGGCAGCAGGCTGCTGACCGGCGGGCCGGGCAGACCAGACGGGTTTGAAAAAGGATTTTACTGCCGCCCAACCGTTTTTACGCATGTGTCCAACAGCATGACCATTGCCCGTGAAGAGGTGTTTGGTCCTGTGTTGGCGTTGATACCCTTTGATACCCAAGAGCAGGCCATCGCAATTGCCAATGACACCCCATATGGTCTGGCTGCATATGTGCACTCTTCGGACCAGGAAAGATGCCGCAGCGTTGCCCGAAAGCTCCGGGCCGGAATGGTCCATATCAACGGGGGGGGCATAAAATACGGGGCCCCGTTTGGCGGGTACAAAATGTCGGGAAATGGACGGGAGGGCGGTGTCCTGGGTTTGGAAGAGTTCACGGAAGTGAAGGTGCTCCATTACTAGACAGCCGCTTGACCGGGAGGACGGGCCATGGTAGAAACCATTGTATGTTAGATGTTTCCAGAACAACCGATACAGTACTGATGGTCAGGCCCCATGATTTCGGGTTCAATGAGGAGACCGGTCTGGACAACGAATTCCAGAAACGGCCCACAGAATCTGAAAAACAGATCAATGAAGCGGCCAATGCCGAATTCCAGGCCATGGTGGATACCCTGCAGGCCAACGGCATTACGGTGCTGGTGCTGGAAAAACCCAAAACGCCCTATCCCCGGACGCCGGATGCCATTTTTCCCAACAACTGGTTTTCCACCGAACATGACGGCACCCTGATTACCTATCCCATGGCAGCAGTCAGCCGCCGGTATGAACGGCGGCCCCAGGATGTGGAGAAACTGTTGCTGGCCAACGGGTATAAAATCAGGAACGTCATCCATGTGGGGGCCCTGGATGAGCAGGAGCGGTTTCTGGAAGGCACCGGTTCCATGGTAATTGACCACCGGGAAGAGATTGTCTATGCAGCCCGTTCCCACAGATGCCACCCGGATCAGTTTGACAATTTTATCCGCCTGCGGTTCTTTCGGGAGGGCATCCTGTTTGATACCCGCAGCTCCAGGGGAAAACCCATCTACCACACCAATGTGATCATGAGTATCGGGGAGCAGTTCTCGGTGATCTGCCTGGCGTGCATCACCGATCCGGACCAGCGCAGCCGGGTCAGAAACTCCCTGGAACGCTCCTTTGAGGTCATCGATATCTCCATGGATCAGATGGAGCACCATTTCTGCGGCAATATTCTCCAGGTGAATGCCGCCGGCAAAGATCCCTTCATCGTGATGTCCATGCGGGCCTTCACAGGCTTTTCCCCGAAACAGATCCGGCGACTGGAACAGTATGGAACCATTCTGCCCGTTGCCCTGGATACCATAGAGTCTGTGGGCGGGGGGAGCGCCCGCTGTATGATGGCGGAAATTTTTTCAGAAAAAAGTGGTAAGTAAGCAGTAAACGGAAGGGAAAAGCATGACAATAAATATCCATATGCATCTGGTACACCGGCAGTACACTGACGGCAAAAAGCTCGTTGAAGTCCAGGGGGATACCGTGGGCCGGGCTTTGGCAGATCTGGTCCGGCAGTATCCGGCCATGGAAAAGGAATTGTTCGATAACAAAAGGCGGCTGCACGGCCATATTGAAATCTATCTGAATGCGGAAAGCGCATTTCCCGGGGAGCTGGAAAAACCGGTGAAGCCCGGGGATGATATCCAGATCGTCACCTTTCTGGCCGGAGGGTGATCCAGACTACATGCCCAGCAGGTTTCCCAGCCGCAGCATGGGCCAGGTGTGAACCGCACCGCCTTTGGGGGTAGTCCGCATTTTGGCGGCAATTTCCATAAAGTCATCTTTGCGCCACATGGCGCCAATGAGCATTCCTAATCCGTTGGCAAAGGTGCCGATGGCCTGTCCCCCCACGATCTGGTTGTTCAGCAGCATCACCCGCAGGTAATTTTCGCCCTCTTCTCTTTCAATGACCCGTTTGTCTCCCAGGATACAGTCGGTGGCCCGCTGGGTTTTGCCGAAGGTGGCGCCATGGGTGGAAAAGAAATGGGCCCTGGCAAAGGCATAGGCCCCCAGGTAACGTGCAGGCTCTCCGGTAATATGCCTGGCTGCCACCTGGGCCTGCTCAATGGCGTTGTGTTTGAGCTGGAACATGGCGGTTTCACCAGTGCAGGCGTCAATGGTTTCCACACAGTCGCCGCAGGCATATATGTCCGGCACACTGGTCTGCATCTGCCGGTTCACCGGGATGCCCCGGCCGGTGTCGATGCCGGCAGTTTGGGCCAGGGCCGTGCCCGGCACCACCCCGGTGGCCACCACCACAGTGTCGCAGGCAATGGTGCGCCGGTCAGTGATCACGGCGGTCACCTGGCCGGTGCCCTTGATTTCCAGCACCTTTTCTCCGGTGAATACGCTGATCCCATAGCCTTTTAAGGCGGTTTCCAGGCGCCTGGCCGTGGGTTCGTCAAACAGGGAGGGCAGGATCCAGTCCATCAGCTCGACAACATGGACCGCATACCCTTTGCGTTTCAATGCTTCCGCCGCTTCAATGCCGATGGCACCTGATCCGATGACCACGGCACTGCGGCCCTTGTGGGCTGCCAGCTTTTCGGTTTCCCCCAGCTGTTTGCAGGAAAATACGCCGGGGTTTTCAATCCCGGGGATGGGGGGGATAAACAGGTCGCCCCCATGGGCCAGTAACAGCTTGTCATAGCTGACCTGCCTTCCGGTAAGGGTGTCGACGGTTTTTGCATCCGGATCAATGGATACCACTTTGCTGTCATACACCAGGTCGATGTTGTGGGTGGTGTAATCCTCCGGGGTTTTCCG
>DATFJY010000167.1:0-33542 GCA_035268905.1 Desulfotignum sp.
TATCGGGCTGGTCCAGGCGGTTAAAAAATTCGACCCTTATAAAAATGTCAAATTCTCCTATTATGCCTCTTTCTGGATCAAGGCGTATATTCTCAAATTTATCATGGACAACTGGCGGATGGTGAAAATCGGGACCACCCAGGGGCAGCGTAAATTGTTTTTCCGGTTGAAAAAAGAAAAACAGCAGCTCATTGAACAGGGGTTTGACCCCAAACCCAAACTTTTATCAGAGCGGCTGGGGGTATCTGAAAAAGAGGTAATGGATATGGATCAGCGCCTGGCCAACTGGGATATGTCTCTGGATGAACCTTTGAAAAACGATTCCAACACGGAACGTATTGAATTTATCAATACAGAATCAGACTCCTCTGAAGACCAGATGGCGAAAAAGGAAATAGAAGACATTTTGCACACCAAGGTGACGGACTTTAAAACCACCCTCAATGACAGAGAACTGGAGATTTTTGAGCGGCGAATTTTTTCAGACACGCCCCAAACCCTTCAGGAAATTGGTGAAGAATACAATATTTCCAGAGAACGGGTACGGCAGATTGAAAACAATATTCTCAAAAAAATGAAAGCATTTTTTAAAAAAGACATGCCGGATTTCGACATGTATGACCACAGCCAATAAGATGCCAAAACACAGTGTAATTGAAACCATGAGACAATTCATAATCCATACATGCATACTGGCAGCCATTATGTGTTTTTCCGGGTGCAACCAGATCCAGCCGGCAACCCCTGTTTCCCGGACACCGGCGGATGATCCGCCAGAAGATGCATCAGCGACCACACAGTCTTTGTCTGCAAGATATTATTACCTGGAATCTCTATTACTGCACGAGCAGGAACAGCTTGAACCAGCAGTCAAATCTCTTGAAAAGGCGATTGCAGAAGACCCGTCATCCGCTTTTTTACAACGGGATCTTGTCCGGCTGTATCTTGAAATGGGAACGGAAGAAAAAGCGCTGGCACTGGCAGAGGCATTGGCACAAAAAGATCCGGATGACGTGGACAACCTGCTCATGCTGGTACGTCTGAAAAAAGACACCGGCAGCCAGGACCAGATCCTTTCTTTGCTGCGCCAGATTTTGGAACTCGATCCGGAAAACAAAGAAACCTATTTGCGGCTGGGAAAATTTTTCATGGAAAAACAGCAATTTTCCCGGGCTTTGGAATTGTTTTCCCGGATGGCTGTCCACCTGCCCCAGTATTATGTGGCCCATTTTTATCTGGGAGAAGCCCATCTTCTTTCCGGCAATTACACGGCGGCAGAACAGGCGTTTTTAAAAACCATTGCCCTGGAACCGGATCTGGTTGAACCCAGGTTCAAACGTATTGAAATTCTGCGCCGCCAATCTGACGATACCAGCTTTGAAAAAAGGCTGGAAATCTATGAAGAAATACTGGAAATAGAACCGGAAAATGACCGTGCCTTACTGGAAACAGCCCTGATTTACCACAAAACAGGGAAAACTGACAAAGCTGAAAATTTGTTTGATGAACTGGGAAAACAGGCAGCAAACAGCTCCCGGATGGTCATGGCAGCGGTGGACACCTATATTTCACAAAAACGATATGATGATGCAGTGATCGTATTTTCCGAACTGCGCAAGGCAGATCCGGACAATGACAATCTTAATTTTTTTCTGGGGATGGCACATGAATCAACCGATAATCCAGAGGCAGCCATCCAGCATTATCTCAAGGTGTCATCTGCCCACCCCCAGTATAAAAAAACCCTGTTGACCATCGGATTTTTATACCGAAAAATGGGCCAGGGGGAAAAGGCTGTGGCATTTCTTGAGGACCACCACAAAAACAACCCCAAAGATATCGATATCATATCCTATCTTGCTACATTTTATGAACAGCAAGGCCGTCTGGAAAAAGCCATGGATCTGCTTGCCAAAGGTCTGGCAGATGCACCTGAAAATACGTCCCTGCTGTTCCGGCTTGGAGCGATTCAGGACAAGGCCGGAAAAAAGGAGGCTTGTATTGCCACCATGAAGGAGATTATCCGCATTGATCCGGATGATGCATCCGCCCTCAACTATCTGGGCTACACCTATGCTGATCTGGGAATTCACCTGGACCAGGCCCATGCCCTGATCAAAAAAGCTTTGAAAATAAAACCGGATGACGGCTATATTACGGACAGCATGGGATGGGTTTACTATAAAAAACAACAATATGAAAAAGCGGTGCTTTATCTGGAAAAGGCTGCCGCCCTCACAGAGTATGAATCCATTATTGCCAGCCATCTGGCAGATGCCTATGTCAAAACCGGCCGGTTATCCCAGGCCCTGGCGGCATATCACAGGGCACTGGTCAACGCAAAAGAGGAAGATACAGACCTGGTGCTGGAACTGGAAACAAAAATCAAGGACCTGGAACAGCAGCTAATTCTTCCTGACACCCGGAAAAAACAGCAGCCCGCCCAATGAAACCTGTACCTGTCCTGTTTTTTGCAACCCTGTTCTGTGCTGCCTGCCTCACCGGTTGTGCCACACCCCGGCCCGAGACCGACCCCGGTCTGGACAAGACAGCATGGCAGGCTGCAGCAGCCCTCCGGAACATGAATCAGGAAATCCGCACAAGCAAGGGAACCGGCAGGGTGCGCCTGACGTCAGGAAACAACGTACAAACATTCCAGATCGCCTGGGCTGCCCAGACCCCTGGTCGAGTGCGCATGACCTTCACCACCTCTGGTCATCCTGTGGAAACCATTGTGGCAGACGGCAGCCGGGTCACCTTTATTTCCCATACAGGCCGGCACAAGCCCTATACACCGACATCAGAAAATCCGAACCTGGAACCCTACACCCGGGTGCCGGTGCGCCTGTCAGATTTGATCTCCCTGCTTTTGGGACAGATCCCTGTCCAGGCGTTTGATGATGCCTGGTTTCTGCCAAATGACCCTTTCCGGATCAGGCTGCGTAAAAATTTCAAATCCCTTTCCCAGGAACTGGTGCTGCATCCAGATGACACCATACAGGCGCTGCGGCTGCTTGACAGAGCGGACACCCCCCGCTGGGAAATCCTTTACCATGCCTTTGAAACCATGGACAAAAACCAAATCCCCGTCCACATGACCATTACCAGCGGCAACCTGCAGAAAGTCCAGGTTCGCATCACCCGGTTCTGGCCCAATATACCGGTAAAAGAATCGGTTTTCCAGTTGACACAAACCGGATCATGACCATTATACCTTATGGTTCAAACGAACCTTTGTGACCGCAACCATGGACCTTTCAAAAGGAGACATATCATACAATGATACACGACAGTGTAGACAAGGCAAAAAAGAACCAGGGATGTCCCTCCCAGGAAAACGATATGGCCAGAAAACAGCAGGAACAGCAGGCCATGATCAAGGACTCTCTTGCCAGAATCAAACACAAAATCTTTATCCTCTCAGGCAAGGGAGGGGTGGGCAAAAGCAGTGTATCCGCAAACCTGGCGGCGGTACTGGCCAAGAAAGGGTATCAGACCGGACTGATGGATGTGGACGTACACGGACCGTCCATCGGCCAGATGCTGGGACTCACTGATCTTCTGGACATCACCCCGGACCAGCAGCGACTGATTCCCAAACAGGTGCATGAAAACCTCAAGGTGGTGTCTGTCCAGGCCCTGATGCAGGACAGGGATCAGGCCATCATCTGGCGGGGACCTGCAAAAGCCGGCATGATCCAGCAGTTTGTTGGCATGGTGGACTGGGGAGATCTGGATTTTCTGATCATTGATGCCCCCCCTGGTACCGGAGATGAACCCCTCACCGTGGTCCAGACAATTCCCGAAGCCATGGGCGTGATTGTAACCACCCCCCAGGAAGTGGCACTGGCAGACATCAGAAAATCCATTTCTTTTTGCAAAACCGTGAAACTCAAAACCCTGGGGATCGTGGAAAACATGTCCGGATTCACCTGTCCCCACTGCAACGAACCCATTGACCTGTTCATGCACGGTGGGGGCGAAAAAACCGCCAGAGAAAAGGGCCTCACCTTTCTGGGCCCCATTCCCTTTGATACCGGGGTGGTGACATCCGGGGACCAGGGGGTTCCCATCATGTTCCAGGACAAGGAAACCCCTTTTACCAAGGCATTTGGCCAGGTGGTGGACAATATCCTGAAGCAACTGTGATATGCCGCCTCAAAAACTGCCCTGCCCTTTACCCGGATTCCTGCGAAGCGCCAAAGATCCGGTTGCAGGGCAGGGTGGGGTGGCTGATTATCAATACTGTGGGGTGTCCGTGCCAGCCGCATGAATTCATATGACAGGGATAACACCGTGAATGAACGCCTGAAAAAAACCAGGGAGCTGCAGCGGCGCCTGAACCAGAGAGAAGCGCAATCGCTGGACTCCCTGGCCTGCCATTCCTGTTCAGCTGTCCGGCGGCACCCGGAAAAACTGGCACACGATGAATACCGGCAGGCCTTCAGCCAGGATGCGGACCGGATACTCAACTCCCTGGCCTTTACCCGGTACATTGACAAAACCCAGGTATTTTCCCTGATCCAAAACGACCACATCACCCACCGGGTCCTGCATGTGCAGCTGTTGTCCCGGGTAGCCAGAACCATCGGCCGGTATCTGGGGCTCAACCAGGATCTCATCGAAGCCGCCGCTTTAGGCCATGACATCGGGCACCCCCCCTTTGGCCATGACGGAGAACAGTTTCTGTCACGATTGACCCGGGAGACCGGGGCCGGCTGTTTTCACCACAATGTCCAGAGCATCCAGTTTCTGGATAAAATCGAACGTAAGGGCAGCGGATGGAACTTGAGCCTCCAGACCCTGGATGCCATTATGTGCCATGACGGGGAAACCCATACCCAGCAGCTGGCACCCCTTGAACCCCGCACCTTTGAAGACCTGGACCGGCTGATCCAGACGTTTCATGCCAACGAACAGGCTGCCGCCACGCCCATGACCCTGGAGGGATGCGTGGTGCGCATGGCTGACACCATCAGCTATATCGGCCGGGACCTGGAGGATGGCATTCGCCTGGGGCTGGTTACACGGGACCAGATTCCGGATCTGTGCCGCACAACCCTGGGCAGCACCAACGGCACCATTGTGTTCAACCTGGTAACCGACCTGATCGCCACCAGCCTGGACCAGCCCTTTGTGGGATTTTCAGAAGAAACCGGCCTGGCCCTGCAGACGCTCAAAGCGTTCAATTACAACCAAATCTATAAAAATCCAGCTATCAAACAACACCTGGGATCCATCGGCACCATATATGAACACCTGTTCTACCGGTACCTGGATGACCTGGAAAAAGAAAACCGGTCATCTGCCATCTTTACCCGGTTTCTGGCCGACATGTCCGTCACCTATTGGCAGGCCCATTCTCCCCCCCAGATGGTCCGGGATTTCATCTCCGGCATGACCGATTCCTATTTTATCCGCCAGGCCCCTGCCCGCCTGCGTCCCAAACCGGTGGACCATGTTTGAAGACCGGTCCATTTACCGGCAGCAGCAGCGAAAAAAAGGGCTGACCGCCTTTGAAATCACGGTTCAGGAAACCAACCTGCACATCCAGGCGGATTCCGACCTGTCCGGGCAGGCGATCCAGGCGGTGCGCCAATGCCGGGCATCGATAGAAAGCCATATCCGGGCGTATCCCGCCTTTGCCGATTCCCTGGTGCCCATTGCGGTCCCGGACGCTGTTCCCGGGATCATCCGGGATATGGCACAGGCAGCCGATGCCGCCTGTGTAGGACCCATGGCAGCCGTGGCAGGAGCGGTGGCCGAATATACCGGCCGGCATCTGCTGTCTTTTTCTTCAGAAGTGATCGTGGAAAACGGCGGCGACATTTTTGTCTGCTCCGGCACCGACACCGTGCTCACCATTTTTGCCGGCAAATCCCCTTTGAGCATGACCACGGGCATACAGATGCCCAAACAGGAGACCGCCTTCGGGGTGTGCACCTCATCTGGCACATTCGGGCATTCCACAAGCTTTGGCAAAGCAGATGCGGTCATGGTCATGGCCCGGTCCTGCATGCTGGCGGATGCAACAGCCACCGGCCTGGCCAATCAGGTCATCACTGTTGATGATATCCCCGGCACCCTGGAAAAAGGCAGGCAGATCCCCGGTATCCTGGGCCTGGTGATCATTGTGGGCCCGCAGATCGGGCTGTGGGGCAGCCTGAAGCTGGTGCCGCTTTAGTGCCTTACTCCTGAGTCTCTGTCAACTAAAACAAGAAAATGAGGAGGGGCATTTGGGTTGCGGGCATCGCCCGCTTTAGTACAGTTTGCCCACTGCCGCTTCCACAGCCCGGACAATGGTTCCGTCCTTGAGCATCTGTTTGACTGTTGCAATGTCTGTGGACAAAAGCCGGTCCTCTTTCATGTAATCCACCTGCTGGCGGATGGTGTTATAGGCCGCCAGGGTGCCGTCCCCGGCCTTGATATTGGTGAACAGGTCAATGGCCTGGGCCCCGCACAGCAGTTCGATGGCAATGACATCTTCTGCGTTTTCCACGATATCCCGGCATTTTCTGGCAGCCGCCGCCCCCATGGATACATGGTCCTCTTTGTTGGCAGAGGTAGGGATGGAATCCACGGATGCGGGATGGGCCAGCACCTTGTTTTCAGACACCAGGGCAGCGGCCGCATACTGGGCGATCATATACCCGGAATTGAGCCCGCCGTCCTCCACCAGAAATGCCGGCAGACCGGACAGATAGGGGTTCACCAGACGTTCGATGCGCCGCTCGGAGATATTGGCCAGCTCAGATATGGCAATGCCCAGAAAGTCACAGGCCAGGGCCAGGGGCTGGCCGTGGAAATTGCCGCCGGACAGAAACTCTTCCGATTCGGGAAAAATCAACGGGTTTTCAGTGGAGGCGTTCATCTCCACCCGGATCACCTTGTCCACATAGGCAAAGGCATCCCAGGAGGCGCCGTGGACCTGGGGAGAACACCGCAGGGTATAGGCATCCTGAATCCTTGAGCAGTCGTGGTGGGAAGAGATGATTCCCGAATTCTCGGTGATCTTGAGCATATTCCGGGCCGCCATGATCTGGCCCTGGTGGGGCCGCGCCCGGTGGATTCTGGGATCAAAAGCGGCTCTGGTGCCCATGAGGGTTTCCAGGCTCATGGATGCGGCAATATCCGCATGCTTGCACAGGTTCAGGGCATCATGCAGGGCCAGGCACCCCAAGGCGATCATGAACTGGGTGCCGTTGATCAGGGCCAGACCCTCTCCGGCTGCCAGCTCCAGGGGGTCCAGGGACCGGGATGAGAGAGCCTTTGCACCGGACATGCGAATGCCGTCCACAAAGGCTTCTCCTTCACCGATCATCACCAGGGAAAGGTGGGCCATGGGCACCAGGTCCCCGCTGGCCCCCACCGACCCTTTTTCCGGCACCATGGGCACAATGCCGCTGTTGAGCATGTCCACCAGCATCTGGATGGTCTGCAGGCGCAGCCCGGAATTGCCCCGGCAGAAATCATTGACCCGCAGGGCCATCATGGCCCGAACCACATCCGCCTCCATCTTTCGCCCCATGCCGGCGGCATGGGAAACCAAAATTTTTTTCTGGAGCCGCCGGGTATTTTCCAGAGAAATGGTAACATCGGAGAGGGCGCCGAAACCAGTGGTTACCCCGTAAATGCGTACCCCCTCTTTCACCCATTTGTCCACCAGGGCGCGGGACTTGTTGATCTTTGCTTTGGATGCCTCGGCAACGGCAATACTGGTGCCGTTTCTGGCAACATCCACCAGCTCCTCCAACTGGAAGTGCTCTCCGTTAAGGCTAATGGTCTTTTTCACTGGTTTATCCTCTGTTGAATTTTCCTTTGAGTGTATACCGTGATCCCGGTGAGATCATGGTACTGAAGGTGGCCACCTGATCAAAGGACCAGGTACGCCGGGTCAGGCACAGACAGGGCTCTTCCGGAGCCATTTTCAAATATTTCTGCACATGGGAAGGGCAGCGCACCGCCTCGATCACATGTTCCGCTTCCTGGACCGGGGCAACCGTAAGCAGGTAATCACTGGGGGTAATCTGTGTATAATCCTGTTCCAGATAGTGCGGGGCCACAACAGGATTGACATACCGCTCTGAATACTGGATCACTGCACCTGAATCCTTATGGAGCAGGATGGAATGAAACACCTCCCTGCCCGGGGCCAGCCCCATTTTTGCCCCGATATTCAAAGAAAGAATTTCTTTTGTCAGCACCAGGACCTCACAGGAGTGAATTCCGCCCCATTCGGCGATTTCTCTGGCAATGCTTTTTATCTCCAGCAGGGCTGCATCCGGCTTGGGCCGGGCCACAAAGGTGCCAACCCCCTGGATCCGGATGATGCGGCCCTCTTCGGCCAACTCCTTCAAGGCCCGGTTGGCGGTCATGCGCGATGCTTTGAATGCTTTTGCCAGCTGTGTTTCCGATGGGATTCGGTCATCGGGTTTCAGGCGGCCCGCATCAATCTCCTGCAGGATCTGCTGTTTGATCTGTTCATACAAAGCCCGGGGCTTTACTGAAGTTTCCATCCCTCAATCCTCATACCTCATACCTCATACCTCAAAAACCCCTTGACATCCTATCTATACTTGTATAGACAAGTAGTAGCCAATCCATACACAAAAGTCAACACCTTCAGGAGGGAAAAGATGCATCCCAGGGAAAAACTGTTACAAGATTTGAAAATCGGCTGCGGCAAACCCCGGCCGGTGAGGGCCCCCAGGGGCAATCAGCTCCACTGCAAAGGCTGGTACCAGGAGGCAGCCCTGCGCATGCTGTGCAACAACCTGGATCCGGACAACGGAGAGAACCCGGATGAACTCATTGTTTACGGGGGCCTGGGCAAGGCAGCCCGAAACTGGAACTGCTTTGATGCCATTGTCAGCACCCTGCTGGACCTGGAAAATGATGAAACCCTGCTGGTGCAGTCCGGCAAACCAGTGGGCGTGCTCAAAACCCACACCTCCGCCCCCAGGGTGCTCATTGCCAACGCCAACATCGTGCCCCACTGGGCCAACTGGGACTATTTCCATGAACTGGACAAGAAAGGGCTGATCATGTACGGCCAGATGACAGCCGGGTCCTGGATCTATATCGGTACCCAGGGCATTTTACAGGGTACCTATGAAACCTTTGCCGCCTTAGGGCAGCAACATTATGGTGCTGATCTCACCGGCAAAATCGTGGTCACTGCCGGCCTTGGGGGCATGGGCGGGGCACAGCCCCTGTCCGTGACCATGGCCAATGGCGTGGCCGTGTGCATTGAAATCGATCCTTCCCGCATTGCCAAACGGCTGGAAAAACGCTATTTGGATGCTGAGGCCGGCAATCTGGATGAGGCCATTGCCATGGCACGGCAGGCAGCGGATCAACGCCGTCCCCTGTCCATCGGGTTGTGTGCCAACGTGGGGGATATGCTGCCGGCCATGATGGACAAAGGGTTTATCCCGGATGTGATCACCGACCAGACCAGTGCCCATGATGAGCTCAACGGGTATTTTCCCAAAGGGATCTCCTTTGATGATGCCCTGAAACTGCGCAGATCCGATCCTGACACCTACAAGGAGATGGCGCTGAACACCATGGCCGATCATGTGCGCGCCATCCTGGCCATGAAGGACAAAGGGGCCATTGCCTTTGACTACGGCAACAACCTGCGGGCCCAGGCCATGAAAAAAGGGGTGGACAATGCCATGGACTATCCCGGGTTTGTGCCGGCCTATATCCGGGAACTGTTCTGCAGAGGCGAAGGCCCGTTCCGGTGGGCCGCCCTGTCCGGTGACCCGGAAGACATCAGTGTGACGGATGAAGCCCTCATGCAGCTGTTCCCTCAAAAAACCAAAATGATCAACTGGCTGAAAATGGCAGGGAAAAAAGTGGCACACATGGGCCTGCCCACCCGGATCTGCTGGCTGGGATACGGAGAACGGGAAAAGGCGGGAAAGCTGTTCAATGACCTGGTGCGAACCGGAAAGGTACAGGCACCCATTGTCATCGGGCGGGACCATCTGGACTGCGGATCGGTTGCTTCGCCGTTCCGGGAAACCGAAGCCATGAAGGATGGGTCTGATGCCGTTGCAGACTGGGCATTGCTCAACTGCATGACCAATGTGGCTTCCGGCGCCACCTGGGTGTCTTTCCATGACGGAGGAGGCGTAGGTATCGGCTATGCCCTGCATGCAGGCCAGGTCACGGTGGCCGACGGTACAGAAGAGGCGGAAAACCGGGTCACAACCGTGCTGCGCAATGATCCGGGCACCGGCATCATCCGCCATGCCGATGCCGGGTACAAGACCGCCATCGATGTGGCCAACGACAAAGGCGTGAAACTGCCCATGATCAATATGTAAGGAAATATCCATGACCACTGTCCCTGACAGCAGCAATCCATTTTTCAAAAATGTCGACCAGGTGTTCACCCACTGTCGCCTGGCCACCATGGCCAAAGGGGATTACGGCATTATGGAAAATGCAGCCCTTGCCGTATCCGGAAAAAAGATTGCCTGGATCGGGGCCATGGAGGCCCTGCCTGAAATCACTGGCACCATAAAAGTGACAGACTGCCATAACCAATGGATGCTGCCCGGATTTGTGGACTGTCATACCCACCTGATCTGGGCCGGTTCCCGGGCAAAGGAGTTTGAGATGCGCCTGGCAGGGGCATCCTATGCAGACATTGCAAAAGCCGGGGGCGGCATCCTTTCCACGGTCAAAGCCACCCGGGCCGCTGACGAAGACACCCTGTTTGAACTGGCCTCCGGGCGCATGGCCCATTTGCTGACCCAGGGCATCACCACAGTGGAGATCAAGTCCGGATACGGCCTGGATCTGGCATCGGAACTGAAAATGCTGGCCGCGGCCGGCCGGCTGGATAAGGCCTGTCCCCAGCATGTCATTGCCACTTTTTTAGGGGCCCATTCACTTCCTCCGGAATTTTTTGGCCAGGCAGATGCGTACATCAAAAATGTCGTTGAGGTCATGCTGCCCTTGGTAAAGGACCAGGGTATTGCCACGGCCGTGGATGTGTTCTGTGAAACCATCGCTTTTTCCCGGCATCAGACCCGGCAGGTGTTTGAAAAAGCCCTTGATTTGGGATTTGCCATCAAGCTGCACGCAGAACAGCTGTCCGATTCAGGCGGCACGGCCCTGGCTGCACAACTGGGTGCCCTGTCCTGTGACCATTTGGAATACCTGTCTGTGGCGGGTGCCCGGAAAATGGCGGACCATGGGACAGTGGCGGTGCTGCTGCCGGGCGCATTCTATTATCTGAAGGAAACACGGGTACCGCCGGTGGATATTTTCCGGAATCTGGGCATTTCCATGGCCGTGTCAACAGACCTGAATCCCGGATCCAGCCCGGTGCACAGCATGATCCCGGTGCTGAACATGGCCTGCCTCCTGTTCGGACTGACCTGTGAAGAGGCACTTGCCGGGGCCACCATCCACGCGGCAGAGGCCCTGGGAATGGCAGGCAGCAAAGGCAGCCTGGAGCCGGGAAAAGATGCGGATTTCGTGATATGGGATGTGACATCCCCGGCAGACCTGTGCTATCTTTCCGGCATAACGCCCCTGAAAATGGTTGTCATTGCAGGACAAACAGCGTACGGATCTGTGTAATATCTCAGCCTCTGACGGTACTGACTTTGCTATTTCACATCATTTCCTATACACTGTAATATACAGCTTCGGGTCACTGTATTTGGAAAATGATCTCATTGCCCGGGCAGACAAAGCCCTTTACCGGGCAAAGAAAAACGGCAGAAACAGAGTGGAAACAGGGTAAAGCAGAAAAAGCGGGAGGTTGCTGTGGCTGGTGTCGGTTTTTGGGGGGTGCAGGCGGTGTTTGCGGGAATCGGTCTTTTTTTCATACTGCTGGCTGTCTCATCCTTTCAAGAACACGAATTCCGGGCAGGGTCCATCTGCCTTGGGTCTATTCTGGCATGGGGGCTTTTGTGGGCATTTGCAGCAACCCATGATTCCCCGGTACTGCACCTGGTGATTTTCACAGGAGCTGTTGTGTTCTGCATTCTTTCATTGTTCCGGTTTTTCCCGGAAACACCCCGGACAAGAAATGTGTCAGGGGCTGTCTTGTTTGATGAACGGGACCACATGTTTGCCAGAAACAATTTGAAAAATCATCCGGACCTGGCTGACAGATACTACCGCATGCGGCCGGAAAACCAATCTTGTGACCGTCAGATCCATAACAAACCGGATTTCGGCGACCCGGGCCAGGTGTATTACGATTTTTATACCACCCCCTGTTATGAAGCTGCCTTTGCATACCTGCACGCAACTATTCCCGCATCCTGCGAAGAACCTGCCGCCCCCCCCGGGGATGTGGATTCCCGGCAGATCACCCGCACAATCCGTGATCTGGTAAGATTTTACGGCGGATGCGATACCGGATTTGTACAGCTGTCCCCCCACCATTTCTACAGCCACAAAGGCCGACATGCAGCAAACTGGGGAGAGCCCATTGACCAGACACATACCACCGCCATTGTCATTGTGGTGCCCATGGAAACCCGCATGCTCAAAAACAGCCCCACAGCAGCTGTAATCCAGGAATCTGCCAGAAAATATGTGGAAGCTGCCAAGATTTCCAATATTGTAGCCGGATACCTGCGGCAGTTCGGGTACGAAGCCCGGGCTCACAATGACGGCAACTACGAAGTACTGTGCGTGCCCCCGGCAGTGGAGTCAGGGCTTGGGGAACTGGGCCGAATGGGCATTTTCATGCACAAAACCCGGGGGCCCTGTGTGCGCCTGGCTGTGGTAACCACCACCCTGGCTTTGCCTGATTCCGGCCCAAAACCAGATCCTTCCATGATGCATTTCTGCCGCATCTGTAAAAAATGCGCCCGCAACTGTCCGTCCGGGTCCATCACCTTTGGTGAAGAGCCGAAATCCCGCGGTTTTTTTCACTGGTCCATAGACCAGGAAAAATGTTTTTCCTACTGGAAAACCATTGGATCGGACTGCGGTATGTGCATATCGGTGTGCCCCTACACCAAACCCGATTCCCTTGCGCACCGCCTGGTACGGTTCTATATCAGCCGAAACAGCGTCAACCAGCAGATTGCCCTTTTCATGGATGATCTGCTGTACGGCCGGCGCAAAAAAATCCCAAAACACAACCCTGACCCGCTTTTCTTTTAACAGGATTGCATCAGTTACTGCACGGGTGTGTAAACCACTTGCAGTGGTGTAAGCAGCAATGGTATATGAGGGATGAGGAGAGAGGAGTGAGGGGTGAGGGATAAAAGACAGGAGCGGATGCCCGGGATGTGCGGCATGTGACAATCATTAAAACAACTTATAGTTCAGGTCATATGAACCCAAACCGAGCATCTCTTATATTATTATCACGAGTATCAAGTCATGTGGCCGGTACTGTAACAACCCTATGGAGACCAATATGTGTGAATCCAATGTATATCTGAAAGAAAACGGTACGGAAAAACTGATCATGGAAAACGTGGCTGCCATCACCCCGGCCGGGGAAAACCGGTTTGTCCTGAAAGGACTGCTTGGTGAACAGCAGCAGGTATCTGGTATCATAGAAGATATCAATCTTATGGGGCATAAGATCATCCTCAAAGCAGTGTGATGACACGGTTCACACAATATCTTTCATCCATTGCATCGGCCAACCACCTTGGAGACGATATCGAATGGGTGTTTTATCCGGGCATGCTGCCGGACAGCAGCCGCAAATGGTGGGGTGACTGGCAGACACGCCCTGCCGCCCATGAAGGCATTGATATCTGTTTTTTCAGAACCCCTGACAAAACCATCCAGCAGCTGGCCCCGGGTGCACTTGTTCCTGCATGGTCCCCGGGAACCGTGGTAAATCTGTGTGAAGATTTTCTGGGGCACAGCCTGGTGGTGGTACCGGACCACACAACCGGCGGATCCACCCGGGTGCTGGAGGTATTTTCCCATTTGGCGCCCTGTGACGGCATCACACCGGGTACCCGGGTTACGGCCGGCCGGATCATTGCCCGCACCTTTGACACCCGGACCACAGGATCACCGCTTTTGTCCCACCTCCATGTGTCCTGCCTGGAGGTGGAGTCCCATATCCCTTTTGCGGCATTGAACTGGTCCCTTTTCCCCCAGCGTGAAAAAGTCCATGTGATCAACCCGGTTTTTGCATAGACATTATGATGTAAGAAGCTGAATGGCAAATATCCAGATGGCAAAAGAAAATTTGAAAAAAAACCAAAATTGCTCTATGATCACCCAAACGTGAATATTTACCCTTGGAAAAGCACTTGGAGAAGAAGAATGAAGACCATCAAATTTTTGTTTCTGCTGATCATACTTGGACTGCTCGGGCTTTTGATTTACCAGAATATTGATTATTTTACCACCACCAGGTCCCTGGCACTGGATTTGAAATTCAACCAGTGGCACTGGACCGCCCCTCCCCTGCCCAACTGGGCTTTCTGGGGCATCTGCTTTGGTCTGGGCCTGTTGATTACCGGCCTCAAAGGCCTGGTAACTGCATATGGACTGGGCCGGGAAATCAAAAAAAGAAAAGCAAAAATCACGGAACTGACCACCAGAAACAGGGATCTGCAGGCCCGGCTGGATGTGTTCACCCATGATCCGTATATTAAAAAAGGGCTCTCTGAAAAAAGTGCTGAAGAACACCCCCGGGCGGACAGCCCATCTGATGCATTTGTGGAAACATCCCCGGCAGCCCCCGGTTCATCCGATGCAGACACACCCGAAAACAACGCCACTGCATCCGGGGATTCCCAGGTACCGGATACAGAAGAAAAAAACCTTTCGGGACAAGACGGCGCTGCCACCCGGGACCATGACAAACCTTTGCCCAAGGAATAGACAGTTTACATTGCCCATCCATGAGTGACACCAGACAAACCCCCATGATGGCCCAGTATCTGGCCATCAAGGAGCAGTATAAGGATGCCATCCTGTTTTACCGGATGGGGGATTTTTATGAAATGTTCCTTCAGGATGCAGAAAAAGCTGCAGCCATCCTTGAAATTGCCCTGACATCCAGAAACAAAAACGATGCGGCCCCGGTTCCCATGTGCGGGGTACCTTACCGGGCAGCAGACGTCTATATTGCAAAACTGATTGAAAACGGATGCAAGGTGGCCATCTGTGATCAGGTGGAAGACGCATCCGCTGCCAAAGGACTGGTAAAAAGAGAAGTGGTCCGGGTCATCACCCCGGGCATGATTCTCAATGAATCTTTGCTGGACAAAACCGCCAACAACTTTCTGTTGTCCGTAACCATGGTCAAGGACCGTGCCGCCCTGGCCTGCCTGGACATCTCCACCGGCACCTTCACCGTCTGTGAAATAAAAAAGCAGGGGGCCTATATACCGGGGCCCCTCATTGACGAGGCGGTAAAACAGGATCCCAGAGAAATCCTGCTGCCGGCCCACTTTGAAAAAGACCCGGCATACAAAACCCTGCGCCAGGCATTTGACGGGCGCCAGATTACCTTTCTGCCCGCTTCCGCCTTCCAGGAAGCCGATGCCAGGGAACGGCTGACAAAAAAATTTGATACTGTCAGCCTCAACGGGTTCGGCATCGGCCATATGCCGGCAGCCATCTGTGCTGCGGGTGCGGTCATGGCCTATGTCCAGGATACCCAGATGCAGGACACCACCCATATTTTTCAGATATGTCCCTATGACCTGGCACATTTTTTAAAACTGGATGAGCGGTCATGCCGGAACCTGGAACTGCTGGCCAACCTCCAGACCCAGGACAAAAAAGGGTCTTTGGTCGCGGTCCTGGACAAGACCGTCACCGCCATGGGCAGCCGGCTGATAAAAGACTGGATCCGGCACCCCCTGGTGGACCGGCATGAGATAGAACAGCGATCAGGGGCGGTGGAACAGTTGACTAAAGCCCCCCATATTCACCGGAACCTGGCAGCGGTTCTCAAATCCGTATATGATCTGGAACGGCTGGGCAGCAAGATCTCCATGGGCCAGGGAAATGCCCGGGACCTGCTGGCACTCAAAAATTCACTGGCCAGGCTGCCGGAACTGTTCTCTCATCTCACCCGCCTGGACCATCCCCTGCTCAACGCCAGCCGGATAGATGACCTTACGCTCATCCTGGACCGGCTGGACAGCCTGGCAGATCTTATCGCAACAGCCATCAGGGAAGATGCCCCCCATATTCTCAATGAAGGGGGCCTGATCAATGACGGGTACAGCAAGGAACTGGATGAACTGGTCTCCATTTCCCGGGATGGAAAATCCTGGATTGCCAAAGCCCAGGCAGAGGAAAAAGAGAAAACCGGGTTGTCTTCTTTGAAAATCAAGTACAACAAGGTGTTCGGCTATTTTATTGAGGTATCAAAAACCCAGGCCCGGCAGGTGCCGGACAATTATATCCGCAAGCAGACCCTGGTGAATGCGGAACGGTTTATCACCGATGAGATGAAACAGGTGGAATCCACCATTTTAAACGCCCAGGACAAGCGCAGTGCCCTGGAATACGATATCTTCTGTACCGTACGGAACCAGGTGGTGGACAATGCCGTGGCCATCCTCAAGATGGCGGATTTCATCGCAACGGTGGATGTCCTCCAGGGCCTTGCCAGGGCCGCATCGGAAAACGGATATACCCGGCCCGATATCAATGACCGGGGCGGCATTACCATCACAGACGGCCGCCATCCTGTGGTGGAAAAACTGATCATCGGCGAACGGTATGTGCCCAACTCCATTGAGATGGACAATGACCGCAACCAGATTCTGTTGATAACCGGCCCCAACATGGCCGGCAAATCCACGGTTCTCCGGCAGGTGGCCCTCACGGTGCTCATGGCACAGATGGGCTCTTTTGTGCCGGCCAAAAAAGCCTCTTTGTGCCTGGTGGACCGGATTTTTACCCGGGTGGGGGCACTGGACAACTTAAGTTCGGGCCAGTCCACATTTATGGTGGAAATGGAAGAAACCGCCAACATCGTGAACAATGCCACACCCGATTCCCTGGTGATCCTGGATGAAATCGGCAGAGGCACCTCCACCTATGACGGCATGAGCATTGCCTGGGCCGTGGCCCTTTTTCTGCATGATCTTTTCGGCAAAGGGGTGAAAACCCTGTTTGCCACCCATTACCATGAACTGATCCGCCTGGAAGACACCAAACCCCGGATACGCAATTTCCACATTGCGGTCAAGGAGTTCAACGACAATATTGTATTCCTGCGGCAGCTGGTCCCGGGGGGAACCAACAAAAGCTACGGTATCCAGGTGGCCCGCCTGGCAGGTGTCCCTCACCAGATTATCAGCGGCGCCAAACAGGTACTGGCAGCCATTGAAAAACAGGGCAGCGGCCAGGTACCGGAAATTGTTCCGGAAAAACCGCGATCCAGAAAGCGCAGAAAAAAAGGGCATGCCCCCGGACAGATGGAACTGTTCGACACCGGTGAGAAGGACCTGTCTCAGATGCTCAAACAGGCAAATATCTCCAATATGACCCCTTTGGAAGCCCTGAATTTTCTCCATGACATGAAAAAAAAGGCAGGTGACTGACCCATGTTTTTCTGCCGGCCATACAGCATTTCCTGCCGGTCCATCGGGATTGCGGCAGCAGGGATCTGCCTGTTGTTTTTCTGGACAAATTTCATTGAAACCGGCAGGGCCCAGGTTCCCAAACAGAAATATCTGGCTGCGGATGCCTGTTTCAAAACCCTGCGCCATTCCCCTGTAAAACGGCAGAAAGTATCGGAATGGCTGGGTTGTATCCACCGGTATGAAGCCATCTATAAGACTGATCCGGAAAGTGCCTGGGCACCGGCCGGCATGTACAAAGCAGCTGAACTGTATCTGCAGCTGTTTGCCCTTTCCAAAGACAATATTTACAAAACCCGGGCCGTTGATCTGCTGGTGAGAATCAGAAACAAATACCCGGAATCCGCCTATAATGCCCGGGCCAAAACCCAGCTCACCACCCTTTCTGAAAGTCCGGATCCCCGGAAACATCCCAAACACATCCGTTCCAAAAAAGCGGAAACAAAAAAAGAAACCCTGGGCATTGCAGATGCAGATATCAAAACCACTGACCAGGATGATCAGGATGCGGATTTTGACCGGCAGACCTCCTCCCGTGAATCACACCTGCAGGAAACTGATGTATATGCTGCTGCAGACACCCCTGAAGGAGACCACCCCCCTGACCGGAACATCTCCGGCACAGATGCCCATATCACCGACCTGCGGTTCTGGTCCAACCCGGAATACACCAGAGTTGTCATAAACGCCACCCGGGACCGGACCTATTCCCACCACCTGCTCAAAAAAGACCCTGATCTGAACATCCCGTTTCAGCGGTTGTACGTGGATATTCCCCAGGCACGGCTGGGCAAAGGGGTGGCAGAACACACCCCGATCAATGATGACCTGCTCAAACAGGCAAGGGCAGGCCAGTATCTTCCCCACACTGTCCGGGTGGTGGTGGACATCAAATCCTTTGAAAATTATAAAATTTTTTCCCTGAAAGACCCGTTCCGCATCGTCATTGATGTCTGGGGCACCGGGAACGGCACCGGCGACCATCTGGCGGCGCAACAGGCAGCCGCCAAAACAGATGATGAGCGCACATCCAGTCCCATGTCCACAGACAACCTGAAATCCTCGGACATCGCCCGGCAACTGGCCCTGGGGGTGCAGAAAATCGTCATCGACCCGGGTCATGGGGGCTCGGATCCCGGTGCCCCGGGGTATATCAAAGGGGTGTGGGAAAAAGATATTGTGCTGCAAATGGCCAAAACCCTGGCTGTCAAACTGCGGGACCGCCTCAAATGTACCGTGATACTCACAAGGAGCACCGATACCAAACTCTCTCTGGAGGAGAGAACCGCCATTGCCAACACCCAGCGGGCCGATCTGTTCATTTCTCTGCACACCAATGCGGCCCGCAACAAAAAACTGGCCGGTATCGAAACCTATCTTTTGAACCTGGCCACGGATGAACAGGCCATTGCCGTGGCTGCCAGGGAAAACGCCACCTCCAGAAAGAATATTTCCGACCTGGAATTCATTTTAAGTGACTTGATGAAGCATGCCAAGATCGGTGAATCCACCCGCCTGGCCAATGATGTGCACCAGGCCATAATCCAGGGCATGACAAAAAAATATACCGGCATCAAGGATCTGGGTGTCAAACAGGCCCCGTTTTATGTGCTGCTGGGTGCCCGCATGCCGTCCATACTCATTGAAACCTCGTTTATTTCCAACAAACTGGAGTGTAAGCGGCTGCTGACCCCTTCCTACCAGGAAGATATCTGCAACACCATTGCAGATGGTGTACAAAAATATGTTGATGCAACAAACCCGCGGCAATTGTGATATAAAAAATAACCAAACGAATACAAGGAGAAAGCCATGTCTTTTGAAAACATTATCCTGACAAAGGAAAACAACATTGCTTTGATACAGTTCAACCGGCCCAAGGCATTGAATGCCCTGAACAATGCCATGTTTGACGACCTTGACCAGGCCCTGGACCAGGTGCAGGCCGATCCTGAAATGCGGGTCCTGGTGCTCACGGGTGCCGGGGACAAAGCATTTGTGGCAGGTGCGGATATTGTGGAACTGACCAGAATGACCCCTCTTCAGGGAAAATTTTTTTCCAGAAAAGGCCAGAAGGTGTTTTCAAAAATTGAAGATCTGCCCATCCCCGCCATTGCCGCAGTGAATGGATACGCGCTTGGCGGCGGTTCTGAAGCGGCCCTGGCCTGTGATTTCATCTATGCCTCTGAAAAAGCGGTTTTCGGACTGCCGGAAATCAATCTGGGCCTGATACCGGGTTTTGGCGGCACCCAGCGTCTGGCCCGCCTTGTGGGCAGCAACCGGGCAAGGGAAATGGTGTTCACCGGTAAAAACATCACTGCACAGCAGGCATTTGAATTTGGAATGGTCAACCAGGTATGTGCCCCTGAAGATCTCATGGATGCGGTCATGAAGACCGCCGGCACCATCGCCGCCAAAGGCCGTGTGGCACTGCGGGCAGCCAAGGAGGTCATTCACAACGGGACCAATGCAGACTTGGAGACCGGATGCCGGATTGAAAATGATGCATTCGGCCTGACCATGGCCAGTGCTGATGCCAAAGAAGGCACCTCCGCCTTTCTGGAAAAACGCAAACCCGTATTCACAGAAGGGCTCAACTGACCCGGCCGGAACCCGGCCCGGGCAAGCAGCCTGTATTTTTAAAAGGAAAGATTCATGCCCATTTTTGATATTGATTTTGAAACCATGCCCAGGGAAGGCCTTGAGGCCATCCAGCTGCAGCGGCTCCAGACCACCATTGACCGCGTGTATGCAACCGTACCGTTTTACAAAAACCGCTTTGATGCGGCTGGCATCACCCCCAAAAATATCCAGACCCTGGACGACCTGGAGCGTCTTCCCTTTACCACAAAACAGGATCTGCGGGACAATTACCCCTATGGGATGTTTGCCGTCCCCATGGAACAGGTGGTGAGAATCCACGCCTCATCAGGCACCACCGGCAAACCCACTGTGGTGGGATACACCCGGCGGGATGTGGATACCTGGGCCGATCTCATGGCCAGGAGCCTGTCCGCTGCCGGGGCCGGTTCCGGGGATATCATCCACAATGCCTTTGGATACGGGCTTTTTACAGGCGGCCTGGGGGCCCATTACGGGGCGGAACGGTTGGGGGCATCGGTCATCCCGGTGTCCGGCGGAAACACCAAACGCCAGATTACCATTATGAAGGATTTCAAGCCCACCATTTTATGCGGTACCCCCTCCTATATTCTCCACCTGGCAGAGGTGGCTGATGAGATGGGGGTGGATTTCAAGGACCTGTCCTTTACCGCGGGTATCTTCGGGGCCGAACCCTGGACGGAAAACATGCGGACCGAACTGGAAGCCAAACTCCACCTCAAGGCGGTGGATATTTACGGTCTCAGTGAAATCATCGGTCCTGGCGTGTCCATTGAGTGCAAAGAAGAACAAAACGGGCTCCATGTTTTTGAAGACCATTTCATCGTAGAGGTTATTGATCCTGACACAGAAAAGGTGCTCCCCCCTGGTGCAGAAGGCGAGCTGGTATTCACCTCCATCACCAAGGAAGCCTTTCCGGTGATCCGGTACCGCACCAGGGACATTTCATCCCTAAACCCCACCCCCTGTGCCTGCGGCAGAACCCATATCCGCATGACCAAACCGGCCGGCCGCACAGATGACATGCTCATCATCCGGGGGGTCAATGTGTTTCCGTCCCAGATCGAAAGCGTGCTCATGGAAACCAAAAAAATCCTTCCCCATTACCAGCTGGAAGTGGACAGAAAAGACAACCTGGACACCCTGACAGTGAAAGTGGAGATCAGTGAAGGCCTTTTCAGTGATGATATCAAAAGCCTTCAGACCATGGAAAACCGGATCGCCCACGACATAAAGGAAATATTGGGGGTGTCCGCCAGGGTCATGCTGGTGGAGCCCAAAGCCATCCAGCGGAGTCAGGGCAAGGCCGTCCGGGTGATTGACAAACGAAACCTATCATAAAGGAGATCCCACATGCTTGCCGAACAGATATCCATATTCATTGAGAACAAAGAGGGGCGGCTGGCGGAAGTCACCGCGATCCTGCGGGATGCAGATGTGAACATCCGGGCATTGTCCCTGGCTGACACCACGGATTTCGGGGTGCTCAGGCTCATTGTGAACAACAATGAAAAAGCGGAAGCGGCGCTGCGAAAAGAAGGGTTTACCGTGGGAAGAACCAAGGTGCTGGCCGTGGAAGTCACAGACGAACCCGGCGGTCTCAACAAGGTGCTGGATCCCTTGTGGATGCAGAACGTCAATGTGGAATATATGTATGCATTTGCCAACCCCCAGTGTAAAAACGCCATCATGGTATTTCGATTCGATGACCACCAAAAAGCGTTGGAAATTCTGAAGGAAAGACAGATCAAGGTCATCAGTGCCGAGGAGATTTCCAGCCTGTGACATTTTTGTTCAGCCCTGCCAGGGGAAAAGCCCCAAGAATAGGGCAGCCCCGTGTTAACCGTTTTTTGAAAAAAACCAAGGATGCCTGCCGGACTATACCGGCAGGCTGATGGTAAAGCAGGTGCCCTGGCCGGGACTGGATGCCACCTGAATCCGGCCCTTGTGGTTTTCTGTGATGATGAAATAGGAAACCGCAAGGCCCAGGCCTGTGCCCTCCCCTACGCTTTTGGTGGTAAAAAAGGGCTCAAAAATCCGTTTTCTCTGCTCTGCGGTCATGCCGGGGCCGTTGTCCTGTATCTGTATACTGACCATGTCCTGCTGCTGGAACAAACGCAGGAAAAAAAAGGGATCCTGGTTCATCGAATCTGACATCATGGCCTGGGCCCCGTTGGACAGGACATTGAAAAACACCTGCTGAATTTCACTGGCCCTGCAGGACACTTTGGACAGCCCGGGCATGTATTCCCGCTCTATGCGGATCTTTTTAAAATCAAATTTCTTTTTCAGGTTATAATCACTTTTTGCCAGTTCAAGGGTCTGTTCCAACAGCGTTTCCAGATCTTCCGGGACAAATCCTGAAGCCGATTTTCTGGAAAAAGAGAGCATGTTGGAAACAATGGCTGCTGCCCGCCTGCCCGCCGTGAGAACCGCATCCGTCATTTTAAAGATGTCGCGTTTTTCCATATATGCGGTCATGCGGTCCAGATCCAGGTCCAGTTCCCTTGCTGCGGCTAGATTGGCAGGCAGCCTGTTTTTCAAGCGGTTCTGGATAACCTGGGTATTCTGCAGAATACCGGCCAAAGGATTGTTAATTTCATGGGCCATTCCTGCGGCCAGGCTCCCCAGAGACACCATTTTTTCCGACTGTATCATCATCTCTTCCAGCCTGCGTTTTTCCTCTTCCTGGCGTTTGAGGTTCAATGCCTCTGTCAAAGCCATTGTCAGTATCTGGGCCGCCTCTTTGTCCCCGTCGTCATACCCTTTTTTTTTTCCGCTGAACGCGACAATGCCGATGGTTTCAGATCCTGCCAGCATGGGAACGCCCATGAAATTTTCAAGGGGAATATGGGCATCCGGTATACGGCCGATATCCGGATGGACAGCAGGATTATTGGCAATAACCACCGTATTTTCCCTGATGATCCGGGCCCGGATACCGGAGATAAAGGTACCTTTCAGCCGCATCTCTTTTTCCATATCTGTCAGGGCGCAGTCGGCAAGTGCCTGCCGGGAAATCGCCAGAATGTGCAGACGGTCAGGATTTGTTTTATCCACTTCTCCCACAAAACAGTACCTGCTGTCAATGACATCCAGGGCAATGGGAATGAAAAGTTCCGCAACTCCCTGACGGGATTCAGCCGTCAGGGATTGTTGAAAAAATGTATTCACCGAAGTGATAATTTCCCTCTGAAGGAGAAGCTTTTTTTCATTCTTTTCTTTTTGCTGAACCTGATTTTTCAGATGTTTGTTGGTCTGGGCCAGGTCATTTATTTTGTCTTTGACAGCAGTTTGCATGGATGCAAAATTTCTGGCAAGGGTACCCACTTCACCTGCCCCGCCTTCTGGAATCTGTCTTTCAAGATTTCCCGCCGCAATGTCGGAAGCAGCCGCAGCCAGCCTGGTTACGGGTGCCATCAACCGGTTGATGACAAACCCCAGTGTCACCACCATGGTCAGGATGACACCAAAAGTGAAAACCAGCATTTGGGACCGGAATTTTGCCATTTTTTTCTCAATCAGGCTGGTGGAATACACCACCCGCATTTTGCCCAGCTTCATTCCTTTATATGATATATAAAATTGTTTTTCGATATCCATGGCACCAGGGTCAAATTCTCTGGCGAACTGGATATTGACGTCGATATCTGCTTCATGAATGGAGATCTGTTTCATTTCTTCATCGTCAAAAAACGTCTCCATGTTGATTTGCAGGGTTTCCTTGTCCACATTGTAAAGGGGCCTGGCATTCACCAGTTGCATCATATGGGTGGCTTTGTTTATTTTGTCCCTGAGACTACTGAGTTCCAGTTCTCTGATCTGGGCAATGAAATAAAAACACAAAAACAGATTGATAATGCTGCTGGCAGTTACGACAACCACTATGATTCGTGTTCTAAGCCCCATTACCAGTTACCCGGTCAATGGGATCCAGATATGTCAAGGCATGGCCGGGCCTTTTATACCAGCGCGTTTTCATTTAAACTAACTTTTCTGACCAGCTTTCGATAATCCGCAGAAGCAGTGGACCCCGGGGCAAATTCAAAAATAGTTTTCCCAAAGGACGGGGCTTCGGAGAGGCTTTCATTGTAACGAATCGGTGGACAAATGGTTTCGGGATACAATTTTTTCAATTGTGCATACAGATTCTGGGGGCCTTTGATCCGGGTATCCAGAAAGGTGGGAACAATATACTTCAGCTGTATCTCTTTGCGGTATTTCTGAATGGACCCAAGGCTTTTTAAAAATTCTGACAACCCGTGCAGCGGCATGATCTCCAGGGCGACAGGTACCAGAACTTCGCTGGCATAAAACAAAACATTGACAATCAGCTGATCCCATCCCGGGGAGGTGTCCATTATGATAAAATCGTATTCATGATCAAATGCAGACATGGCTTCAGACAGGGTCCATTCCGCTCCAAAACTCTTTCGGTCAATGATCCGCTTTACCCCTGCCAAAGATTTGCCGCCCCCCAGAAGCCACAGATTCTTCCGTGCCTCCAGAATACATTCTTTGGGAGACAGTTCCTGGGTGAGCAGTTCGGTAAGCCCTGCCGCAGGTTTTCTTCCCAGCATATATGCTGACTGTCCCTGGGTGTCCGTATCCACCAGCAGCACCTTATACCCGGCAAGCGCCAGTCCGCTGGCCAGATTGACGGCTGTGGTGGTTTTGCCGACCCCGCCTTTGCTCAGGCTCACACATATTTTCCGTGCGTTATATTTTTTTGGAGGCTCCTGCCGGTCGGCCCTGGCAAAAAGGGCATCCACAAAAACCGGGAATCTGTGCCTGCAGGATTTACAGGTGGCCGTAAGTTTTTTGCCGGAACCAATATGGGGCTTTACCGCATCCGGACTGACGTTGTGCTTTCTGCTGCATTTGGGACAGACGATAATCACACCCTAATCCTCCTTTTTCAGCTCTTTGAGAATCGCATCCACGGCGATACTGGCTATCCGCTTCATGGAAACCCGCCGATTTTTATCCAGGGAAACCCGCATCCGGATTTTGGCCCTGCTTTCCCACACCTCCACCGACACATTATCTTTCGATACCTTCCAGGCATCATCAGTCGGTCCGGAAAACGGGACATCTTCAGGATCCCCCGGTTCTCTGCGGTATATCAGGCAGTCCAGCTCACGGGTTCGGCCTCCAGATCCTTCATCCTTTCCAGCCAGAATTTTGCCCATGATATCTTTTTTCTGGTTCATCTTTCCTCGTCTGTTTCTTCCGGCAAAGTGGTTTTTGACCTTGCCAGCGCACTTTTTTTCAACTGGATCAGGATCTGTTCCAGCGCTTTTTTCTGGGAATCATTCATATGGACCCACTGGATGCCGAACTGCCAAAGGTCATTGTCTCGTATAGAGGGTGAACAATGCCTGACCCGCCCGGTCAAATCAGATAACACGGCATTTCTGAACTGCAGTTTACAGTCAGACAGGTTCGCTCCGATCTGAAATTTCTGATTGTCTTCCAGAAGAATGCTGACGCCCCCAAGGCTTATGTCTGACACAGGATAGGCGGCCGATGCAATATGAACACTGATGGATTCGTCCGGATCCAGCGGTACGCGAAAAAACCGCCGCACCTGCTGTCCGGATTCTTCCGGCATGGACACAAACTCAATGGATGACTGGTTCATAAGTCCCCCTTCCGTTGACATGGATCATACTTGCAGGACACAAATTTTTGATATTATTGCATACTTTTTTACAAAAAAAAACAACGTTGTGGGTACACAATAAAACAAAAAGGTGCAGGGCCTTTTGTGCCCTGCACCTTTTTTGACTATCTCATGTTGAACGCGCCACTATTGACGGTTCGATATCATCCAAGGAGATTGGTAACGGTCTCCAGTACTGGATGTGCATAGATAAGGATCAAGGCAATAACCAACGCATAGATTGCCAGTGATTCGATGAGTGCCAGACCGATAAGCATGTTCACCTGAATCTTCCCGGATGCTTCCGGATTTCTGGAAATGCCGTTCATGGCCCCGTTGATACTAAATCCCATACCAATGCCGCAACCGAATGCCGCAATACCGATGGCCAGACCTGCTGCCCAGACACTGCCTACAAGAAATTCCATTTTTTACTCCTTCCAACATTAAAAGTAAACAATTATGATACAAACAAACGGGCTTCTTCCATTTCCCGTAAAAAAACCGTATTAATGCGCTTCTTCAATGGCACCGGCAATATACATGGTGGCAAGAAGAAAAAAGACCAGGGCCTGGACCAGACTGACAAAAACGCCCAATGCCATGACCGGCAACGGCGCAAAGAACGCGCCGGCCAGCGTGAGCAAAATGATGATCACCAGTTCCTTTCCCATGATATTTCCGAAAAGCCGGTAGGTCAACGACAGCACCCTGGCGGTATGGGCGATGAGTTCAATGGGCAGAAACAATGGTATCAAGAGGGGTACCGGACCCAGAAAATGTTTGACATACTTGAACCCGTGGTTGGTGATGCCGACAACATGGCTCCACCCCACGGCGATAAGGGCCAGGGCAAGGGTGGTGTTCACACTTGCGGTGGGCGGATACATGGCCGGGAACAGCCCGATGAGATTGGCTACCAGTATAAAAAGGAACAGCGTCACCAGCAGGGGGTATGATTTCCGGCCTTCCTCACCGGTGATGCTGACCACGAACTCCTCCAGACCGGAGATCAACACCTCGAAAACATTCTGAGCGGTTTCAGGCACCAGAGAAACACTTTTGCCCGCCAGCCACCCGAAAAATATCAGAACCAGCATGGTGAACCACATAAATGTGACGTGGGGATAATGATACGCCCATTCTTCCAAACCAAACAATCCTAACACAGAAGTCATGAAAAAATATGGATGTTCCACCTTATAACGCCTCCTTAAAAATTAATCTTGTCACCACAAACACTGTTACCAGAAACACACTGACCACCACCAATGAAAGCCCCGCCAGAAGCCCCAGCGGATGCACCATATGATTTGAAATCAGCCAGAAAATTATCATGCCGCTGACGGCAAAACGAAAAAAATAATTGACCAGAATCCGGCCCAGCAGGGACCTGCCCTGTTCAGAAACCGCAGCAGCACAGATCGTTTTTGTGACGGTCCGTTTCGAAAGATGGAAATTGATTGCCACGATCAATCCCCCGGCCATAACACCCAGATAAAAGGGCATGGAAGTGGTCATCACCGCCACCATTCCTCCGATCACGAGCAGAAGCCAGTTGGACTTCACTGCAAAATCAATCACTTCGGTTGCATGTACCGTCAAAACTTTTTCCCTTTTTTGCCGGCCCGGACAATGTTGCTGAATCCGGCCCCAATACCGAACAACAGGCCCACAAACATCAGAACCGGTGTTGTTTCAAATTTTTTGTCAAGCCAGAGACCCAACCCAAGACCGATGAAAATCGACAAAGCAACCGAAATTCCCAGACTGGCAAAATATCCCAGTTCCCGGATATTTTTCCCAGTTTCCTTATTTATCATTTGTCATCATCCGCCTTATGTATAATTGCCCTCCGGCAGTCCACCGTGCAATTTATCTGAGTGCAAATACCATATGCTCCTGGTGAAGTCAACGTGAAAACCGTTGCAAGTCCATTCTTTTTTTACGTCACATCAGACCGATGGCACAAGCAAATCTGCCGTTTTTTTTGGCTCTTCGAAATGAAAAAAACTGCTCCGGCCGGCACCGGGTACAAAGGGACATGTTCTTGATATGATCATGGCGCAGACCTTTTTCCAGCAACTGGTCACAAGAGAGTGCCCAGAAATCAAAGTCATTTCTGTCCGGATGTTTATACTGCCAAAAATTTTGTGGTATCTCTTTGCGGAAATGTATGAATTCAGCGCAACAGGGGCCCAGGGAAGGAGATATGCCTGCCAGAATATTTTCCGGGCGGCACCCGAATTTGCCGGTCATCACATCTACGCACTTTCCAATGATGTTTTTCAGGCTGCCCCGCCAACCGGAGTGGACATTGGCAATGACCTTTTTATGGGGATCTGCCATCATCACTGCCTGGCAGTCTGCCACCTGGATCACCAGGGCAAGACCGGACAGGTTTGTGACCATCCCGTCAGCGGTTGCAGCGACTGGGGGTAGTATCATGCCCGGTTGCCAGAACAATTTCGGATCTGCGTCCTCTGCGGGCAGCACCAGCATATCGCTGCCATGCACCTGATGCAAAAACAGCGCCCGGGGCAGGCCAAGATAGGACAGTATCCGATTCCGGTTTTCTGTGACAGCGGCCGGGTCATCACCAGTGCTGAATCCCACATTCAGGGTATCAAAAGGGGGCTGGCTCACCCCGCCTTTGCGGTCAAACACGGCATGGGTCAGATCCGGGCACCCGGCCAAATGGGAAAACCGTAATGTCCCCATGCCATTGGCTACTTCATCCAGCGCCATGACAGATCCTTCCTGCGCCGAAAACTGCGCTCCATTTCCAAAATACCCGAAAGGGTTCTGATGTGGGAAACATTACTGGTTCATGCCTTTTGCCCGCTCCAATCCGGTTACCGTTTTGTAAAATTCATTCCCCACTCAAAAAAATTCCTCATTATCCATGCCTGTGTTACCTGTCATATTCCGCACGGGTTATGCCACCCGCCCTGGTTCTGCCAGTTTTCTGACCGGTGCAGTCTCCTGCTTACCATAATACGGCCGGGTTTCGCAATCAGAATTCTGTTGCCGCAGCTGCGCAATCCCATATACACCCATTATACATGGCGTCCGCCCTCCGGGGTGTCCTGTGCCCGGCCCGAGATCTTGCGGGGCCGGTGCTATAATAATTTTTTGAAATACAGATTCAGTTGGATGCGGTGCCGGCATTTTGGTATGCCGGGCTGGCCCCTCCGGCTCTGACGGTCCGGTCACAGGACACCCCGGAGGGCTGCTGCCGGGAAAATCATATCCAATCGAACAGCGGTGACTGCCCGGACCAAGGACCAGGCCCCCCGCAGGGTCTCGGGCCGGGCACAGGACACCTCCAGGGACGGGTTCGAAGGATGGCGAACTGCAAAGAACGATCGAAAACCAGGGATGCCTATAGCAAGTATTCAGACCTCAGAGTTCCTTCTTGACTTTTTCAGCAGGTTCCGGTAACTAATTAAAATTAGGAAGCAAAACCATACTAACTAATATTTTTTAAGATAAATCGGAATGTCGCAAAATAATAATAAGTAAATTTGATTCAAATCCTTTTAATATTAATATTGGATAAGGGGAATCACCATGACCAAATCCTTTTTGAAAGACAAGCACATACTGGCAGTGGATGATGAACAGGACATCATTGAAACCATCCAGGAGATCCTCGATACTGCAACAGTGGATGTGGCAAAGGATTATGAGACCGCATCGGAAAAAATTTATAACACCCGGTATGACCTGGCCATCCTGGATATCATGGGGGTCAACGGCATCAAGCTGCTGGAGGAATGTGTCAAACGGGATATCCCGGCCATCATGCTCACCGCCAATGCCATGAATCCCCGGTCATTGATAGAATCCATCAAAAAAGGGGCCATTTCCTATCTGTCCAAGGAGCATTTGAGTGACCTGGACACCCTGATTGATGAACTGATGGGGGCAAAAAGCCAGGGGAAGCCCACCTGGAAGCTTTTGTTTGACAAGCTCGGAGACCACTTTGACCTGCGGTTCGGTGACAACTGGAAAGATGAAAACCGGGACTTCTGGGATGATTTTGAGCAGCACTGGACGGTGTCCCGGGGTATCCAGGAACGGCTCCGTCACAGTGCCAATGTCATTGACAAAGGAATTTAATTATACCCGAACATCCGGGGCAGAAACAAAACCACCTGGGGAAAATAGGTCAGGAAAAGCAGCACGCTGATCTGTATGATCAGAAACGGCCAGATCGCCCGGGACACATAGATGATATCCCGCTTGGCCAAAGCCCCGGTGATAAACAGGCTCACCCCCATGGGCGGGGTACAGTATCCGATTGCCAGGTTGACAGTCATGATCAGCCCAAAATGCATGGGATCCACATTGAACGGTCCCAAAAGCGGCAGAAACACCGGTCCTAAAATCAGGGTTGCAGAAATGATATCCATGAACATGCCGATGATGAGCAGCAGAATATTCATGGCCAGTAAAAACACAACCGGCGACTGGATGGAGGCCACCACCAGCTCCGCCACCCGGTTGGGGATGTTTTCAAAGGTCAGGTACCGGCCGAAACAGGTGGCGGCCGCGACAATGAGCAGCAGGGTGGCGGAAGTGACTGCAGACGCTACCGTCACTTCCTTTATGTCATTAAAATCCATGGACCGGTAGATAAAAATCTCCACAAAAAATGCATACACCGAGGCCACAACCGCTGCTTCATTGGCGGTGAACATCCCGGAAAATATGCCGCCAAAGATGATGACAATGAGCATCAGGGCCCAGAACCCTTCCTTGAAAATCGCCAGCAGGTCCTCCAGTCTGGGTGCAGGCAACCGTTTGATATCGGTCCTGTTCCGGTACCGCAGCCAGGTATAGAGGCATACGCAGAAAATTATCAAAAGCCCGGGTATGAACCCGGTAATGAACAGCCCCTCAAGGGATACATTGCTGATCATGGAATAAAAGATCATGCTGATGCTGGGGGGAATAATGACCCCCAGGTTCGGGGAGGTGGTCATGAGACCCAGGGTATAATTCTCATCGTATCCGTTTTTCATCAGGGCCGGGATCATGAATCCGCCCAAAGCCACCACCGTGGCCACAGTGGATCCGGAGATGGCGCCAAACAGCCCGCATCCGATAACGCCGGCCATACCCAGGCCGCCCGGCAGCCAGCTCACCAGGGCATTGGCCAGGTTGATGAGTTTTTCAACCGTTTTCCCTTTGCTCATGATATTGCCGCACAGGATAAAAAACAGCACCACCACCAGGGAAAAATTGTCCAGGCTCCTGAAAAGGGTCTGGATCAAAAGGGCCAAAGGCATATCCAGAAAAAAAATCAGCCCGACGGCTGAAGTGAAAAACAGGCACAAAAAAACGGGCACATAGGTAAACATGCACCCCAGAAGAATGCAAAGAATAATCAGGTCACTTGTCTGCATGGAAACGGCCTTTTATTGTTTTGAGATGGCAACGGCATCCTGAATCATCACCTGAACCGTCCTGAGGAACACCATCACGCCTGTTACAGGCATGATGGCATACACAATAACCAGCGGAATCTGCATGATGATGGTTTTCTGATGGGTCAGCAACTGGAGGTGGGTCATTTTATAACCATAAAAAATCATCATGCCTGCAAACACCAGCATCAGGATGTTGGTATAAAAGGTCAGGCCTGTTTTCAGTTTCGGAAAAATCTGGACAATGGCATCAATTCGGATCATGGCCCTTTGCTTGACCGCCACACTGGCCCCCACAAAGGTGGAATAGATGATCACAATCCGGACCAGTTCTTCGCTCCAGGCAAGGGTGTAATTGAAGCCATATCGCAACACCACATTGAAAAACAAAGAGATCAACGCCGCCATGACAATGATGAAAAGGGTCCACTCTTCCACATGGCTGGCCGCCTTATCCAGTTTCTTGAAAAATCTCCCGCGCATAACACAAACCCTTGTGCTGAATATTTGTAAACAAGTGTGCGAGTCGGTCTGTCAAGGTGCGGTCAGGCCTGCACAACACCCCAGGCCCGACCACGACAGATGCCTGGTTTTATTCGCTCAAAAAATCCTGCACTTCCTTGAGAAAATTATCCGGTTTATAGGTATCTCCCGGGTATAATTTATTAATTTCTGGCGCATATTTTTCATAGGTTGCCTGGCTCTGGTCTTTGAGAATCTGCATTTCCGCTTCAGGCAGCTGGATAAATTCCACCCCGTCCGCCTGGGCAGCCTTTTTGTTCTCCTGTTCCCAGACAGCAGTTCTTTCCCGGTTGGCGGCACTGACGTCATTCACCGTTTCGATGAATGTCTGCCTGAGATCCGCCGGCAGGCTGGCCAGCCAGGCCTTGTTGAAAATCCAGATAAACAGGCCCTGGGCATAGTTGATTTCGGTAAAATATTTGGCCACTTCAAATTTTTTGGTCAGGTTGCACACAGCCAGGGTATGGTCCAGTCCGGTGATGACGCCTTGTTTCAGGGCCACCTGGACATCGGGCCAGGGCATGGCAACCGGGTTGAATCCCCAGTTCCTGTATGACAACTGATTCACCGCAGCCTCAGCGGTTCTGAATTTGATTTTTTTGGCATCTGCAATGGTTCTCACCGGTTCGGTGGTGGCCCAGCCATAGTGGCCGTACCCGGTAATATCCAGACCCGTAATTCCCTGATGGTCCATGGCGTTCAGAAAATGGTTGAACAATTTTTCATTGGCGATGAACTTGTCCAGTTTTTCAAAGGAATCCACCAGAAACGGCAGGTTGACGATACCGAACCGGGGACCCAGGTTGGTGGATGCCACAGAAGAAACACCCATGCCCTGGATGGCGCCCATCTGAAGCATGTTGAGCACCTCCACCTCGCCGCCCAGAATGGAAAGGGGTTTAAAATCAATATAAATTTGGCCATTGGTACGTTTCCACAATTCATCCCGCATTTCAAAGCCGGCATGGGTACCCACCAGGGCAGGTGTGGAAACATTGGAAACAATACACCGGTATTTGGCCCCTTTGGGGTCGAAATCCGGTTTCCATTTGTCAAGGGATGGGGCAGCAGCCAGAACGGAACCTGTTAACGTGAAGACGGCCACCGTCAATACCAGCAAAAAGCCAAAAATTGTTGGAAATCTCATAATGTCTGTTCCTTTCCTTACGGTTAAAGTTATACTGTTGTCAGTGCGGCGGGCCCTTTGCATCCGCACTGGTTGCAACTTTGGTCTGGAACCTATACCAGCTGCTTGAACGCCTCTTTGCGGCCGGTATATTTCTGTCTGAGCTGGGGTTTCATCAATTTTCCCGTGGGATTTCTGGGAACTGCATCAAAAATCACCTTTCTGGGAACCTTGTACAACGACAGTTTGGTTTTGGCAAATGCAATCACATCCGCTTCTGTCATATTGCGCCCATCCTTGAGCTGTACAACCGCCATCACGATTTCCACCAGCCGGTCGTCGGGGTATCCGATACAGGCCACATCATCGATATCCGGATGGTCCATGAGCGCATCCTCTATCTCCACCGGATAAATATTTTCACCACCGCTGGTAATCATGTCTTTCATACGGTCCACAATATAGAAGTATCCATCCTTGTCCTTCTTTAGTAAATCTCCGGTATAAAGCCAACCATTTTTTATGGTCTCTGCTGTTTTTTCAGGATTGGCGTAATATGCATACATCATGCGGGGGGTTCTGAACACCAGTTCCCCCACCTCGTC